>DGHX01000191.1:2811-11499 GCA_002392835.1 Prevotella sp. UBA3837 | reverse complement strand
AAATCATTTCCATCTTTGCTCGGTTTTAAGGGTTGTACAAATGTTGTTTACGGTTCTCGGTCATTCGAATGACGGTGCAAAGATAGTGATAAAAAAAAGGTGTATGAAACAACGTCATACACCTCTACGCCTTTTCCTGCGTTTCCTACGCCTTTTCCTGCGCTTTCCTTTCTGTCTCATTGTTGATGGCGGCTGAATTCAATGGTCAGAGCCATTTGGCAAACATGGTTTTGAATTCAGACATAGCGACCACCTCGCCACGCTCCACCTCGGCCATCTCCTCCTCAATGTCGGGTGTCACCTGCAGTACGCCATCTACGATGCGGGCATAGTCCACATCGTCAGGAACAACGGCTTCCTCGTAGGCCACTGCAGCTTCAGCCGCAGGCTCCTGGGCCGTCAGGCAACTGCCGTCCTCCTCTTCAATGACAGGATATCGTTTGTTCTCATTCATCGGCAAATGCATTTTGTTGTTGCAAAAGTACGACAAATAATTGAAAGTTCCAAATTTTTATCCCTTTTTCTGTGCCAGCCTTATTCTGAGCTTTCCCCGGCTTCGTGTGTGGCGGCCTCCATCTGCTCCATGAACTGCTCCTTCATGGCCAGCACCCGCTGCATGGCTCCGTTCTTCTCCCATTTGTCTACCGGCATGCGCATGTACCTGTTTCGGCTGATGGCGCTGTGGATGGTTCCTGGCGGCATGCTGATGCCCTGCAGCTGCATCTGCCGTTCAAAGCCGGCGGCGTTGTTGGGCCACCCGTACACGTCGCGGCAGACGCAGAAGGCCACGGCGTAGGCCGCGTTGCCCCACAGGTAATCTCTGCAACGTGAAAGTGCTGCGGCCACCTGCGCCGCGCTCACCTCCCCGTCATTGCCGGGGGCTTCCGCTGGCTGCTGCGCATGATACTCCGTGTTGTTGTCCTGGGGCTTTTTGTTGTTGCCGTAGTTAATGGTGAAATGGTTAATCCTGGCACCGCCAAAGTAGTTGATGATGCCGCCAAAATGCTGCGTTGGTTCGCTGTCTTCCATTTTCTTTTTGGTTTTGATTATTATGATAAGGCAAAAAGCAAGGGCAGACCGCCGCCCGGCACAAAAGGCTCTGGTTCTCGACTCCATCTCTTATCATGCACAAAGCGACCGCCGCCCTCGCCGTGAATGGTTATTCACGCGAAGCGATGGTCGCATGGCTTCTAAGAGAAAGTGTTGGGCTGTCGGTGCCCGGTCGAGAAAATGAGCCTTAAAGCATGCGATGCTTGCTTATGTTCCTAATGTCTGTTTATTCCAATAACGTTATTCTTGTGAGTTTATTGTAAGTTTGTCTATTTTGCCGTCGAAATGGTTGTGTATGGTGACGCTCACGTTCACCTGCTCCGTGGTGCCCATGAACTTCTGCAGGAACAGCTTCAGGCGGTCGATCACTGTCTGCTTCTTCTCGCCGCTCTCCGGCAGGAAGGGGTTTGTGGGCGGCAGTATCTTCGCTATGCCGGTGCCCGTCTCCGTCACGTATCCGTCGTTGAATGCCCGCTCCATGAAGGCGCGTGTCTCGGCGGGCTTCAGCTGCTCCTCGCTGATGATGGTGTCCAGCTCCTGCTGGCGCTGCTCGGCAATGTACTGCTCCCACTGACGGCCCACGTCGGCACCCTTCTCGGGCGTCATGTTCTCGATGAACCGCTCTATCAGCTCGCGCTTGTCGCGCATGTCGGGGCTGGCGTCTATCTGCTTGCGCATCTTCACGATGAGCTCCTTGTCCTGACAGTTCGTGTCGTGGTATTGCTGCACCAGCTGCAGGATGTAGCTGATGTTCACCTGCACCTGCTTCACCAGCTCCATCTCAAACACCAGGTCGTCGCAGATGTCCTCGCGCTCGTGGGGCGTGGCGTGCTTGCCGACCTTCTCGTACAGCGTGTTGTACCAGCCCAGGTAGTCCTGCATGCTCATCTCCGGCACTATCTGCCGCTCGGGCGTAAACTCGTCGAAGGCACTCAGCAGGTTACGCAGCTTCAGGATGGCGCCGAAGAGTCGGATGAACGCCTTCTGCTCCTCGGGGTCGAGGATGGCAGGAATCTTCTCCACAGGGTATCTCGCCTGCAGCTGTTCTGCCAGCTCTGTGTAGGGGGCGTGGCGGGTGCCCTTGTCGTCGGTGTAGCCCGTGCTGTAGTATTCGTCGAACGACTTCATGAACACCAGGCCTGCGGCCTTCTCGTCGCCGAAGATGGAGATGCTCTTGCGGGTGGCGTCCTCCAGGTTGCGGAAGCAGACGATGTTGCCGAAGGTCTTCACGCTGTTCAGTATGCGGTTCGTGCGGCTGTAGGCCTGCAGCAGGCCGTGCATCTTCAGGTTCTTGTCCACCCACAGCGTGTTCAGCGTCTTAGCGTCGAAGCCGGTGAGGAACATGCCCACGACGATGAGCACGTCCACCTCGCGCCGCTTCATGCGCAGCGACAGGTCTTTGTAGTACGACTGAAACTGGTCGCCGTCGGTGGAGAAGGCGGTGCCGAACGTCTCGTTGTAGTCGCTGATGGCGCGCTGCAGCTCCTCGCGCTGTGGTGCGGGCAGCTCGGTGGTGCTCTCGGGGTTCTCGTCGTCGCCGAAGCCCCACTCGTCGCTGCCGGCCTCGTTGGCTGCATAGGTGAAGATGGTGGCCACGCGCAGCTTCACCGCCCTGTCCTTCTGCTGGCGCCGGAACTCCTTGTAGTAGGCAATGGCCGAGGCCACCGAGTCGACGGCAAAGATGCTGTTGAAGCGTCCGAAGGTCTTCTCGCGGAAGTGGTCGAGTATGTAGGTGGTGACGATGGCGATGCGCCGCGCGTCGTGCAGCGCCTCGTCGGTGTCGATGCCCCACACCTGCTTGCTGTCCACGTCGCTCTTCATCTTCATCGTCGAGCTGTAGTCCACGTGGAAGGGCAGCACGTTCTGGTCGCGGATGGCGTTGATGATGGTGTAGGTGTGCAGAGCTCGCGTAGGCAGCCCCTGGTCGTCGGGCTCGCCGCCGAAGAGCTGTGCCGTGGTCATATATCGGCTGCCCGCCGTGGCGTTCACGGCGAAGATGGGTGTGCCCGTGAAGCCGAAGATGAGGTAGCGCTTGAAGCGGCGCACGATGTCCTTGTGCATGTCGCCGAACTGCGAGCGGTGGCACTCGTCGAAGATCATCACGATGTTCTCACGCTGCAGCAGCTCCCGCAGCTGCTCGTCCTGGTCGTAGAAGCGGGGCTTCATCAGGTTCGACAGCTTCTGTATCGTCGTGATGATGATGTGGCAGGCGGGGTCCTTCAGCTGGCGCAGCAGCACGCGGGCCGACGAGTTGCTGTTGGCGCAGTCCTTCTCGAAGTTGTCGTACTCCTTCATCGTCTGGTAGTCCAGGTCCTTGCGGTCTACCACGAAGAGCACCTTGCTCACGCCCTCCATGCGCGAGGCCAGCTGTGCCGTCTTGAACGAGGTCAGCGTCTTGCCGCTGCCCGTGGTGTGCCAGATGTAGCCGCCCGCACGTATCGACCCCTGCCAGCGGTTGTTCAGCGCCGTCTGTATGCGCCCGAGAATCTTCTCCGTGGCCGCTATCTGGTAGGGGCGCATCACCAGCAGCTGGCGGTCGACGTTGAACACGCAGTATTTCGTCAGGATGTTGAGGATGGTGTGCTTGGCAAAGAACGTCGTGGTGAAGTCGCGCAGGTCGGTGAGCAGTGTGTTCTCCTGGTCCGTCCAGTAGGTGGTGAACTCGAAGGTCTGCCCCGCCGTCTTCTGTCCGGCGTTGCCCGTCGTGCCTTCTTTCTCCTTGGCGAAGCGGGTGGTGTTGCTGTAGTACTTCGTCTCCGTGCCGTTGGAGATGACGAAGAGCTGCACGAAGTCGAACATCGCGCGGCCCGCCCAGAAGGAGTCGCGCAGGTAGCGGTCTATCTGGTTGAAGGCCTCCTTGATGGGCACGCCCCTCCGCTTCAGCTCCACGTGCACCATCGGCAGGCCGTTGACGAGTATCGTCACGTCGTAGCGCGTCTTGTGCTTGCCGCCGCCCTCCACGTATTGGTTGATGACCTGCAGGCGGTTGTTGTGCACGTTCTGCTTGTCCCACAGCCGGATGTTCTTCGTCAGCCCGTTGTCGAGCGTCAGTGCCAGGATGTAGCCCTTGCCCTGCAGCATCTCCGTCTTGTCCTCGATGGTCATCTGCTCGTTCGAGATCATCGGCAGCAGGCGCCGCCACTCGCCGTCGCTCAGGCTCACGTCGTTCAGCAGCTCCAGCTGCCGCCGCAGGTTCGCCAGCAGGCTCGCCTCGTCCTTCACGCTGCGCGCATACTCGTAGCCCTGGCTCACCAGCTGACTGATGAAGGCCTGCTCCAGCGCCGCCTCGCTCTGGTAGCCCTCGGCAGCCTTCGCAGCCACCTCGTAGTGTGCCATCACCGTCTGGTGATCCTGCTCCAGGATGAGTTTATAGTCGTCGGTCATGATTATTTATTTTTCGTTATTTATTTGCTGTTTCAGAAAAAATGCTTAACTTTGCATGCGGAATAGCAAACAAGAATGTATATGAGTATAAATGGTTTAAATGTCACATCGCCTATCTGCGCTCGGTATTGGTCGAAGCTTAAGGACTTGAGTAACACTGAGAAGATAGAGCTGATAGCCTTGCTAAGCAGTTCCATGACGGTTGCCGATGAGCAAGCAGCCCCACACAAGAAAGGCTGGGCAAGCCGCTTCGCAGGAACATGGAATGACTCTCGATCGGCAGAGGAAATAGTCAGCGACATTCGTTCTGCCCGAACCAAAAACACATTCGATGTTGAGCTATGAAAGGATATCTGCTTGACACCAGCATCTGCGTATTCCTGCTCAGAGGAAAACGCAGCATCGAAGAAAAGCTCAACGAGATAGACGAAAACGAGTGCTTTATTACCGATGCTGTGGTGGCTGAACTGTTGTTCGGTGCCTACTACAGTGACCGGGTTGAGGATAATCTCAGACAGGTGGAAGCCTTTGTTGAAGAAATGAATATTATCCCGTTCCACGAAACCGTTCATACCTTTGCCAAAGAGAGAACAGCACTCTGGAAGGCTGGAAAGAAGATTGACGACTTCGACCTGCTTATCGGTAGTGCAGCAAAGGCCAAAGGACTCGTGGTGGTGACTCACAACCGCAAGCACTTTGAGCATATCGAGGGCATCAGTATTGAGGACTGGGTATAAAGTTTTCATCTTACTCAAACGTCAATAGTTTATTCCTGTAATACTCGTATTGCTGCTCGCGAGCCTTCAGCTGAGACTCTAAGTTCGTGATGGAAGCCTCGAAGGTGTCGAGGATGCCAACGATGCGGCGCTGATCTTCTAGAGGGGGGAGATGAATGATGATTTTCTTTAAATCAAGTGCATTTATAGCTGGTGTGCCTCCTTCACTCTTATATTTTAATATTTCTTCATTATGAGAAGAAAGATAATTATATAAGAATTTTGATGATAAACGTTCTTGCTCATTGGGACGTATTTGATAACATAAAGGGCCCAGCCAGAAAGCTTCAAATTGATATGCGACGAACCCTATTCCTCCCTGACCTCTTGATGGTGTTGTTACGACATCCCCATCACAATTGCTTTTATCGACATAGCCGGATTCAGATGTACCCGCGTTAATATATTTTAATAGCCCATTTTCCTTTATTTCCAATGGTTTACATCCTGTTTTAATTAAGCACAACTCACCTAGTGTTTTCATCACCACTCCTTCTTTCCCTTCGAGGTCGAGGAGTTGGTCGCGATAATATTCATACTGCTTTCTGCGCTGGGCGATTTGCGCTTTCAGATTGTCGATGGCAGCGGTGAACGTATCGAGAATGCCAACGATACGCTCCTGCTCGGAGAGGGAGGGAATGGGGATGAGAATGTTGCACATATTTGCCTGATTTATTTTAGGTGGCATACCTCTAACAATATCAGAGACATCTATGCATTGTAAATAATAATAAAGATATCGCAATTTTGCTTCACTATTTTCTTGCAATATATGGGCATGATTATTTACCCAAATTTTGCCAGTAGCCCAATGAAGAATAGGTGAATTATCCTTATTTATAACGCTGCCATCTTCACCCAACAAAAGAAAAGTTCCATCAAAAATATACTTATTGACATAATCTTGAATTCCATTGGCACCATAATAGGGAATTTCACCATGTACCCTATTACCTTTGGAAACCGGTTTTCGCTGAGAGTCTAAAACTTCACATACCTCTCCTAATTTTTTCCACTCCACCATACTCATTCCTCCCCCAGCTCTTTAACTATCTCCTCAATACGCGTATTCAGCTGATTGCCCTCGGCCACTAGGTCAGCGAGGCGGGCGTTCACCTCGGCGATGTTGATGACCTCGCGCTTGTCCTCCTGCTCCACATAGCTGGAGACGGAGAGGTTGCACTCGTGGGCCATGATGTCGTCGTTCTTCACCAGGCGGGCCAGATACTGCTCGTCGCGGCGGTTGGCAAAGAGCTCCACGATACGGTCTTGATGCTCGGGCAGCAGCACGTTCTTGTTGCCACTCTTCGCGAAGAGCTGGCTGGCATCGATGAAGAGGACGGCGGCATCCTTCTTGGCCGACTTCTTCAGCACGATGATGCAGGTGGCGATGCCCACGCCGAAGAAGAGGTTGGCGGGCAGCTGGATGACGGTGTCGACGAAGTTATGGCTGACGAGGTACTGACGGATCTTCTGCTCGTCGCCGCCACGATAGAGCACGCCGGGAAACTCTACGATGGCCGCCGTGCCCCGCTCAGAGAGGTGCCACAGCATGTGCATGGTGAAGGCCAGGTCGGCAGCACTCTTCGGCGCCAGCACGCCCGCAGGGGCATAGCGCTCGTCGTTGATGAGCAGCGTGTTGTCCTTGCCCTCCCACTTCAGCGAGTAGGGCGGGTTCGAGACGATGGCATCGAAGGGTGCCTCGGCCATGTGCTGTGGCTTCAGCAGCGTGTCGGCCAGCCGGATGTCGAAGTTGTCGAAGTTCACGTTGTGCAGGAACATGTTGATGCGGCAGAGGTTGTATGTCGTGGGGTTCACCTCCTGCCCGAAGTACTTCAGGTCGGGGTTCTCACGGCCCACCGTCTTGGCGAACTTCAGCAGCAGCGACCCTGAGCCGCAGGCGGGGTCGTAGACCTTCTGAATGCCGGGGTTGTCGTAGGCGGCCAGGCGGGCCAGCACCTCTGATACCTGCTGCGGGGTGAAGAACTGCCCTCCGCTCTTGCCGGCCTCCGAGGCATACATCTGCATCAGAAACTCGTAGGTGTCGCCGATGGTGTCGTTGTCGGTGTCGTCGTAGCGGCTGCCCAGGTCCATCTTTGCCACCGTGCGCAGCACCTTCGCCAGCAGTTGGTTGCGCAGGATGACGGTGGAGCCCAGGGCAGGGCTGTCGACGGTGAAGTCGCTGAACAGGCCACGCAGGTCGTCCTCCGACGGCGTGCCCACGGCCGAGGCCTCGATGCTGCGGAAGATGTTGTTCAGCCGCTCGTTCAGGTTCTCGTCGCCCTCGGCCTGCGCCACGACGTTCTGGAAGAGCTGCGAGGGCAGGATGAAGTAGCCCTTCTCCTCGACCATCTTCCGGCGGATGCGCTCCGCCATGTCGTCGCCGACGGCGGCGTAGTCGAAGTCGGGCTGACCGGCGGCGGCCATCAGCTGGTGGATATAGTCGCAGATGTTCTCTGAGATGAAGCGGTAGAAGATGCTCCCCAGCACGTAGGCCTTGAACTCCCATCCGTCTACGGCGCCGCGCAGGTCGTTGGCTATCTTCCATATCGTCTTGTGCAGCTCGGCACGCTCTTGTTGAGTAGTCATGTTGTGTCTTTCTTCTTGCTAATTATTCTTTCTTTCCTTTCTTCTCTCTCCTCCACAGCCTCCACGCATGGAGCGCCGTGCCCCAGGCCATGCCCACGGCAAGGGCGGCGGCACAGAGCAGCCACTCGCGCCCGGAGCTGGGCACGAGGAGCAGGGCCACGGTGACCGCCAACGCCACCACCAGCACCAGGCGGGTGGCGCGGACGTCACGCGGCATCTTTGGCATGACGGGTGCGGGGGATGCTGTCAGCGGGTGGAACGATGATGTGCACGCTGTCCGTGCGCGCGGGCGTGCCATACTCTATGATGTCGCCGCGGCGCACGCTGCGCTTCCGCGTCTTCTGCCCCTTCACCTTCTGCGGGCGCAGGGTGCGCTTCGGCTGCTGCACCTTCTGCTGCCGCTGCTGAACGGCGGGCACGGCGAGGTCTGCCGACGGCTGCCCGCTGGGGCTGCTGCCGGAATCAGGTGTGAACGACGAAAGGGTAAAGAAAAAGAGGGGTGCAAGAACTAAGGAAGGACGAAATTTACCCCCCCCGCAAACGCGCTAAGATTCAGAAATTTTCGATGGTTCATGATTCTTGTTATATTTCTTGTTTTGCCTGCAAAGTTACGAAAAAACGATTGAACAGCAAAAGAAATACGATTTTTTTTCTTTTCCCCTGCTGTTTGCCCTTCCTGAAACGGCGGCTCCGTTCAGGAAAACCGTCGCAGCATTTGAAGAAACAGAGCCTCCGCGCGCGCGGGGTATTGAACATATAATGAATCATATAATGACCTTGCGTAGCAATTTGTGAATAATTGATGCATCGGTTTTCTTTTGTTTTCTCCTGTTTTCTTTTGTTTTTTTGGTTCTGCGAGATTTCGTGTTGTTACTGCTATGTTACATAC
>DGHX01000191.1:0-2726 GCA_002392835.1 Prevotella sp. UBA3837 | reverse complement strand
AAGGGAGGGGAGTGCCTACGGAGTACCAAGCGGCAGAGGGGCAGACATCGTGGGGCGTTTATTCGGGAAAAAAAGGGCTCCGACACCTGCGCTACACCCCGGGTGTCTCCTGGCGGGCGCGCCCGCGCGGGCATCGCGCCAGCGCGCAGACGTGCACCCGTGCGCCCTCGCGTGCGCGCGCGAGGAAAATAGAAAGGTATACCTGAGCTATTTTTTATGGGCAAAATCGCTGGAAACCCCAGTGTTTATACGGGAAGCATCGTAAGCATCGTTAGCATCGTAACTTTTACCCCTATGTACAAAACAGGGTTGATGAGAAGGGAAAATACCCCCAAAATGACAAAAATTGTTTTTTTAAATTAATATATATATATTATATATATAATATATATATATTAAAATAAAGTGTATGTAAAAATGGCTATTTCTAAACGATGCTAACGATGCTAACGATGCCAACGATGCCGCCCGCATCTTTTCCGTCCCGATATGCTGACTCCCTCAAGCCCCCTCTGGCAGGCTCAGTGGCCTTATACTCTCAGCTCCCAGCAGGCGACGGCGGCAGCTGCGGCCACGTTCAGCGAGTCCACGCCGTGCATCATGGGTATGCGCACGGTGTAGTCGGCGGCGGCAATGGTGGAGTGGGGGAGTCCGTCGCCCTCCGTTCCCATGATGAGCGCCAGCCGCTGTTCCTCCTTCAGCCGCGGGTCGTCAAGGGGCAGCGACTGCTCGGTGAGCGCCATGGCGGCAGTCTTGAAGCCCAGTGCGTGCAGTTCGTCCAGGCTCTCTAACCACGTCCACGGCACCAGGAAAACCGACCCCATGCTCACGCGGACGGCGCGGCGGTTCAGGGGGTCGCAGGAGTCGCGCGTGAGCAGTACGGCATCTATGCCCAGTGCTGCTGCCGAGCGGAAGATGGCCCCGATGTTCGTGGTGTCGCAGACGGAGTGTATGACCACTATGCGCCGTGCGCCGCGGCACACCTGCTCCACGGTTCCTGTTTGCGGCCGGTGCATGGCGCAGAGCACGCCGCGCGTCAGCGTGTAGCCCGTGAGCCGGGCCAGCAGCTCCCGCTCGCCGGTGTACACGGGGGTGTCGGCGGGCAGCTGCGCCACGATGTCGGCGGCGTCGCCCGTCAGGTGGCGTCGCTCGCACAGCAGCGCTGCGGGCTGCAGCCCCTGTTGCAGCGCCACGCGAATGACTTTCGGACTCTCCACAATGCACAGCTCCTCGCCCTGTCCCTTCAGGCCTCGGCTGAAGGAGGTGCTGCGCAGCTGGCTCTCTGTGAGCGAGCTGAACACCTGCACGCGCTCGTCGCTCAACGATGTAATGACTGTCGGTTCCTGCATGATCTTGTCGGTTCAAATGCTTCTGATGCAAAGTTACATCTTTTCTTTCAGTTTCCACCTGCGGAACAGGGCTTTTATGTATGAAAGCTGTCATAATGGCATTTACGGCTGACTATTTGTCGCGAAACTGCTTGGGGCATGCCTTTTGTGTGCAGGATAGTAGAAAAGTATTATCAACAAGGAAAGGAGAAAAACTATGACACTTGACAAATTCACCATCAAGGCGCAGGAGACGGTTCAGCAAGCCGTTAACCTGGCGCGTCAGCACGGTCAGCAGAGCATAGAACCCGTTCACCTGCTGCTGGCCCTCATGGATAAGGCTCGCGATGTCACCGCTTTCGTATTCCAGAAGCTGGGCATCAGCATGCAGCAGATGCAGCAGCTCTGCCAGCAGGAGCTGCAGCACCTGGCGCGTGTGCAGGGCGGCGAACCCTATCTCTCGAACGATGCCAACCGCGTGCTCAGCCGCGCACAGCAGCTGTCGGAACAGCTGGGCGACGAGTTCGTGTCAGTAGAGCCGCTGCTCATGGCCCTGCTCGACGTGAGCAGCAGCGTCAGCCGCATGCTGAAGGATGCCGGAGCCACCGCCGACGGCATGCGCCAGGCCATACTGGAGCTGCGGCAAGGACAGCGCGTGCAGAGCCAGAGTGCCGATGACAACTACCAGTCGCTGGAGAAGTACGCCAAGAACCTCGTCAGCCTGGCCCGTCAGGGCAAGCTCGACCCCGTCATCGGCCGCGACGACGAGATACGGCGCCTGCTGCAGATACTCAGCCGACGGACGAAGAACAATCCCATCCTGCTGGGCGAGCCGGGAACGGGCAAGACGGCCATCGTCGAGGGGCTGGCCGGCCGCATAGTGCGGGGCGACGTGCCCGAGAACCTGAAGGACAAGCAGCTCTATTCACTCGACATGGGCGCCCTCATAGCCGGTGCGAAGTACAAGGGCGAGTTCGAGGAGCGACTGAAGAGCGTCATCGGAGAGGTGACGCGCAGCGAAGGCCGCATCATCCTCTTCATCGACGAGATTCACACCCTCGTCGGTGCTGGCGGAGGCGAGGGCGCCATGGACGCCGCCAACATCCTGAAGCCGGCACTGGCACGTGGTGAGCTGCGCGCCATAGGTGCCACCACGCTCAACGAGTATCAGAAATACTTCGAGAAGGACAAGGCGCTGGAGCGCCGGTTCCAGACCGTCATGGTCGACGAGCCCGATGAGCTGAGCGCCATCAGCATCCTGCGCGGACTGAAGGAGCGATACGAGAACCACCACAAGGTGCGCATACAGGACGATGCCTGCATAGCCGCCGTACAGTTGTCGGAGCGATACATCACCCAGCGGTTCCTGCCCGACAAGGCCATCGACCTGATGGACGA
>DGHX01000110.1 GCA_002392835.1 Prevotella sp. UBA3837 | reverse complement strand
GAGTCGCGGCGCAGCAGCACGATGGTGGCGGTGTCGGGAGTCTCGTTGCGGGCGCTGTCGGTGGCCAGCACCAGACGGCCGTTGTAGAGGTGCCAGTGGGTATAATGCTTCAGGGTTGGATAGTCTACGGGGCTCATGCTGTTGGACTTGTGCTGATAGCTGCCGAAGGCGAAGGCAGTGCCTCCGTTGCGCAGCCGCAGGGTGTATTCGCGCGGGGCGAGCAGTCGCTGCCGGATGCTGTCGGGCAGTGGGCGCGAAGCGTCAGGCCGATGGCGCAGGGTGGGGGTGACCATGTAGTTCCACTGTCCGGTCAGGGTGCTCATGTTGATGGTGGTCAGCACTTCGCGGGTGCTGTCGTTGCCGACGATGACGGCCAGATGGTCGCCGATGTGCGGGCGTCCCATAAGGCGATGCTCCTGAAAGGCATTGATGATGTCGAACGTGTCGGGATCGGTGCCGGACAGTGGCAGCAGGATGAGTATGGAGTCTGTCGAGCCGTCGCAGGCCAGTCCGTAGACGGTGGAGTCGCCGGGCAGGTTGCGGAAGGTGCTGATGGATTGTTCGTGCGGCTGGGGGTGCGACTTCTTGCCGCAGGCGGCCAACAAGCTGCAGGCAAATAACAGAAATAGGGCCTTTTTCATCGCTTTTTGGGTTATTTTGTGCAAAGGTACGAAAATAAATTAGAATTCTTCGTGCTTAATTCATATTAATTTTGTAATTTTGCAAAAATATTGATTAAACAAGAACCTTATAATAACAATGAAAAAGAAAATTAAGTTCAGTCTTGTCTACCGCGATATGTGGCAGTCGTCAGGTAAGTTCCAGCCTCGTAAGGACCAGTTAGAACGCATAGCTCCCGTCATCATCGACATGGGTTGCTTCAGCCGTGTGGAGACCAACGGCGGTGCCTTTGAGCAGGTGAACCTCATGGCCGGCGAGAACCCCAACGACGCCGTTCGCGCGTTTTGTAAGCCCTTCAATGAAGCCGGTATCCAGACCCACATGTTGGACCGTGGCCTGAATGCCTTGCGTATGTATCCTGTGCCCGACGATGTGCGTCAGTTGATGTATAAGGTGAAGAAGGCCCAGGGTGTGGACATTCCCCGTATCTTCTGCGGTCTGAATGACACACGCAATATCATTCCCAGCATCAAGTGGGCCAAGGAGGCAGGCATGATACCCCAGGCTACGCTGTGCATCACGACATCACCCGTGCACACGGTAGCGTACTACTCGAAGATTGCCGACGAGGTGATTGCCGCCGGCGCAGAGGAAATCTGCCTGAAGGATATGGCCGGCATAGGACAGCCCGCCCTGTTGGGGGCACTGACCAAGGACATCAAGACCAAGCACCCCGACATCCTGATACAGTATCACGGACACTCAGGGCCGGGTCTGTCGATGGCCAGCATCCTGGAGGTGTGCAACAATGGTGCCGACATCATTGACACCGCCATAGAACCGTTGTCGTGGGGCAAGGTGCATCCGGACGTCATCTCGGTGCAGTCAATGCTGAAGAACGAAGGTTTCGAGGTGGCAGATATTAATATGAACGCATATATGCAGGCGCGTAGCCTGACCCAGGAGTTCATTGACGACTGGCTGGGCTGTTTCATCAATCCTGCCAACAAGCACATGTCAAGCCTCTTGCTCGGCAGTGGCCTGCCTGGTGGCATGATGGGCTCGATGATGGCCGACCTTGGTCCCATCCAGTCGATGATTAACAAGCTGCGTGAGAAGAAAGGGGAGCCTGCACTCTCGATGGACGATATGCTGGTCAAGCTGTTCAACGAGGTAGAGTATGTCTGGCCTCGCGTGGGTTATCCCCCATTGGTGACGCCGTTCTCGCAGTACACGAAGAACATTGCCCTGATGAACCTGCTCACCATGGAGCAGGGCAAGGGGCGCTACGTCATGATGGACGATGCCATCTGGGGTATGATTCTCGGCAAGAGCGGCAAAGTGCCTGGTACCATCGATCCTGAATTCATTGAACTGGCTAAGAAGCAGGGCCGTGAGTTTACCGATGCTGACCCGCACACCCTGATACCTAATGCGCTCGACGGCTTCAAGAAGGAGATGGACGAGAACGGATGGGACTACGGTAAGGACAACGAAGAACTGTTCGAACTGGCTATGCATCCCGAGCAGTATCGTCCGTTCAAGAGCGGTCAGGCCAAGAAGAACTTCCTGGCAGACCTGCAGAAGGCCCGTGACGCCAAACTGGGCACCAAGCTCAGCGTAGAAGAGTTGGCTGCCTTCAAGCACGCCAAGGCCGATGCCCTGACGGCTCCCATTGCCGGACAAGTGTATTACGAGTTCTCGGGCGAAGGAGCCTGCGAGCCTTGTCTGGAGCCCTTTGTGGGTCAGCAGTACAAGGAGGGCGACACCTTCTGCTACATCCAGGCTCCGTGGGGCGAGATTGTCCCCATCCAGGCAGCACTCGGCGGAAAACTGGTTGAGGTGGCTGCCAAACAGGGCGCGAAGGTGCGTCGCGGCGACAACCTGGGGTGGATAGAGAGAAGCGAAAAATAAATGGACTACCTTTCTATTATTAATAAATATTATCCTGCGGACAATGAGCTCCGCAGGATTTTAATAATGCACTCGCGACAGGTGGCAGACCGCTGTCTGGCCATTGTGGCGAAGCATAAGGAACTGCCTGTAGACGTACAGTTTCTGGAGGAAGCGGCCATGTTGCACGACATCGGTATCTACCGCTGCGACGCCCCCGGCATCCATTGTCACGGGACAGAGCCCTACCTGAGACACGGACCGATAGGTGGTGAGATACTCCGTGCAGAGGGATTCCCGCGACATGCCCGTGTGGCCGAACGCCATACGGGTACAGGTCTGCCGGGCTATGAGCCGGAGACGCTGGAGGAACAGATCATCTGCTATGCCGACAAGTTCTACTCGAAATCCCGTCCGGACCGTGTGCTGACGGTGGCAGAGACGGCTCAGTCGCTGGAGAAGTTCGGCCACGAGGGTGTGCTGAAGTTTCTGGCATGGGCGGAGCGCTTCGAGT
>DGHX01000099.1:34251-40631 GCA_002392835.1 Prevotella sp. UBA3837 | reverse complement strand
GGGGTGAAACCCCTGCACTCTGTGGGGGACATTAAAACCCCGAAGGGGTGACGGAGTACAAGCAGGGGTATCACCCCTGCATTAGGCACGGTATTCTGTGTTAGCGGTGTTCTGACAGGGGTTGCACCCCTGCCTGTACTCCGTCACCCCTTCGGGGTTTTGATGCGCTACCCATTGTGCAGGGGTTTCGCTTTGCTCCACCCCAGCCTGTATTCTGTCACCCCTTCGGGGTTTCTATAGCAGAATCATATCAGATGAGATGTGTATAAAGGGTAGTACAAGGGAGGGGCCGGGGGTGGGGTCAGTGAATAATTCATTTGTACCAAGTTATTTTTTAACACTCCCTTAACTCCTTTGACTCCTAAAAGTTCTTCGCAAGCGAAGCGAGCAAGCTCGAGCGGAGAGAATGCGAAACTTGAATAACTCATATGATTATCCGCAATAATACCACTAAAAAGACCGCAACGCGGTCTTCGCTCAAGACTCGAACTTGTTCTGTCCAAGAACCGAGGGTACGAGCGTAGCGAGCACCCCCGGATGTCGGCCCCGCCCTTCAGGAAGAGGCTCAGGTGAGCCTTCAGCGCCCCCTCGCCCAGCTTCTGGCCATTGCCGAAATGGCCGAAGAAGAGCGCCGGCGTGTACGAGGCATCGAGGGTGCCGGCCAGGAAGTGGTCCACTATTTGCATTTTTCTTTTGTCAGTGGCCGAGGTGAGCAAGCTACTTTTTATAGTTCTCCAGTCCCTTCTGCAGGAAGTCGATGTAGGCACTGATGTCCTCATCGTAGGAACGGAGGCCGTTGAGGGGCTTGCCTGTGGCGGGGTCGAGGAGGACGTAGAAGGGCTGCGTGTTGGCACCAATCTTCAGGCGCTCCAGGTAGCTCCACTTGTCGCCGATGGTGCGCAGACGGCGCTGCTGGCCGTCGACGTCGGTAATCTCGATGGGCTGCGGCAGGGGCGTCTTGTCATCGACGTAGAGCGAGATGAGCACGTACTTGTCGTTGATGAGCTGTCGCACAGTGGGATCAGTCCACACGGCGGCCTCCATCTTTCGGCAGTTTACGCAGCCGAAGCCCGTGAAGTCTACCATGACAGGCTTGCCCTGTGCGCGTGCGGCGGCCATGCCCAGGTCGTAGTCGGTGTACTTCGCCTCCACCGAGCCGTCGTAGAGGTTGAAGTCCTGCGTGTTCATGGGCGGCGAGAAGGCGCTGATGGCCTTCAGCGGAGCGCCCCACAGGCCCGGCACCATGTAAACGGCGAAGGCCAGCGACACCCATCCCAGGAAGAACTGCGGCACGTTGGTGCGGCGCTCATCATCGTCGTGAGGGAACTTCAGCCAGCCCAGCAGGTAGGCGCCCAGCAGGGCGAAGAGCACTATCCACAGGCAGAGGAAGGTCTCGCGGTCGAGCAGATGCCAGCCGTAAGCCAGGTCGGCCACGGAGAGGAACTTCAGCGCGAAGGCCAGCTCTACGAAGCCCAGCACCACCTTCACCGTGTTCATCCATCCGCCCGACTTCGGTGCCGACTTCAGCAGCGAGGGGAACATGGCGAAAAGGGTGAACGGTATGGCCAGTGCGATGGCGAAGCCCAGCATGCCGATGGTGGGCGCCACGATGTCGCCCTGAGTGGAGACGGCCACGAGCAGGAAGCCCACGATGGGGCCGGTGCACGAGAAGCTGACCAGCACCAGGGTGAAGGCCATGAGGAAGATGCTGAGGTAGGACTTCAGGCTGCTGCCGCTGTTCGATTTGCGGCCCGACATCTGCAGGTCGTCCACCTTCTGGTCAATCTTGTTCGACCAGCTGGAAGGCAGCGTCAGCTCGAAGGCCCCGAAGAACGAGGCGGCGAAGACGATGAGCAGCAGGGCGAAGAAGATGTTGAAGATGGCGTTGGTGCTGAGTGCGTTCAGCGCCGAGGCGCCGAAGAGCAGCGTCACCAGCAGGCCCAGCAGCACGTAGATGACTACGATGCTCAGTCCGTAGGTGAGGGCCTCGCGTATGGCCTTCTTACGGTCTTTGTTGCGCTTGAGGAAGAACGAGACGGTCATGGGTATGATGGGCCACACGCAGGGGGTGAGTATGGCCAGGAAGCCGGCCAGCAGTCCTTCGAGGAATATCATCCACCACGACAGGTTCATCTCGTTAGAGCCTGCCGACTCGTATGCCTGCAGCTCGTTGGTGATGGGGGCCCAGGAAGCATCGGAAGCCAAGGTCCCTGAAGCCCCCCCTACGGCCCCCGAGGGGGCTTCGATAGTATCAAGGGCAGCGTGGGAGGCTGAGTCTAATGTAGCCCCCTCGGGGGCCGAAGGGGGGGCTTCTGGGGCTGAGACGGGGGTTTCTGTAGCCTCGGGGGCTGAGACGGGGGCATCGCCCTTCTTGCTGAACTCCACCGTGGTGGGGGGCATGCACATCTCGTCGTTGCAGGCGCCATACTCCAGGTAGCAGCTGATGTCGTAGCGGGGCTTGGTGAAGCGTATCTTCTGCACAAAGGCACCCTGGTTCTCGAAGAAGCGCAGGTTCGTACCGAACATCTCGTCGAACTCCTCCTTCACGGTGCCGCGTGGCTTCAGCTTGCCAACCAGCTCGGCGCCGTCCATCTTCTCGGAGTGGAATGTGGCCCGTGTGGGGCCGTCGTCGGTGATGTCGGTGCTGTAGAGGTGCCAGCCCGGGTCGATGGTTGCCGAGAAGATGATTTCGGCCTCGTCACCCTGCAGCATCTTCAGCTCAGAGCGGAAGTGCACGGGGTCGGCCATCTGTGCCCACGTTGCCATCGTCATGAGCAGTGCGAAGAAGAGAACAGAATACTTTTTCATATTTCTGATTTGAGAATGATATTAGTTATTTTATTATAGTCTGTAGTCAACAGTTTTTTGTCTATTGTGCTGTGTCTGTGGTGTTCTCCAGCCAGTCGTCTACCAGTTGGCGGGCTATGCTCAGCTTCTCAGGCAGCTTGGGCAGGTGGTCGCGGTGGAACCATGCCACGTTCTTCAGCTCCTCACGCTGCACATGAATCTGTCCGCCGGCATAATCGGCGGTGAAGCCCAGCATCAGTCCCGAAGGATAGGGCCACGGCTGCGAGCCGAAGTAGCGCAGGTTCTTGATGCTGAGGCCCGTCTCCTCGTGTACCTCTCGCCTGACGGCTTCCTCCAACGTCTCGCCCGTCTCCACGAATCCGGCTATCAGGCCGTAGAAGTCGCCGCGGAAGTTGCGTGCGCGCGCCATCAGTATCTCGTCGCGTCCACGGTTGATGCGCACGATGATGGCGGGGCTCACCTGTGGCCACACCTCCTTGCCGCAGTGCTCGCAGCGCTTCGATATGTCAGTGTGCAGGCGCATAGGGCCTCCACATACTCCACAGTAGCGCGTGTTGCGGTCCCAGTAGAGCAGTTCGGCGCACTTGCCGGCCTTCAGGTAGTGCTCCAGCGGCAGCTTGTAGTAGCTCTGCCGCAGCGGGCAGGGGGTAAGCCCGGCGGTCTCTTCGGGGGCGTCGATGCCGTAGGTACACACCTCCGTGTCGCCCAGCGGAGCCACGGTGAGCACCGTCGTCCAGGGCTTCACCCCAGTGGGGGGCTCCTCGCAGAGCGGTATGGCGCAGGTGCCGTCGGGCTGTTCCTGCAGCAGCAGGTCGTCCTTGCAGAACACGAAATAGTATCGTTTCATCAGCTTGCAGTCAAGTTTGCTGCAAAGGTACTAATTTTTTCCGTTTCTGCTTGTGTTTTCTTCTTTTTTTTTGTACCTTTGCCATCTGTTATGAGAAAAATCCTGCTTTTCATGTCCTTCCTGTGCTTGCAGATGCAGGCGCAGCAGGTGGAGGAACTGCTTGGCGCCTTCGAGCGTCGGCCCGATGCCGCTGCGGCAAATGCCTTCTTCAGCGAGCTACAGCAGAGCGGCTTCCTCGATGAGCCGCTGACCTTTGCTTCCGGCACGCCCGCCGACTCACTGCGCCAGCAGGTGTGCTACTGGGCGGCCGAGTGGTACTACGACCGTCAGCAATATGAGTTGGTGTTGCGCTATGGCGCCGATGCCCTGCCGCTGTATCATGGCGGCAATGACGAGAAGGCTGACTGTCTGAACCTGCTGGCGATGGCTGCGGTGCGTCAGGGCAACATGGCACAGGCCGCCGACTATGCCAAGGAGTGCCTGACCATAGACCTGCGCAGTGGCGATGACGACCGCATCTCGTCGAGCATGAACACCGTGGCGGGCATCTACATGGCAGGCTATCAGGCCCAGGAGGCCGAGCAGTACATACTGGGTGCGCTGGAGCACTCAGCTAAGGTGGACAACCCCGCCCGCCGTGCCGTCATCCTGGGCATGGCATCGGAAATATACCATACGTTGGGCGACGACAGCCAGGCGCTGACCTATGCCAGCGAGGCATACAGCCTTGACTCGCTGCTGGGTCGCCAGCCGCAGGCCGCCATCCGCCTGTCGCAGAAAGGTTCCGCCCTGCTGGGCCTGCATCGCTATACCGAGGCCGAGGCCCTGTTCCGCCTGGTCATACCCCAGCTACGCCAGTGTGGCGACCTCCATTCCATGGCCATCGCCCAGAACCGCCTGGGCATGGCGTTGCTCTGTCAGGAGCGGCAGCGCGAGGCGATACCTTATTATAAAGAGGCTGCAACACTTTTCTCGCAGATGGGCGACCTCTACAACGAGGTGCACTCGCACCGCGGGCTCTACGAGAGCTACTGGACCCTAAACCCCGACTCGGCTAAGATAGAGCTGGACCGTTTTGACCTGCTGAAGGACTCACTCTACTCGCACAGCAGCGCCGAGGCCCTGTCGCGCTATAACGCCGAGCTGGGCAACGACCGCCTGCGCCAGGAGAACGACCAGGTGCGCAACACGCAACGCCGCACTGTCGTCTTCGCTGTCGTGCTCGTGCTGCTCTTGGCACTCGCTGCCTGGCTCGTTATCCGGTCGCTCAGGCGTAGGCATCGGCGGCAGATGCAGGAGTTGGTACAGCGCATAGAGTTGCTAAGCGGCGCCATGCCGCATGCTGCCAGCGCAACGGACCAGCCGACTGAGACGCCGAAGGCAGAGCAGGCAGCACAGACAGAAGCCGACGAGCCTTGCGGCGAGGCTGCGGAGGTGGTGAGCGCCGAGGACCGCCAGTTCCTCATCAGCGTCATTGAGGTGGTGAACATGGCGATGGGCAGTGGCCACTTCGGCGTGGAGCAGATAGCCAGCGAGATGAACATGAGCGTGCAGACCTTCCGTCGGCGCCTGCAGCTCGCTGCCGGCGAATCGCCAAAGGCATACATACAAGCCATACAGATGGAGCGTGCCGCACGCCTGCTCACCGACACCCCCCAGATGACCGTGACGCAGGTGGCACGCCGATGCGGATTCGACGATGCCAGCACTTTCGCCCACACCTTCCGACGTGTCTACGGCTGTTCGCCTACGCAGTATCGCGATGAGGCTGCATCGCAAGCCGTTGTGTGAATGGCATTCATGCTGTTTTCCCGTTGGCAATAATTGTCTTCAGAAGAAAAAAATAGGTAAAATGCTTGGCAGTCTCAAGAGAAAAGCCTATCTTTGCAAACAATAAACTGTTTCTGTGAGCAATGGATAATATAAAAGGAAAATACCTGAACCCAAAAGCCGACCTGACCTTCAAGAAGGTTTTCGGCGAGCACGAGGACCTGGTGATGAGCCTGCTCAACGCCCTGCTGCCCTTAGACGAAGGGAAGCAGATAGAGCACGTGGAGTATCTGTCGAATGAGATGGTGCCTGAGAATCCTGGGAAGAAATACAGCATCGTTGACGTGCGCTGCAAGGAGACAGGTGGTCGCCATTTCATTGTAGAGATGCAGATGAACTGGAACAACGAGTTTGAACAGCGCGTCATTCTCAACGCATCGAAGGCCGTGGTGAAGCAGCTCGGCAACAGCGAGGACTACTCGCTACTGCAGCCCGTCTATGCTTTGAACCTCATCAACGATGTGGGCTTCGATGCCGGCCCTGACGAGTTCTACCACGACTATGCCATTGTGAATGTTGAACACACAGACCGCATCATCGAGGGGCTGCGATTCATCTTTGTCGAGTTGCCGAAATTCAAGCCGCAGACTATAAAAGAGAAGAAAATGGCTGTATTGTGGCTACGCTTCCTTACCGAGATAGACAGCGACACCAAGGTGGTGCCAACAGAACTGCTGGAGAATCCCGAGACCAGCAAGGCGTTGAAGATTCTGGAAAAGTCGGCCTACAATGAAGCTGAACTGAATGCTTATGAGCACTATTGGGATGGAGTCTACTACGAGCGTGGTGCCATCCGTCATGGATATAAGCAGGGCATGGCTCAGGGCTTGGTGGAGGGCTTGGCTCAGGGTAAGGCTCAGGGCTTGGCTCAGGGCTTGGCTCAGGGTAAGGCTGA
>DGHX01000099.1:24872-34171 GCA_002392835.1 Prevotella sp. UBA3837 | reverse complement strand
CTTGGCTCAGGGTAAGGCTGAGGGCATTAAACAGACTAACCGTGACAATGCCCGAAAGATGAAGCTGAAAGGCATTCCGCTTGACATCATCACTGATGTAACGGGAATAAGCATCGATGAGATTCAGCAGCTATAAGCATTTGCCATACATATACACTATTAGTAGAGATTTGAAGAGAAAAAGGGCCGTAAAAGCCCTTTTTCTGTGTTTTTGGTAGAAAATGACAAGTGCTGCGTCGTTTTTTGGAAGATTTTATCAACTGACGGAAGGCATTTTCTTCGTACCTTTGCAGTGCAAAACGATAATGACTATGGAACTGACAGAAAAACGAAAGGCAGCCCGCAAGCTCGCATCCGAGTACACGGGGCTAATGGTCGAACAGGAGACACTGGTCGACCGTATCGTCAGCCGCAGGCTGCAGCAACTGGAACCCCAGCTTGAACAGTTCATAGAACGCAAGATACAGGAGTACATGGCTTCTGCCAGCCGTAACATCAAGACGACGTGAGGCAGACACATCTTTTTTATTAGTAATACCCCTTTTAGTTAAACAACCAACAACAATGAAAAAAGCATTATTCAGTTTCGCCATCGTGGCAGCAGGGCTGCTCGTGGCATCGTGTGGCAGCAAGAGTGGCAACGGACAGCAGCAGGCTGGTGAGCAGCAGGCTGAAGTAGTGGTGCCCGATGGATACAAGACCCACGAACTTGCCCACTTCACCATCAGCGTACCCGAGGAGTTCACACCCGGCGAAGAGCAAAACTACGACGGTAGCACCACTGTGCGCTTCACTTCGGAGAAGATGCTGACGCTTGACGACGGCGAGTACAGCAGCTCGGCTACCATCGACGCCCATTACATGACCGGCGGTGCTACCCCCTCGCAGATCAAGGAGGCGGCCACCAACCTGAAGCTGAGCCAGGAGGCTGCAGGCGAGACCTGCGACGAGCCCACCATCGACGGCAACACCATCCTGATGCGCCACTTCCATGAGGCCGATGGCTACAAGGTCATCACCTGGCGCTGGATCGTTGTCAGCGACAAGGGCGACAACTACGGTGGTAACATCAGCTATCCCGACACGCAGGCCAAGTATTACGACGGCGTGGCACAGAAGATTGTGAAGACCATCAAGTTCAAGTAAGCGATTTCTGCCCTACTCTGCGAAGGCCTCCATAATAGCCGTCGGGGCGGCGTTGCTGTTGAAAGCGCCAAGCTTATAGCCTCCGGGCAGGCACTGCGGTTCCCAGTAGAACACGCCACGGCAGTGGCCGTCGGTCTGGGTCTGTGCCTCCTTGATGACGCGCGACAGCTGACGCCGCCCCTCGTCCATCTTCTCCGGATGCTGCTCGTCGACCTCGAATCCTGTCTCGACGATCATCACATCGCAGCCATACTTCTGGCTGACGTGGCGTATGTTGGCCATGCAGTCGGTAATGATGTCATCGGCCTTCAGCTCGGGATGCCCCTCCATAGCCCAATAAGGATAGAGCGACATGCCCACCATGTCGAACTTTCCGCCGTACTTCTTTACTATGTCGAGGTTCCAGTCGTAGAGGCTCTGCTTGTGCCCGCGGTCCAGATGCACAATGACGATGGCCTGCGGGAACACCTCTTTCACGGCATCGTAGCCTGTAGCTATGAATCCAGCATACTGTTCGGGATTTTTCTCGGCGTGCCCCATGTCCCATAGCAGTCCGTTGGCAGTCTCGTTGCCCACCTGCACCCAGCGGGGCTCCACGCCATATCGTTTCAGCAGTCTGAGAACGTCAACGGTGTGCTGCCGCAGGTCCTGCCGCATCTGGTCATAATTGTGACCTTGCCATGCCTGCGGTATGGGCTGCTTGGCAGGGTCGGCCCACGAGTCGCTGTAATGGAAGTCGACCATGAGGTCCATGCCCAGGGCCTTGGCGCGCAGCGCCATGCTGAGCAGTTCGTACTTGTCGCACGAGCCTCCGCGTGGGTTCACCCACACGCGCATGCGCAGCGCCGACATCTTATAATCGTTTCGCAGCAGCTCCAGGCAGTCGCGCTGGCGTCCCTGACGGTCGTGGAACACGGTCCCCCGGTGCTCCTGGCCGGTGAGGAAGCCCACGTCGGCCCCTTTCACAAAGTCCTGTCGGCCCACAGGCTTGCTCTCGGCCTCGGTAGCCAGCAGGGGCCATCCGTCGCTGGTCCACTGTATGTTGCGCTGAATGAGCATGGCGGCACCGCCCTGTGTGGCGCTGTAGCCATGGCACACGAAAACGTCCTGTCCGTCGAAGTTGTAGGCGGCACAGTGACCGGCAGCCTCCCATTGTTTTTTATCGCCCTCGAGGAACAGTGTTCCTCCGCCCTGCGCCATGTCGCGGCCCTCACGGTCGAGGTATGGCCCGCTGACGTTCTTGCTGCGCCCCACGGCCACGCGGTAGTTGCTCTTGGCGCCGCGGCAGCAGTAGTCCCACGACACGAAGAGGTAGTAGTAGTCACCGTGGCGGAAGATGAAGGGAGCCTCGATGGCGTTGGTGCCTGCGAAGCGCGATGTCGGGTTGGGCTCCGTGGGCTTGTAACTGGGGTCATAGCGGCGTGCTATGGTGCGTGGGCGCTCGCCCTTGGCCAGGTGCATGGTGCTGTCGAGACGGGCCAGCTGTATGCCGTCCCAGAAAGAGCCCCACACCAGCCAGGGTGTGTCAGTGGCGGCGTCGATGATGAAGTTGGGGTCAATGGCGTTCCAGTTGTCGCGCTTCTCGCGCGAGGTGACGATGCAGCCCTGGTCCTTCCATGCACCGGAGGCCAGCGAGCGGCTGCTGAGCAGTCCGATGGCCGAGCCGTTCTTGCCAAAGGTGGAGCAGCTGTAGGCCATCCACCATTGTCCGTGCCAGTGTATAACGTCGGGGGCCCACACATGGTTGCCGAAGCCTGGCACGCTGTCGGTGGTCCAGCCGGGAATGACAGTCATCACGGGCTGAGGCTGCACGGTCCACGAAAGGCGGTCCTTCGACGTCATCTGCTGTATGCCCATGCCGGTGGCGAAGACGTAGTAGGTGTCGCCCTCTCGGGCCATGACGGGGTCGTGCACCATGGGTGTCTGCGTGGTGAATGCCTCACGGCGGAACTGTCGGCGCGGTCCCTGTGCCAGGGTTGTGGTGGTGACGGCGGTAAGAGCCACCATGAGTAGGAAGCGTTTGTTAGTCATGGGTTATATTATATGGTTGTTATAGTAGCTATAGATGCTATAGAAATTATGGTGCTGCTGGGTGCTACCGGCTGTGCATGAGCCGTCCGTCGTTGCTCACGCCGGCGGCGCTCATGCTGATGCGCGTCTCCTTGCTGTTGTTGTAGAAGGTGGCGGTGAAGCGGCCCTCTGCGTCGCAGACGGCGTTGGGGTTCCAGTAGAGGGTGCGGCGGTAGTCGTTGGGCTGCTGTGGCTGTCGCTCGCTGTAGTCGGGCTGATAGAACTGCACCGGTGCGTTGATGCCGCGCAGCAGGATGTGGCGGTCGCGGAAGGTGGGCTGCACGCCGTCGTCGGGGATGAGCTGCAGGTCGACGGTGGCGTCGGCGCTGTGGCTCTCGTAGGTCATCAGCGAGTCTTCGGTGCGAGGCTCATAGTCGGTGAAGACGCGTATGTCTTGCAGCCGCTTCAGCTTTAGCTGCTTGTACAGGTGCTGCGAGGTGCGGTTGGCACGGAACAGGCCGGCGGCCTCGGCCTCGCTGTCGCCCACCAGGGGCGAGTAGTTGCGATAGTAGGTGCTGCCCTCTATGCGTCCGTCGACGTTGTAGTGCACGGGGCGGTTCATATTTCCGAAGAGGAGCTTGCACACCTGCACGGGGAACTGCCGCATGTCGAGCTTGCCGTAGGATAGGCCGCGGTCAGTGAGCTCGTTGTAGATGTCGTAGGCATCGACCACGTAGGCGGGTTTCTTCCAGTCCACGGCACGGCGTCCGCGGCGGTGGCCCCTCACGCTGACGCCCTGCAGCTGGTGCACATCGTTCTCCATGGACAGGTCGGAGAGAGTGTCGATGAGCATTTCATAGTCTATCTCGGGCTGATGCTTCTCGTAGTAGGTGTAGTCGTGCGTAAAGACGGGCCAGAACAGGTCACGCTTGACGTAGTAGTCGGGGAAGGCGTCCTCATTGAGGTAAGTGGCATCCTTGCGCGATGCCATGTTTTTGCGCAGCGAGTCTTTCTCGCTGTAGGCCTTGATGTTGAGGTAGGTCTGCCCGTAGAAGGGCGGTATCTCGAAGATGAAACGACCGCCGTTTGTTCGCTGCACGGAGCCCACGAACTGCCCGTCGATGCTCAGCTCGGCCTCGACGAGTACCTCATGGCGCAGGCCGCGGTGGTTCACGCCCAAGTCGTCGTTGGCACCACCTATCGCTCCGTACTCAATATTGTCGCCGGTGTCGTAGCTGGCCACGTCGTTGCCCGTGTCTTCAGTCGAGATAAGCCCCTCGTCGTCGGCCTCGTCGGCCCAGGGGTTGCTCTCCTCGCCGGGGGTGTCGTTGCTCTTGCGGGCATAGAAGCCCACGCCGTCCTGCCAGGCACTGATTTCGTCGGGCTCCACGGGGTTGATGCCGAGCATCTTGTACACGCCCCCCTCTACGGTCATGGTGCGCTCGGGCTGGTAGCGCGGCGAGGGCGGCTCGCTGGCGGCCAGTTCCTCCCACTTATACTTACGCCAGCCCTGCACCATCATCAGCAGGTCCAGGTGGCGGCGGTGCAGCTCGTCGTCGGCCTCGAAGTAGTGGGCGGGATAGGCTATGAAGCCGCGCAGCTCACTGGAGAGCAGCAGGTCGGTCATGAGGTTGCCGTTGTCATAGGTAGGCTCGTCGGTATAGGTATCGCGTATGGCCAGCGAGAAGGCCATGGGCTGACTGATGCCCTGGAGCTGAACGGGCAGCTCAATGCGCTCATAAGGAGCATAGGTATGCGAGGCGGCGACGGGGGCGCTGATGATGTCGGCATCGTACTCGTGGTTGTTGACGAAGCAGAGACGGTCGGCCACGATCTGGCCCTCACTGTCGAAGAGCGTCACGTCGGCCACTCCCGACGGCAGTTCAGCCAGCGGCAGGGTGATGACGGTGGGCTGGGCACTGAGGGCAACCTGCTGGAAGTGCTTCAGCACGCCACGGCAGAGGATGCTCACCCCGTATTCGCGGTCCTGAGGCAGCAGGGCGGCGTTAATGGTGAGCCGGTCGCCATCCAGTCGCAGGGCGGCTCCGGTAATCTCGCTGCGGGGCAGGCTGACGGTCCACTGCTTGCCCTTCCATGTGAAGTTGGCTTTCAGGCGCCGGCCGTTGGGCACCACGTCGAAGCTGCCACGTCCCATGTACTCGGTGCGTATGTCCAGGGGCTGCATGCCGTCGGCGCTGACTGTTCCGCTGATGTTGACGGCCTCTCCGTGCTGGTCACAGATGTCAAAGGCCACGCGGTTGGGCACGCCGTCAATCAGGTGTCCGCCCTCGGGGTAGAAGGTCACCACCAGTTCGTCTTTCTTCTGCCGGGCCAGACGGGTCTTGGGGCGTTGGTACATGTGGCGCGAGTCATAATCGCCGGCCTGATCAGGCTTGCCGTAGACGGGCAGCACACGGCTGTAGAGACCGTCCCACACACGGTAGTAGTCGGCAGCCATCTGGCGGTTATAGAACCCCCACGTCTCGTCGTTGCGGTAGTAGTGGTGGCGCATATTGAAGTTGAGCATCCAGCGGGTGTAGGCCCTTAGCTCGTAGTAGCCGCTGTATAGCGAGTCGGTGAGTGCGAACTGGCCGCAGGTGTAGCCCTGCGGACTGACAATGACGGTCTGGCGCTCCACGAGCAGGCCGTCGGGCGAGAGCAGTTCCACGTAGAGCAGACGGCTCTTGTCGGTGGGCTGCAGGTTGTCGGCCCGCACCACGTAGGCTTTGTACCACAGCGTGTCGCCCACGAAGTAGCACTGATTATCAGTATGGACATATACTTTCTCTTGTACCTGGGTCTGCGATGACTGCTGCAGGGCCAGTTTGATGTCGTTGATACTGCCTGCGCTCGCACCGAAGATGGCAGCGAGCAGCAGACAGAACGTTGCAAAGAAATGTTTGGTCATGATTATCGTTCAGTTCAACTCAGTTTCAGGTGGCGTCCAAAAAGAACATACCACGTTTGATTTGACGCAGCAGATCCAAAAAGGTTTAACGCATATATGAAAAGATGTATATAAAATTTGCTGGTTACATCGTTTTTGCGTACCTTTGCACGCTGAAATGACACGAATGCAGAACGTGATACGACTACTGGCGGTCCTGTCAGCAATATGGCTGACGGGCTGGTTGGACTGGCAAGGCCATGATGCTGTGCCAGCTGAGGAGCCTGCCGCTCAGGCCGTCGTGAAGCTGATATCATAATCCTCCACACGCATGTGGCAATAAAAGCAGCTCCACCGCTGAAAGGGCAATGGAGCTGCTTTTTCTATTATAGAGCTGATAGTTATTGCTTCAGCTTGAAGGAGTTCTCAATGCTGCTGATTTCCGCATTGAACGACTTGTCAACCTTCAGGCGCTGTTCCACGGCTGAGCAGCTGTGGAGCACAGTGCTGTGGTCGCGGCCGCCGATGAGCTGGCCAATGCGCGAGGCAGGCATCTTGGTGTACTTCTGCGCCAGGTACATGCTGATCTGGCGCACCTGCACGAACTCGCGCTTGCGGCTCTTGCTGAACACATTCTGCTGGCTGACGCCATAGTGCTGGCATACCTTCTCCAGAATGTCGTCGATGGTGAGCGGGTGGTTGTCGACCTTCACGGCACGCTTGATGATGCGCTCTGCCAGGTGCATGTCGATGGCAGAATTGTAGACTATGGAGTAGGCCATGAGCGAGTTGACCACACCCTCCAGGTCACGCACGCTGCCGTTGGCGGTCTGTGCTATGAACTGTATGACGTCGGCAGGAATCTTCAGTCCGTCGCGGCGGCACTTCATGTTGAGGATGTCGATACACAACTGTACATTGGGCTGCTCCAGCTCGGCAATAAGTCCGCACGAGAAACGCGTGAGCAGACGGTCCTTCACGCCGTCGAGGTCGACGGGCGGGCGGTCGCTGGCCAGGATGATCTGCTTGCCCAGGCGGAACAGGTGGTCGAAGATGTGGAAGAAGGTGTCAAGGGTCTTCGGCGAGTTCATCCACTCCTGTATGTCATCGACAATGAGCACGTCGATGGTCTGATAGAAGTTAATGAAGTCGTTGGTGGTGTTCTGGCGCACGGCATCGGTGTACTGCACCTGGAACAGGCGCGCTGAAACGTAGAGCACACGGTGCTGTGGGTAGCGTTTCTTGCAGTCAACGCCAATGGCATTGATGAGGTGTGTCTTACCGCAACCGGAAGGTCCGAACACGAAAAAAGGATTGAACGTACTCTTTCCCGGATGCTCTGCGATGGAAAGGCCCACTGTGCGCGGCAGCTTGTTGCTGTCGCCCTCTATGAAGTTGTCGAAAGTCTTCTTGGGGTCCAGCTGCGGGTTAAGCTGCTGGGGCATGGCGGCAGCAAGCACGTCGGGCGACTTGTTGGCGCGCGTGGTGGCCGGCGGTGCGTCAATGGCAGCAGGCCCCTCGCCCTCCACCGTCTGCGTCTTACCGTTCTCGCGGTCTACGACAAGACGGTACTGCAACTTGACGTTGGCATTGAAGCTGTTGTTCAGGGCCCAGGCCATCAGGCGCACATAGTACTGCTCCAAGTACTCGTATATGTACGGGCTTGGAACCTGCACCAGCACGGTGGAGAGCTTCTCGTCGAAACTCTCGAAGACAATGGGCTCAAACCATGTCTTGTATGTCTGCTCTGCGACGTTCTGCTTAATCAGATGTAGGCATTTGTCCCAGAGTGCCTGATGACTCTTCTGCATTATCGCGTTTTAGATTATTTCGGAGTGCAAAGTTCGCAAAAAAAAACGAGCTGTGCAAATTGTTCATTTTTTCACCCTGTGTTTACAACGCCCGTAACTTTCTCTATGTGGGTGAATTATGGTGTTTCACGGTTTTTCGCTTTCAACCGCTCTTGCAGGATTGCAAGATTATGTTTTTCAGTCGTTTGCGTTGACGCCTTTCGGGCTTTTGCGGCTGTGTTTTATTTAGACAAAATTAAAATTACTTCTCTTTCTTGCCAAACACCGACACGTTGATGTAGCGTCGCGGATGCTGTTTGAAGTCGATGAGCAGCGAGTCAACATCGCGCATGGTGGCTGTGATGTTCTGGTATAGTTGGGCATCGTTGAGCAGCATGCCCACGGTGCCGCTGGGGCTGTTCAGCTTGGCCGTGAGCTGCTGTACGTTGGCCAGCGTCTGGTCCACGCGCTGCATGGTTTCGTTCAGGTCCAGCTGCGACAGGTTTGCGGTCAGCGTCTGGGCATTGCCCATCACGCTGTCGGCCTTCTTCACCATCCGGGGCATCTGCCGGTTCAGCTGTGACGTCAGCTGGTGCAGCTGCACGGAGGTGGCGCTGAGCTGTGCTGTCAGCTGCTCGGCGTTGTGCACAGTGGCGCTCAGCGCGGGGTCGCCCACCAGCTGGTTGATGTTCAGCAGGATGGAGTCGAGCTTGGGCAGCATCTGCTCCACCTGGGGCAGCATGTCGGCAGCCTTGCTCATCAGGCCGGGCTGCATGCCACCGCTGATGGTGTCGCCGGCAGAAAGGAGCGGGGCGGCAGGATCGCCGAAGCGCAGCTCCAGCTTCACATTGCCTAAAAGGTCGCTGACGATTTCGGCTCGTGTGCCCTGGTGCATCTGCAGCTTGGGGTCGAGGTCGGCTACGGCCACGATGTTGTTCGGGCGCGAGTAGTCATAGTCGATGCGCTTGACGACGCCCACGCGGTAGCCGTTGGCATAGATGGGGCTTGATGGCGACAGGCCGCTGATATCGTCGAAGGCGATGTAATAGACATCATCGGAGGAGAAAAGCGACATGCCCTTGAGGAACTGCATGCCGATGAACAATACCACCACGGCAACAATGGCAGTGAGAGCTATCTTTACTTCTTTGGTGAAAAACTTCATAATACTTATGTGCTATCGGTTGTTGCGCTTGAACTCCTGCAGGGCAGCGGCGGCATCGACGCGCTGCCCGTCCTTGAAGGCGATGATGAATGCCTGCGGGAACTTGTCGAGCACCGTCTTGCGCAATTTATATATCTCGTTATAGTTTTCCGAGGCCCCTATGGTGTACTTCCACAGGTTGCCCTCCTTGTAGCTCTCCACGCCCTGCAGCCCCTTCAGCTGGCGGTCGCCGGAGCGCAGCTTACGGTCGCTGGCCATGAGCTGTACCTTGAAGATGGGAGAAGCCCCCCCTACGGCCCCC
>DGHX01000099.1:22642-24779 GCA_002392835.1 Prevotella sp. UBA3837 | reverse complement strand
CCCGAGGGGGCTTCTATAGTTTCAGGCTCTGCCGCTGGTTCCTCATGGGCTGGGGCTGTTTGTGACGGTTGTGACGGTTGTGCCGGTTGCGTCGGTTGCGTCGGTTGCGTCGTCGTGGCTGGGGCATGCTTCTTCTTGTAGGCCACGAAAGCCTGGTAGATGCCGCGCGCCATGGCGTCGACGTTGGCTTGCTTGGTGAGGTAGGTGGCCTCCGAGGCCGTGGTGATGTAGCCCAGCTCGATGAGGCAGGCGGGCATCGACGTCTCGCGCAGCACCAGGAAGGCATCCTGCTTCACCCCCTTGTTGGGGCGACCGGCGGTGGCACAGACGTGCTTCTGTATGAGCTGGGCCAGCTCTACGCTCTGCGCCATGTTGGTCTCGTTCACCATGTCGAAGATGATGTAGCTCTCGGGCGAGTTGGGGTCGAAGCCGGCATAGTGCTGCTTGTAGTCGCTCTCTATGAGGATGACCTCGTTCTCGCGCATGGCGGCACTGCGTTTCTCGTCGCTGCGCCGCATGCCCATGGTGTAGGTCTCCATGCCAGTGACGGCCTTGCGGCTCTCCACCGAGTTGGTGTGAATGGAGATGAACACGTCGGCCTTGTTCTTGTTGGCAATGTCGGCCCGTTTGTGCAGCGGCACGAATACGTCGGTCTTGCGCGTGTAGATGACCTTCACCTCGGGGCAGTTCTGCTCCACCAGCCTGCCGAAGGCGAGTGCCACGCTCAGGTTGATGCTCTTCTCCTTGGCGCCATGGGCACAGGCGCCGCCGTCCTTGCCGCCGTGTCCGGCGTCGATGACGAGTGTAAACTTATGCTTATCGGCTGCAAACGAAGGCGTGGCAGCCCAGAGTGTGAACAGCAGCACAAGCAGCAGCGGCAGCAACCGCACGACGGCGCTGCCCAGGCTATGCGTGTACCGAGTCCCTATGTTGTGTCTCATTATTTCTCTCTTTTCATTTCTCATTTCTCATCACCACCTCCACGCTGGCGCCGGCACAGTCGGCACCCATGGGCGGGTTCTCCTTGGTCAGCTTCAGCTCTACGGCCGTGGTCTGCGGGAATCTTGCGAACACAGCCTTACAGATGCGGCCCGCCACATGCTCCAGCAGGTTCGAGGGCTGCTGCATCTCAGCCGTCACCACCTGGCACAGCTCGGCGTAGTTCAGCGTGTCGGCCACGTCGTCGGTCTGCATGGCCTGCCATATATTATAATGTACGCGCACGCTAACCCGATAGTACGCCCCAACGCAACGCTCCTGCTCCATGACGCCATGGCGTGCATAGAGCCTGAGCTGTTCGATGCTGATGATACTACTCTGCAGCGTCATTCTGTGTGTCGGCCTGTCCGGGCAGGTATTTCTTCAGCGCACGCTCCACGCCGTTCTTCCATGTGTTGATGCTCTCGTCCTTCAGCTGCAGCGATGCCACCAGGCGAATGACATGCTCTATGGGCATGCGATAGCGCAGCACACCGCTGATGAGCTTGGCATAGTTCCAGTACTCGGGATTGAACTTCTCGCTGATGCCTTCCACGGTGATCTTATATCCGCGGGTGTTCTCGAACTGGAAGTCGTAGCGCTTGGTGCCGTCGGCATTTACCTGCTTCACGATTTTCCCCTTGCTCACCGACTTGGGCAGCATGATGCCCTCTTCCTCGTCCTGCAGGCCTGTGAATATCTCATAGGGATAGCCGTCGAGCAGCCCCACCAGGGCCACCCATTTCTCCTTGTTGTTCTGAAAGCGCACCACGTCGCACTCCAGCACCTGCGGGCGCACCTCGGTCACCTGCGGACGGGTGCTCAGGGCCAGCGGCGTCTCCGGTTCCAGCTGGTGCAGGTGGTTCAGCAGCCGGCGCGCCTGCGGGGCGGTCACCGCGTCACTGGCATCGCTGTCCAGTGACACCAGCTGCTCAACGAGCTGCTCTTCGCCGCCATAGCAAGCCATCCATGCCTGCAGCGCCTCTTCGTTGGTATTATTCGTCTGTTTTTCCATCTTCTTGCTTTTTACGCTGCAAAGATACTAAAAAAGGTTGTAACCACGAAGCGATTTTTGGAAGATTAACGCATTTCTGCTAAAAAAACAGGCAACTATATAGCATTTGCCCCCTATTGTGCCTGAGTATCGGAAAAGAGTCTT
>DGHX01000099.1:19536-22595 GCA_002392835.1 Prevotella sp. UBA3837 | reverse complement strand
CTTGAATAAAAAACAGGCGGATGCGAAAAATGGGCGCAAAAAAGGATACGTTATGAATTATTTTTCGTAATTTTGCACCCTGATAATCACTAAACCATCAGTAAGCAATGAAGAGAATACTGACAATACTGACGCTGACCCTGTTCACCCTGGGAGCCATGGCAGTACCAGCCAAGAAAGGAATCTGGCAGACAATGTCGCTAAACGGGACTTTGGTGAAGGCCCGGCTCGTGGGCGACGAGCACATGCACTACTGGCTCACCGACGACGGTCGGCAGCTGACCGAGGTTGACGGCACCTTCACCGAGGCCGACATGCCCCGCCTGACAAGCCATGCCCAGCAGCGGCGAACCAAGGCTGCCGCAAGCCGCCAGCGCCGCGTGCAGCACAGAGCCGTGGGCGACTTCAGCCACTACAGCGGCCAGAAGAAAGGACTCATCATACTGGTGGAATACAACGACCTACAGCTGCAGGCCGATCACGACTCAGTGCTCTACAGCCGCATCTGTAACGAGCCGGGCTACAACGAAGGGCAATTCCAAGGCTCGGTGCACGACTACTTCCTCAGCCAGTCGTATGGCGAGTTCGACCTCACCTTCGACGTGGTGGGCCCCATCCGAATGCCCAAGGACTACAAGTACTACGGCGAGAACGATGCCGACGGCAACGACCTGCGCCCGGGCGAGCTGGTGGTCACGGCCTGCCAGGCCGTGGACAGCTACGTTGACTTCAGCCGTTACGACTGGGACGGCGACGGCACCGTAGACCAGGTGGTGTGCATCTACGCCGGGCAGGGCGAGAACGCCTACGGCGGAGCATCAACCATCTGGCCCCACGAATGGACGCTCAGCGAGAGCGACTATCAGCAGCCGCTCACCCTCGACGGCGTCAGCATCGATACCTACGCCGTCACCAGCGAGCTCATGGGCAGCAGCATCGACGGCATCGGCACCCTGTGTCACGAGTTCTCACACTGCCTGGGCCTGCCCGACTTCTACGATGTGATGTACAAGGGCAACTTCGGCATGGGCGAGTGGTCGCTCATGAGCGGAGGCAGCTACAACAATAACGGCTTTTGCCCTGTGGGCTACACCAGCTTCGAGCGCTACACCTGCGGATGGCTGCAGCCCAGGGAGCTGACCGAGGACCAGGTCATCGAGGGCATGCAGCCGCTGAGCGACGTCCCCGAGGCCTACCTGATGCGCAACGCGGGCTACGCCAACGAATATTTCCTCATTGAGAACCGACAGCAGAAGGACTGGGACGCCAGTGCACCCGGCGCCGGACTCCTCATCACCTACGTCGACTACGACTATGACATCTGGGCCAATAACCAGGTGAACACCCTAAATGAGTTTGACAAGACCTACGGCGTGCCCATACACCAGCACTGCACCATCGTCCGTGCCGGCAACCGCACCACTGGCTCGGGCAGCAGCAGCGACGTCTACCCTTACAACGGCAACGATTCGCTGACCAACACCTCGGTGCCCTCAGCCAAGCTGTGGCATAACAACGCCGACGGCAGTCTGCTGCTGAACAAGGGCATCCTTGACATCAAGCGCCACGACGACGGCACCATGTCGTTCCGATTCCGCAACAGTGCCTCGGACATCATGCTGCCTGAGGAAACCATCTTCTACGAATCATTCAACAACTGCACAGGAACAGGCGGCAACGACGGCACCTGGAACACCACGATGGCCAGCAGCACCCTGCACCCCGACAACATCGGATGGGGCATCACCAAGGGCTACGGAGGCTTTGCCTGTGCCCGCTTCGGCAACGCCATCACCCCCGGCCGTGCCGTCACACCCGTCATCGACATGCCCACCGGCGAGGCCCTGCTCACCTTCCGGGCAGCAGGGTGGAACACCGATGGCGACGTGCTGGCGTTGAGCGTCGAAGGCAACGGAACGGTAAGCCCATCGGTGCTGACAATGAAGCCATTCGAGTGGACCGACTACAGCGTCAGGGTCAGCAGCCAGAGGCCGCTGCGCATCATCTTCCAGCCCGACAAGCGCTTCCTGCTCGACGAGGTGCTGGTGCTGCAGCTGCCTGCCACCGAGCCCAGCGCCGTCAGCACCATCCAGGGCGGCAGCCATCAGCAAGGCTACTACACCCTTGACGGTCGCTTCGCAGGCAACAGCCTGCAGTCACTGCCCCACGGCATCTACCTACAGCGCAGCACCACAGCAGGCCACGGCCGCAAGGTGGCTAAATAGAGAACCAAAGGATAAACAACAATAACAACCATCATATTATGAAGAACCTTCTTACACGCCGCAGCATACGCCAGTACAGCTCGCGGCCCGTCGACGATGCGCTGCTGAACCGCCTGATGGCAGAGGCAGCACGCACGCAGACCATGGGCAACCTGCAGCTCTACAGCGTCGTGGTGACCCGCAGCGCCGAACTGAAACAGCAGCTGGCGCCCGCACACTTCAACCAGCCCATGGTGACGCAGGCTCCCGTGGTGCTCACCGTCTGTGCCGACTTCAACCGCACATCGCAGTGGGCCCGCTGCCGGCAGGCCGAGCCGGGCTACGACAATTTCCTGTCGTTCATCAATGCCGCCACCGATGCCCTGCTTTATGCACAGACCCTCTGCTGCCTCATGGACGAGGAGGGACTGGGCTACTGCTTCCTGGGCACCACCGTCTATCAGCCGCAGACCATCATCGACGTGCTGCACCTGCCGCGCCTCACCATGCCCGTGGCCACTCTCACCGTGGGATGGCCCGACGAGCAGCCGCCGCTCTCCGACCGCCTCGACACACCAGCCTTCGTGCACAGCGACACCTACCACGACTACAGCCCTGCCGACATAGACCGCCACTACGCAGGGAAAGAGGCGCTGCCCGAGAACCAGCACTTCGTCAGCATCAACCACAAGCAGACGCTGGCACAGGTGTTCACCGACCTGCGCTACACCCGCCGCGACAACGAAGCCATGAGCCAAGGCCTCATCGACGCCTTGCGGCAGCAAGGGTTCCTTTAGTGAGTGTTAAAAAATAACTTGGTACAAATGAATTATTCACTGACCCCACCCCCGGCCC
>DGHX01000099.1:5963-19387 GCA_002392835.1 Prevotella sp. UBA3837 | reverse complement strand
GGTGGGGTCAGTATCTTAATCATACTAAGTTATTTTTTAACGGTTACTTAATGCTTAATAATGATATAACGAAATAACAAAAAGAAAGAAATGACCTACAGCATAGAGAAAATAGCCACGCTCATCGGCGCCCACCGCTACGGGCAGAGCGAGGCCACCATTGGCTGGCTGCTCACCGACAGCCGCTCGCTCTGCTTCCCCGAGCAGACGCTCTTCTTCGCCCTGCGCACACAGCGCAGCGACGGGCATAAATATATTGACGAGCTGTACCGCCGCGGCGTGCGCAACTTCGTGGTGGAGCAAGTACCTGACAACCAGGACACCGCCTACGCCCAGGCTAACTTCCTGCGCGTGCCCTCGCCGCTGGCCGCCCTGCAGCGGCTGGCCGAGCGCCACCGCGACGAGTTCAACATTCCCGTGGTGGGCATCACCGGCAGCAATGGCAAGACATGGGTGAAGGAGTGGCTCTACCAGCTGCTCTCCGGCGTCAACCAGCCCTCCACCCCCCACCCCTCGCCCTCCACCCTCCACCCGTCACCCTCCACCCTCAAAGTCACCCGCTCACCCCGCAGCTATAACTCGCAGATTGGCGTCCCCCTGTCGGTGTGGCTCATGAACGAGCAGACGCAGGTGGCCCTCTTCGAAGCCGGCATCAGCCAGCCGGGCGAGATGCTGTCGCTGCACGACATCATCCAGCCCACCATCGGCGTGCTCACCTCGCTGGGTGCCGCCCATCAGGAGAACTTCCGCTCGCTCGACGAGAAATGCATGGAGAAGCTGCTCCTGTTCCGCGACGCACAGGCCATCGTCTACCCCAGCGACGACGATGTGGTGAGCCGCAGCGTGCGCCGCAGCGACCTGCACGGCGAGCGCATAGGCTGGAGCCGCTACAGCACATCGGCACCCATGTACGTCAGCGTCGCCACGCCGAAGGACGGCAGCAGTGGCACCACCGTTGTTGACTATGTGTTCAAGGGCGTGCACGGACAGTACGAGCTGCCCTTCTACGACGAGGCCTCCATCGAGAACTCCATCACCTGTGCCGCCACGGCCCTCTACCTGGGCCTGTCACCCGAGATGCTGGCCCAGCGCATGCGCCGTCTGGAGCCCATTGCCATGCGCCTGGAGGTGAAGGAGGGCCAGCACGGGCTGACGCTCATCAACGACTCGTACAACAGCGACCTGCAGTCGCTCGACATCGCCCTCGACTTCATGCAGCGCCGGCCCGACCATCAGGGGCGCCGCCGCACGCTCATCCTGAGCGACATCTTCCAGAGCGGCGAACAGCCTGAAAACCTCTACCGCCAGGTGAGCGACCTGGCCCTGAAGCGCGGCATCGACCGCTTCGTGGGCATAGGGCCGCAGGTGAGCGCACAGGCAGCACAGATAGCCATTGCGCAGAAGGCCTTCTTCCCCAGCGTGGACAGCTTCCTGCAGAGCACCGACTTCCGCTCGCTGCACGACGAGGTGGTGCTGCTCAAGGGCGCCCGCCGCTTCGGCTTCGAGCGCATCAGCGACCTGCTGGAGCAGAAGGTGCACGAGACCATCCTCGAGGTAGACCTCAACGCCGTGGTGAGCAACCTGAACCACTACCGCTCGCTGATGAAGCCCGACGTGAAGCTCGTCTGCATGATCAAGGCCGACGCCTACGGTGCCGGTGCCGTGGAGATAGCCAAGACGCTGCAGGACCAGCGCGTAGACTACCTGGCCGTGGCCGTGGCCGACGAGGGTGCCGAGCTGCGTCGCGCGGGCATCACGCAGAACATCATCGTCATGAACCCCGAGATGTCGTCGTTCAAGACACTCTTCGACTACGACCTCGAGCCCGAGGTGTACAGCTTCCGCCTGCTCGACGCCCTCATCAAGGCGGCACGCCAGCAGGGCATCACGGGGTGGCCCGTACACATCAAGCTCGACACCGGCATGCACCGCTTGGGATTTGAAGCGAAGGAGACGTCTGACCAGTCGGCCCAGTCTGACATTGACCGCCTCATCGATGTGCTGCGCCATCAGTCCGCCGTCATCCCCCGCTCCGTGTTCTCACACTTCGTGGGCAGCGACAGCGACGACTTCGACCGCTTCTCGGCCCTGCAGTTCGAGCGCTTCGACCGCGCCAGCCGCCAGCTGCAGGCTGCCTTCCCGCACAAGATTCTGCGCCACATCGACAACAGCGCCGGCATCGAGCACTTCCCCGAGCGGCAGCTCGACATGTGCCGCCTGGGCATCGGTCTCTACGGCGTTGACCCACGCACAAACGACATGCTCGAAACCGTATCTACGCTGAAGACAACCATCCTGCAAATCCACGACGTGCCCAAAGAAGAGACGGTAGGCTACAGCCGCAAGGGCCGCCTGACGCGCGACAGCCGCATCGCCGCCATACCCATAGGCTATGCCGACGGACTGGACCGCCACCTGGGCAACCGCCACGGCTATTGCATCGTAGGCGGGCAGAAGGCAGAGTACGTGGGAAACATCTGCATGGACGTGGCACTCATCGACGTCACCGACATTCCCTGCCAGGAGGGTGACCAGGTGGAGATCTTCGGGCCGGAGCTGCCCGTCACCGTACTCAGCAACGTGCTCGACACCATCCCCTACGAGGTGCTCACCAGCGTGTCGAACCGCGTGAAGCGCGTGTACTTCAAAGACTGAACAAGCCATGAGCTTGTCTGCAACAAAAGCTAAACAAGTATGAAGACGAGAAGCATCATCACCGTCCTGCTCACGGCCGTCGCACTGACGGCCGCGGCGCAGGAGACACACTACCACCGGGCACTGCGCGGCCAGGACAGCCAGTATGGTCTGACCAGCGGCAACAACATGGCCACCAGCGGCATGACATCGCATTCGAGAAGCTCGGTGCCTACAAGGATGCCCGCCAGTCGTTCCGCCTCTCCGCCCGCTCGGGCTACGACCTCGGCGTGAGTGCCTACAAGGCTTTCAAGGCACGCGACAAGCAGCGGCGGCGGGAAGAGAAGAGACGGACACACAAATGAAAGAGCCATTCATGATGGTGAAATTAGGCCATCTATTCATTTTTGCTTATAACCTCCTGTATATAAATGGTTTATCTTATGAATAGAGGTTATATCTTGACTATCGTCTATTCATAAATGATTAGAGAATACAGCAAAATAAATAACATCACAGCACTATCCATCTGTATTACAGGCTGTTTCGCAATAACATAAAGATTGGAAACAGTTTGTTTCTCTAACGGAAACAGTTTGTTTCCACGCAGGAAACAATTTGTTTCCGCCTTCAATAATGTTCACAGACGATGCTCCTGACGCTTTATCATCGACAGGAAATATCGGGTAAGCGCGAGAAGTTATGAATAGTGAATGAATAGACAGCATGTTCTATTCATTCACTATATTATTAATTTGCAATGCGTTACAAGCAATAATGAATAGATGAATAGTATTTTGTGTTTTCTGAATCCTCTTCTGCTCGGTTACGCCATCGCTACAGAATACCTTCAGCAGCCATGTCCATGTGCTGCGCTTCTGTTTTGAGTGTAACCACCTGTGCCTCCATCTTGGGCTGTATCCACTTGATGTTATAGGCCGTCACGTAGAGGTAGAGGGCGGTGACGATATGGATGGCGGCATCGTACTCTTCTTCTGTGGCTATCGGGGCCTGGTGCGACTGTTCATTGCGCCAGTCACGCAACTGCTGGAGCCAGCCTTTGAACTTGTTCGATTCCGGCTCATACTTCAGACGCTTCAGGCAGGGAGTCTGATAGATGCAGTCTGCCAGAGACGGCATCTCACCGGGGCGGGCATTTTCGCGGGTGACCACCATCTCCTTGCCGTTCTCGATGAAGTATATCTTCTTCAGGAACACCTCGAAGTAACTCACTAATGAACGGAAGTGGCTCTTCTTATCCATGAAGGCCACCTTGCGGGGCGAGCAGTACAGGCGGTTAAAAGCATTCTGCAACACATCGTTGGCACCGTCCATCGAGGGAGCCGTCTCAGCCGCAATCACCTTCACGAGCCAGTCGGCCACCAACGGATAAGGCTTGATGTCGAACTGGATGTCGCCAAACTCCTTCTGCATCACGGGCAGTACCTTCTCCTTGAATCGCTCCGGATTGAACACGGCCTCGTCCTGCGCACGGAAGTTGGCATACATCATGTCACCCATCTGTGTCATGATGCTGTTGTAGAGGTCGTGGTTCTGGAACAGGCGACGGAAAGCCTCCATCTGGTCGCCATAGCACTCCTGTGCAGCCTCTGCAAACACCTCTGGGAAGATGCTCTCGGCAAACTGTTTCGGGTCGTTGTTCTTGGCCTGTTTGGTCAGTTTGCGGCGTACCTTTGGCGTGTTCAACTTATCATAGATGCTTTCCACCAGCACCCGGTCTTCCTTGGTAAAGTTGCCTCGGAACATCATGTTCACCTTGTCAATGATGTTTGAGAGCAGGTCACGCTTATCGTCGGGACCATTACCGGCACCAGGCTTTGGGGTGGTCAGGCCTCCTGCATTCTTGTCCAGGTGGATGCTCTGTGTCTCTCCAGCCTCGATGCGCGAGTTGACCAGCATCAGTTGCTTGTTCAGGTCAATGCGCTCATGGGGCTTGGTCTTGATGAGTCTCAGGAGCAAGTCACAGAATACGCAGGTACGGTAGAGGTCGCGGTTATAAGTGCGCTCCACCTGTGCCAGATAGTTATAGAAACGCACGAACTGTTTGATTTGGCCTCGCACGGTGTAGAACGTATCCATTCCCGACGTTCCGTCGCCTACCCGTAGCCTTTCGTCCAACTGGTTGATACGATCAACCACGCCTTTGAAGGCATTCGACAGCTTGCCCAATCTTGTTGGGTCGTCCTTCTTCACTGTCTTTACGATGTCCTCCACCCGTTGCTCGTCCTGGTCGTTCCATAGATTGAGTTCACGGATGTTGTCGCGCAGGGTGAAGACCGAATTCAAGTCCATCGGTTTGATGAGTTCGGTGCCGGTATAGAACGGCTCGAAACTCTTCTTGATGTCCTCCGGGTCGTTCACGAAGTCCAGCACGTATGTATCTACCTTATCCGGGTGGGCGCGGTTCAGACGGCTCAACGTCTGCACTGCCTTCACATCGCGCAGTTTCTTATCCACGAACATGGTGTGCAGCAGTGGTTCGTCAAAACCCGTCTGGTACTTATCTGCCACCACCAGTACATTGTAGAGGTCGGAGGCGAAGAACAGCGGCAGTCCTGCCTCACTAATCTTATAGTCGGGCGTAGAGTTCATGGCCGTCTCGGTATATTCATGCTCCTGATAGAGCACCTTGCCGGAGAAAGCCACCAGCGGATGCACATCGGTATAACCCTGCTGCTCGCAATAGGCTTTGATAGCCATATAGTAACGCACGGCATGCGCACGGCTCGCCGTCACCACCATCGCCTTTGCCTTGCCCTGCATGGCGGGCAGCGTCACCTCACGGAATTTCTCTACGATGATGGCGCACTTCTTGTCGATAACGTGCTGGTGATTGTCGTGGAAAGCCTTGACGGCCCGTGTGGCTGGTGTCTCTTCATATTCCGGGTCATCGGTGATACGCTTTGTAATCTCGTAACTCACGCTATATGGTGTATAGCTCAGCAGCACATCCTTTATAAATCCTTCCTCGATGGCCTGTAGCATCGAATAGGTATGGAATGCCTCGTAGCGGCACTTCGTCGGGTCAATGTCTTGATGGGTGCAGACACCGAAGGTGCGCAGCGTCTTGGGCTTGGGCGTGGCGGTGAAGGCATAGAACGACAGGTTGCTGTGCTGCCCCTGTGCCAACAGCGTGTCAATGATTTCGTCGCGCTGTTTCTCCAGTTCTTCCTCAGCGATGTCCTGCATAGCCGCCATCTCTCGCAGCGCCTCGTCGGTATCTGCCAGCGCAGCCTTCATCTTCTCTGCTGCCTTACCCGTTTGCGACGAGTGGGCTTCATCCACAATGAGGGCATAGCGTTTGCCCGTATTCTTGTTCACCTCTTTATAGATAAGCGGGAAGCGGTGCAGCGTACAGATGATGATGCGTGAGTTGTCATCGTTGATCAGGTCGCGCAGTTTGGTGGATGAATCGCTGTCCTTCACCGTCTCTACCGTTCCATCTACATGGTCGAAGCCCAGGATGGTGTTCTGTAGTTGTGAGTTCAGCACACGGCGGTCGGTGATAACGAATACGCAGTTGAACATCGGTTTCAACTCTGCGTTCTGCAATGCTCCCAAGCGGTAGGCCACCCATGCGATGGAGTTAGACTTGCCGGAGCCTGCCGAGTGTTGTATGAGGTAGTTCTTCCCCGAGCCATGTTCGGCGGTGTCGGCTATCAACTTTTCCACCACGTCGAGTTGGTGGTAGCGTGGGAAGATAATCTTTACGCTTTTCTTCTTCTCCTGCTTGATGGTGCCATCCTTTGTCTTATAGATGCTGATGCGCTCCTCTTCCTGACGGGAGATGTATCGCTGCAAGATGCAGAGCAGCATGCGACGGTTCAGCACACGCTCCCACAGATAGCAGGTGGTGTACTTTCCTTCCGGTGCTTCGGGGTTGCCTTTACCACCCACGTTGCCTGCACCGTTGCTGCCTTGGTTGAACGGCATGAAGAACGTCTTCGGGCCACGCAGTTCAGTGGCCATGATAGCCTCGTAGAGATCCACGCCGAAGTATGCCAGGATGCGGTGGTTGAACTGGAACAGTTCTTCGCGCTGGTCGCGGTCGTTCATCCACTGCTGGCGCGAGTTCTCTACGTTCTGTCCTGTCAACTGGTTCTTCAGTTCCAGGGCCACTACAGGGATGCCGTTCACCGACAGCACCATATCGATGGTATTGTGGTTCTGGGTGGAGTAGGCAAACTGGCGCGTACACTCCATGATGTTCTGCTGGTAGTGAAGGTTCAGTTCCTCGTTGAGCGGACTGGCAGGCTCGAAATACACCAACTTGAACTTAAAGCCCAAGTCGTCCAGCCCGTTGCGCAACACCCATATCAGACCGCGCTCGTGAATCTTGTCCTGCAGCACGTTGTAGAGGCGGTCTTCCGTCTGGGCACCATATTTCTTTTCATACAGTTCCCATTTCTTCGTCTGCGTCAGACAGAGAAACTTGATGAGCGTCTTCAGGTCGATGGCCCGTTCTTTATCATACGTGGCCTGGTCGCCCTTCACGTAGCCCCCCTCTGTGGTCAGCCAATGCTCTATATACGCTTCAAAATCCCGTTCTTTCAGGTCGTTGTTGTCCATATTGTGTTTCTATTATTATTCAAACGTAACCTTCCAATATCCCGTTTTGTTGCTTCCCACTCTTACGATGAGACCTTTAGCCTTCAGCGCATTGATATGGGTCTTTACTTGGCGTTCCGATATTCCCACCTTTTCGCCTATTTCTGCAGCATTTAGTCCGGGATGATCTTTGAGAATCTCAACTATATCGAGGGCTTTCTCAGAAAGGTCAGGGAATTTATCGTGCAGTTTATCGTGCAGTTTATCGTGCAGTTCGTCGCTTGTTTCCTCTTCCTGCGGTTCGTAGTTCACCATCGCATCGAGCAGACAATCCATCATAAACTCAACAAATATGGTACTTTCACCAGCTGCGTCGCTCTTCGCAATAGCATTGTAATAGTCTTGCTGATGGTCTTTTACGATAGTTTCAACAGGGAGCCACGAAAACAGGCCCTTCCAGCGTGAGAGAAGCATTGTCTGCCAGTAGCGCCCCATGCGTCCGTTGCCATCTACAAAGGGATGGATAAACTCAAACTCATAATGGAAAACACAAGAATGTATCAGTGGGTGAACATCGGTAGATTTCACCCATTGAAAGAGGTCACCCATCAGACGCGGCACCTGGTCGGCTGGTGGAGCCATGTGCAACAGCTGCTCACCATTGAACACGCCAACACCTTCCTGGCGGTAGTGGCCTGCAGTCCTAACCAAGTCCTTCATCATCAGTCCATGAGCTTTCAGCAGGTCTTTCTCCTTGAAAGCGTCCAGCTGTGGCATCAGTCTGTACGCCTCAATAGCATTCTTCACCTCCTGTATCTCGTCTGGAGCACCCAATACCCGCTTGCCATCAATGATGTCAGTCACCTGTTTCAGCGACAAACTGTTGTGTTCTATGGCCAAAGACGAGTGAATGGTCTTAATCTGGTTCTTCTTCCTTAGCATAGGCGAGGGTGCGTTTTCTCCCAACTGTGATATAAGGATACCCAGCTGTTCCGAAATATCTGCAATCTGATGCAGCATTCTCGCCGTTATATTGAATGGTGGTTTGTACATGATGCTTTGTTTTTACTCAATAATTGTCTTACCTGTTACTGCTTCATAGATGATGCTCTTCTTGTAGTCCTTCAGTGCCTCTATCTTCTGCTGCTTCAGGGCAATGAGGCGGTCGATGTCGGCACATTTCGAGTCGAGGTAGGTGGCGATGGAGCGCTGCTCCTCCTTTGGAACCAATGGGATCCAACTGTTATCCATATTAGTTTTAGTTAGATGCTGCATTGCTGACCCATGCATGTCTCTTCTCTTAGCGTGAGTAAGCGCATCTAATAGGTAGTAGGAGTAGCGCAAGTCATTTTCGTAAAAAAGGACTTTCCAAATGTGATAGTGATATATAACCTTTTCCCCATTCCATATAAGTGGGCCTATAGAAGCTGACCAACCATAAAGCAAATCGTCTGCTTCACAGTATTTGTTGTCTTCTAACTCCATATCGGAATAATACCACTTGTCACTTGAAAAAAGATTCCCAACACGAAGGATTCTGTATTTGCCTTCTTGTAGTAGTTCTGAGTCACTGTACGCCCTGCCATTCAGAAGCGTATATTGATTCTTTAGCTTGCACACTTTCCACCCTTCAGGAATCTCGCCAATCCAGTCGATGCCGGAGGGGACGAGTTTGGCATTAGGGTCAAGACCTTTTGTTACGGCCTCGGTAATGACGCTCTGCTTATAGGCTTTCAGTTTCTCAATCATCTGCTCTTGCAGCCCAATGAGCGAATCTATCTCCCCACACTTCAAGTCAAGGTAATCGGCGATGCGCTGCTGGTCTTCTACAGGAGGTAGAATAACAGGGAATGTATAGAATTGTTCGGGATATAAACGTAAACGGCTGTCAATTACACCACGTGACATCGTTTTGAACGCTGTAGGATAGCCGTTGGTACGAAGCAGATAATGGAAATACTTCTCGCAACAATCTTTTCTGAACTTAAACACACAATAGGCTGGGCTAACCATTCCGTTATAGTCTGAAACGGCATAACTGCCATTCCAAGCGAGCATGATGTTCATTACAAAGTCACCCTGACAAACCACTTTGTAATCGTCATAAGACTCTGCTATATGCGAATCGGCAATATCAGTTTCGCTCTTAGGCCGGATGCCATAGTATTGAGAAACGCTTAGCAAAGTTTTTCCTTTGCAGTCGCGCTCATTGCGTTCAGTAAAGAGACCTTTCATTCTCTCTATTGCCCACCCCTCAGGAATCTTCCCAATCCACTCTATTCCGCTATCTTTCATCTGCCTCATGCCTCTTCCTCCTTGTTCTTTTGCTGTTCCAGTTTCCTTTTGAGTTCGACCTCGGCCACCTTGCGGTTTTCGTTATCAATATCAAGCATTACCACCCAGCGGCCATTCTTGCGGCCACCCTCGCGGCGCAAAAGGCCGAGTTCCTGCAAACGAGCAATATTAGAAATAGTGCCTCCTTCGGAGATATTATTGTCGGAATCTATATACTCTCTACGGGTTGCCTGCGGATGCAGTGTGAAATAGATAAGAATGTCCAATTGCAACTCTGTAATAGCAATATCGCGGGCCGCTAATTCTTTTTGTATGGTCTTTTGTATGGTGTCAGCGTCCTTTTGTATGGTCTTTTGTATGGTGTCAGCGTCCTTTTGTATGGTCTTTTGGGTAGCGTCTACATCGTTTTGTGAAGTTAAATCGTCCTTTTGTGATGCCTTTTGTGTCGTCTTCCAAAAGGTGACAGTGACGGTATAGCCGTCAGACTTGTATTCAGGCTCGGGGACACCTTCCTCACGGCAGATGTCCATCATGCGACGGATGCCCGTTCCCCATCCCTCCAAGTATTTGGAGAAGTAAAGCACCTGAGCGATGCGCAGGTTATAGGGGTAGGAGCCATGTGGCTCCTTGATGTTCTCTGGAGTCAACGGATTGGGGAAATGACCGGGATTGGTGATCTCCAGTCGGTCGTCGAAGATGGCCAGCGTGACTGTGGTACGCGGGTCCTCATAGCGACGGTGGCACAGCGCATTCGTCAAGGCTTCGCGCAGAGCCTCGACAGGAATCTCCAGATGTTCCTCACGCTGCAGCCCCTTCACCTCACCACTCAGACTGAGGTGACGAAAGCAGAAGGCCATGCCTGCGTCAAGCAGGTCAAAGAAGTTGCCTTCCTCCTGCTTGTTGTCGATAAATACCATTTTCTCCTTGCCTCGGAAGTAGGCCATGCGAATCATCATCTGTGGATAATCAAACAGCTTCTTGCCGAACAATACCACGGCAGCATTGGTCAACTTACCGTCGCGCAACAATTTGAACTTATCCAGCAGCACCTCCAGGCTGTCATCCTCGGCAGAAGCATTGATACGTCCGCTTTTCACACCAGCCCGTACCGCATTGCGGATGCGTTCTTCGCTCAGGTCGCTGATGGTGACACCATCTGCCACCTGTGCGTCCCAAGCGAACTTGCTGGGGTTACTGTCGCGCAGCCGCTCATCGTACATTTCACGTGGCATCTGGCGGGTAGTGCTTTCCACCTTGTAGTATGGTCGTCCGTTGCAAGTATAAGGTACGTGGTTGTCCTTTCTTCCTTCAAAGTGGATGGCTACGATTTGGTTGCCTACCTTCGAACCAGGCACGTCAACATACTCAGCACTGACATCGACGGTAGGCTCCAAAGAAGCCAATGCCTGCGCTATTTCGCGCCGTGTATTGTCGGTCACTTGCTGTCCTACGATGTGCAGACTGTCGGGTGTCACGCCAAAAATCAGCCAGCCACCATCACTGTTCAGGAAAGCACAGGCAGTATGCATAGCATCCTTCAGTTCGCCAGTGCTTTTCTTCAGTTCCAGCGTTTGCGTCTCACCTTTGGCAATCAACTGCTCAATTTCTTTTATTGTCATTGTCTCTATTCTTCTTGTTTCTAAAAGGTCAACAGGTCGTTGACTATTTTGTCCTCCAAATGCGTCAACGGGTCATTGACGAATTGCTGTTTCTGCTCCATAGCCAATATCAGTGCAATATCTTGTTCATGATTTCCGCCTCCTGCTGTTCGAGGGCTTTCAGTTCCTCGAAGATGTCGGCAGAAGGTTTCAGCGGCGTATATTTGTAGAACTCGCGGGTGAATGGAATCTCGTAGCCTATCTTGGTCTTTTTCTCGTCCACGACGAAGTCGGGCGAGTAAGGAGCCACGTTCTTCTGCAGGTATTCGTTGCGGTCGGTCAGCCAGGGGATAATCTCCGTGTCGTTGAGCGACTTGTCCATAACGGGACGCCCCTTGCTGTCACGCTTCACGTTGCCTGCTTCATCGCGCTCAGGATTCATGATGAAGAGTTTGCTGTATTTGAAGTAGTCGTTCTCGCGCACCTTGCTCTCTACACGAATCTCCGTGCCGTCAGCAGCAGTCTGCGTCATGACACCATCCGCAAAACCGTCGTAGGCCTGCATGATGAGTTGGCGGGCCGTCTCGGTAATCTCTACACGCTTATTGCCTAATGGCTTGCGGCGCTTCTCATAGCACTGGCTGGCATCGATGAGTTGCACCTTGCCTTGCCGCTCTGCTGACTTGTTGCGCGTGATGACCCAGATGTAGGTGGCAATACCCGTGTTGTAGAACAGGTCGTTGGGCAGTTGCACGATGGCCTCCAGCCAGTCGTTCTCCAACAGGTAGCCACGAATGTTGCTCTCGCCACTGCCTGCATCGCCCTTGAAGAGCGGCGAACCGTTCTGGATAATCGCCATACGACCCGTGTCTTTCAGTTTCGCCACACCATTGAGCAGGAACAGTTGCTGACCGTCGCCAATAGCGGGCAGACCCGGTTCGAAGCGTCCTGCAGCCCCTTTTTTGTTTTCTGCCTCCACAGCAGCCTTGCTTGTCTTCCACTCGATGCCAAACGGCGGGTTGGAAATGATGTAGTCGAACTTATATCCGTCGAACTTGTCATCGCCCAGGGTGTCGCCCTGTCGCATATTGTCGGCATTGCCACCCTTGATGAGCGTGTCAGCCTTGGCAATGGCAAACGTCTGCTCGTTCAGTTCCTGTCCATAGGTGGTAATGTCTGCATCAGGGTCAATCTCCAACAGGCGGTCGCTCATGCAACCCAGCATCTGACTGGTACCCATCGCCATATCGTAGATGGTGGCGGTGATGCCCTCTTCCTCCAGGCGCTCCTCGTCTTCACCCACGAGCAGTTCCGTCATCAGGTTGATGATGTCGCGGGCGGTGAAGTGTGCTCCCGCATGTTCGTCGTAACTCTCAGAGAACTTGCGCACCAGTTCCTCGAAGATGTAGCCCATATCCACAGAACTCACCTTGTCGGCACCCAAGTATGCCTTCTCCGTGCAGAACTCCTTGACGACCAGATAGAGCAGCCCGTTCTCTGCCATTGTCTCTATCTCCTGCTGGAACTTCATGCGGTGAATCACGTCGATGACATTCTCCGAGAAGTGGTTCAGGTACGACTCGAAGTTCTCGCGGATGTTCTCCGGGTCGCTGAGCAGCGTCTCGAAGGTGAATGGCGAGAGGTTGTAGAACTTCTGTCCTGCGGCTTTCTCCAAGAATCCCTGCTTCACGGTGATGCCATCCTCGTCCAGTTGCTTATTCATGTCGAGCACCTTCTGCTTCGTCGGTGCCAGCGTGTCCTCGAATCGTTTCACCACACACATCGGCAATATCACGTTGCCGTATTCGTGCGGTTTATATACACCCACCAGTTTGTCAGCAATCGCCCAAATCAAGTTGGCCTTCTCCTGAACATTGACGGTGGTCTGTTTCTGTCTGTCTTCTATGCTCATATTGTCGTTCCTGTTAAAATCGCGTACAAAAATACTTTTTATATATGTTCGTGCGCGGAATTGGGAACAAAGGTAGCATTTTTTTGTCAAAACATGCTGAAAATTGGCAAAAAAGTTAGTTAATTAGTTTGCATTTTGTACATTTTCAACGAATTAACTCAATTTGGCTGAGTTTATTCATGCTATCTTTGCAGTCTCATTGCCAAATTGCCATCGGTTTTTAGACTCGACATGAAAAGGACAGAACACCATGGAAGAAATAAAAGAGTTCAAGTTTCGCATTCGCTCAAATTGGGGGAGTTAAAGGAGTTAAAGGGAGTTAGAGGGAGTTAAAGGACATTACCTTTTTTCCTCCAATCTACCAAAGGAGCGGAATTATCAGGAAAAGAACTATTGTCCTTTAACTCCCTCTAACT
>DGHX01000099.1:0-5857 GCA_002392835.1 Prevotella sp. UBA3837 | reverse complement strand
AGAACACCATGGAAGAAATAAAAGAGTATCACTCTATTTCCTTGGCAGGGCTGAAAGATTAGGCAACCAATAAGCCTTGAGGCTTACCGGAGGATGTCGACGAGCTGGCTCTGGGTGAAGAAGAACTCCACGCTCTGACCCGTGTCGGGACAGGTGTAGCGATAGCCCAGGTTCTTGCCTGCATTCGAAATATTGCGCAGGTCGGCCTTGTCCGCCTCGCTCAGGTTCTCCAGTGCATAGCGCACGTTGGTCTTCAGGCCGTCAGCGTCCGTCTGCAAGTTGGCAAGCACTTCGGGGCTGACCTCATAGAGGTAATAGGCACAGTCGCCCTCCACCCGCATGCCGGTCATGGTCATGCCCTCGGCCAGCTCCATGGGCCCCTGCGCATTGACCATCATGATGCTGGCCTCCATCCGCTCCTGCGGGGTCATCACCTGTCCCTGCTGCGTCTGGCGCAGCTCGTCGGGGCTGATGGTCACCGTGAAGCGCTCGCCCGACGTACGGCCTTCGATGTCGAACTGCAGCGAGGCACCGGCATCGAGGATGGCATCGACGAACTCCTTCTGCTGCTCATAGCCGGCCAGCATCATCTTCTTCATCAGCTCGGCGTTGTCGCGGAAGCCTTCAATCTTCAGCATGCGGTCATCCAGCTCGTAGCGCACGCTGACACAGTCGTTGTCATAGCCCGCACTCAGCATGCGCACAAACATCGACACCTGAACGGGACAGTGCCGGTTCACTTCGTCTATGGCCGAGCGAACCTTGTTCTTGGCACAGCCCGAAAGCAACGTCAGCATCAGCAACACCAGCGCGGCGGCAGACAGCATTCTACTCCTGAAACTATTCATAGCATATACAGTTAATGATTATACTCGTGCAAAGATACGGCAAATAATTGTATGTGCAAAACTTTTTCCGCATAATGTGCTGTTATTTCAGGAAAAATGTGTACTTTTGCACCGTAATCTACGCCAAAACAAACAACTTAATAAAAAAAATGGAACAAGTTTTCAGCTACATCATTAGCTTCGGAGCGTCGGTCATGATGCCGATACTCTTCACCATCATCGGTGTGTGCATCGGCATGAAATTCGGCAAGAGCCTGAAGAGCGGCCTCTATGTGGGCGTGGGCTTCGTGGGCTTAGGCATCGTCACGGCACTGCTGACGAACAACTTCGCAACGCCGCTGCAGGCGCTGTCGAACATCTTCCACCTCGACCTGAAGGTCTTCGACATGGGCTGGCCCGCCGCCGCCTCAGTGGCCTACAACACCGCCGTGGGCGCACTCATCATCCCCATCTGCCTGGGCATCAACTTCCTGCTGCTCATCACGAAGTGCACCCGCACGGTGAACATCGACCTGTGGAACTACTGGCACTTCGCCTTCATCGGCGCCGTGGCCTACTTCGTCATGGGTCACTCGATGCTGTGGGGCTACTTCGCCGCCATCACCTGCTACATCATCACACTGGTCATGGCCGACCGCACGGCTGACAAGTTCCAGAAATACTACCCCGACCTGGACGGCATCAGCATCCCTCAGCCCTTCTGCCAGAGCTTCACGCCGTTTGCCATAGGCATCAACTGGCTGCTTGACAAGATTCCCGGCTTCTCGAAGCTCGACATCGACGCCGAGGGCATGAAGAAGAAGTTCGGCGTGCTGGGCGAGCCCATCGTGCTGGGCCTCATCGTGGGTGGACTCATCGGTGCCCTGGCCCACTGGGACCACTTCACTAACTTCTCAGCCTTCGCCGCCACCTTCGACAGCACTACCGATGCCGTGATGGCCATCCTGAAGAGCGTGCTCTTCCTGGGCGTGACCATGGCTGCCGTCATGGAGCTCATACCCCGCATCACCCGCCTGTTCATCGACGGTCTGATGCCTATCTCGGAGAAGACGAAGGAAGTGGTGGCCAAGAAGTTCCACGGCAAGAAGGTGTACATCGGCATGTCACCCGCCCTGGTCATCGGCCACCCCACGACGCTCGTCGTCAGCCTGCTGCTCATCCCCGTGGCCATCGTGCTGGCCGTGTTCCTGCCCGGCAACCAGTTCCTGCCCCTGGCCTCGCTGGCCGGCATGTTCTACCTCTTCCCCATGGTGCTGCCCTACACGAAGGGTAACGTGGTGAAGACGTTCATCATCGGTCTGGTGGCGCTCACCATCGGCCTCTACTTCGTCACCGACATGGCACCGGCCTTCACCGAGGCAGCCCATGAGGTGTACGCCGCCACGCAGGATGCCGCAGCCCGCGTGCCCGAAGGCAACTACGCCGGAGCCCTCGACTTCGCCTCGTCGCTCCTGGGATGGGTCATCTACAAGTGTGTGAACAACCTGCAGTGGATAGGCATGGGCCTGCTCTCAATCGTTACCATAGCCATGGTCGTCTGGAACCGCATGCGCATCGTGGCCGAGGAAAAGAATGCAAAATAAATATCGACTGATACAGAAAAGAATTAGAAAGAATTGGAAATAATTTTATTCAAGAATTAGAAAAAAAAATAACAGGCCACAAAACGATGACGAGACAGGAGTACAAGGACATATACGATGTGGTGGGTGCTGCGATGGAAGTGCACAAGACACTGGGACGCGGCATGGAAGAACCCATCTACCAGGAGGCTCTTGCCGTGGAGATGAAGAAGCGTGGCATGGTGGCTGAACGTGAAAAAGAACTCCGGCTGACTTATAAAGATGTGTTGCTGAACAAAACATACTATGCTGACTTCTACTATCAAGGCATCATCATAGAGTTGAAGTCTGTTGCGGAAATCATTTCCGACCACCGTGCACAGCTTTTCAACTATATGCGCATCACAGGCAAGCATCGTGGCATACTGTTCAATTTCGGCGAAAGATCTCTACGGTCTGAGCGCTATCTGTACATACCTGCGGAAGATGACTTCATCTTGCTCATGCAAGACAATTATAGGGACTATATCAATGACGTTCCCGCCTAATATTTTTTTCTAATTCTTGAATAAAATTCTTTCTCATTCTTGCTAATTCTTTTCCAAACAAACACATAAATAGCATTATCATTTCAAATACAACAACATGAAAAAAAGAACATTTCTTTCAATTGCACTGCTGGCCGGAGCCTTAGCATCGCAGGCCCAGCAGAACGTAACCTTCCGGACGGCCTGCCACCCAGAGGACGTGAAGCACTACGACACGCAGACGCTGCGCGACCGCTTCGTCATGGAGAAAGTAATGGTGGCCGACGAGATCAACCTCACCTACTCGCACTACGACCGCTTCATCTTCGGCGGTGCCATGCCCGTGAACAAGACCCTGAAGCTGGAGAACTTCCTGGAGCTGGGCCTCGACGTTGACAAGACCATTCAGGAGAAGTACTTCCTCTACAACCGCGAGCTGGGCGTAGTGAACTGCGGCCAAGGCGACGGCGTCGTCATCGTCGACGGCAAGGAGTACGCCCTCTCACCCAAGGAGGCCCTCTACATCGGTCGCGGACACATCGGCAAGGACAAGAAGGGACAGTCAATCGACGTGAACAAAGAGGTGCTCTTCCGTTCCAACGACCCGCAGAAGCCTGCCAAGTTCTACCTGAACAGCGCCACCGCCCACCAGCACTACAAGACGCAGTGGATCACCCTCGACGGCCGCAAGGGCTCGCTGAAGGCCGCCGTCTGGGGCCCTGTGGGCTCGCTCGAGGAGTGCAACAACCGCACCGTCTATAAGCTCATCGTGAACGACGTGCTGGAGGAGGGCCCCTGCCAGCTGCAGCTCGGACTGACGCAGCTGAACCCCGGCGCTGCCTGGAACACCATGCCCCCCCACACCCACGGACGCCGCATAGAGGCCTACTACTACTTCAACCTGCCCGAGACGCAGACCATCGCACACATCATGGGCGAGCCCCAGGAGAGCCGCGTCGTCTGGCTGCATAACGAGCAGGCCATCATGAGCCCTGAGTGGAGCATCCACGCCGCTGCCGGCACCTACTACTACACCTTCATCTGGGGCATGGCAGGCGAGAACCTCTACTATAACGATAAGGACGAGATACCCGTGAATCAACTTAAATAATTAGTAATGAGTGATTAGTAATGAGTAATTATGATTACCTGGCAAGCCCTTCATAACGCCATGGCTGATATGACGATAGTGCCGCAGCAGGGGTTCAGATGTAACCATAATTACTAATTACTAATTACTAATTAATCATTAAAAAAATGACCCCAATACAGAAAACCAAAATGAGCAATTTCCGCTGGGTTATCTGCGGACTGCTTTTCCTGGCCACCACCATCAACTACATGGACCGCCAGGTGCTCTCGCTGACATGGAAGGACTTCATTGCTCCCGAGTTCCACTGGAGCGACGCCGACTACGGCACCATCACCGGCTTTTTCTCCATCTTCTATGCCATTGCCAACCTCTTCGCCGGAAAGTTCATCGACTGGATGGGCACCAAGAAGGGCTACCTCATCGCCATCTTCGTGTGGTCGGTGGGTGCCTGCCTGCATGCCGCCTGCGGCTGGGTGGCCATGACCATCGAGGGCTACGACAGCATCGAGGCACTGCGCATGGTGCAGGCCGGCTCTGACGCCGCCGTGGCCATCGCCACCATCTCGGTGTGGCTCTTCCTCTCGTGCCGCATGATCCTCGCCGTGGGCGAGGCCGGCAACTTCCCCGCCGCCATCAAGGTCACGGCAGAGTACTTCCCCAAGAAGGACCGTGCCTTCAGCACCTCCATCTTCAACAGCGGTGCCTCGGTGGGCGCACTTGCCGCTCCCGCCACCATTCCCCTGCTGGCCCGTGCATGGGGCTGGGAGATGGCCTTCATCGTCATCGGTGCCCTCGGCTTTGTGTGGATGGGCCTGTGGATGTGGCTCTACGAGAAGCCGGCCAAGAACAAGCGTGTGAACCAGGCCGAGCTGAACTATATTGAACAGGACGACGACATTGCCAACGTGCAGGACCGCGATAACGTGAAGGAGGAGAAGACCATCCCCTTCTGGCAGTGCTTCAAGTACAAGCAGACGTGGTCGTTCATCGTGGGTAAGTTCATGACCGACGGCGTGTGGTGGTTCTTCCTGTTCTGGGCCCCTGCCTACTTCAGCGACCAGTACGGCTACACCAGCGACTCTACCATGGGCATCCTGCTCATCCTCACGCTCTACCTCATCGTCACCGTGGTCAGCATCGGCGGCGGCTATCTGCCCACCTACTTCGTCGAGAAGAAAGGCATGAACCCCTACCTGGGCCGCATGCGTGCCATGCTCATCTTCGCCTGCTTCCCGCTGCTCGGCCTGCTGGCCCAGCCCCTCGGCGCCATCAGCGCCTGGTGGCCCGCCATCCTCATCGGCTTCCTCGGAGCAGGACACCAGGCATGGAGTGCCAACCTGTTCTCGACCATCGGCGACATGTTCCCCAAGTCGACCATCGGCACCATCACCGGCATCGGCTCCATGGCAGGCGGCATCGGCTCGTTCCTCATCAACAAGGGTTCAGGCACATTCTTCACCTGGGCCGAGGGACAGGGCAGCGCCTTCTCCTTCTTCGGCTTCGATGGCAAGCCTGCAGCCTACATGGTGGTGTTCTGCATCTGTGCCGTGGCCTACCTCATCGGCTGGTCCATCATGAAGACCCTCGTGCCGAAGTACAAGCCCATCGTAGTGGAGTAATCCTCCCCTACCCCAGAAAGCAACAGCAAGAAAAGTCGGACTGCACCCACATGCAGTCCGGCTTTTCTTCTTGCGCTACATACACCTGTTTATTACTGAATGCCGGCAGAGGAATCCCGTGTCTATGACATCAGCTAAAACGTCGCATATTGTGCGGTATTTTACAGATTCGTTTGGTGATTTGGAATTAAATTCGTATCTTTGCCGC
>DGHX01000115.1:41749-42644 GCA_002392835.1 Prevotella sp. UBA3837 | reverse complement strand
CCATCCACTACACCATGGGCGGCATCTGGGTCGACTACGAGCTGCAGACCACCATCCCCGGCCTTTTCGCCATCGGCGAGTGCAACTTCAGCGACCACGGTGCTAACCGCCTGGGTGCTTCGGCCCTGATGCAGGGCCTGGCCGACGGCTACTTCGTGCTGCCTTACACCATCCAGAACTACCTGGCCGACCAGAGCATCTGGGGCAAGATCGGTACCGACCGCAAGGAGTTCGACGAGGCCGAGAAGGGCGTCAACGCCGAGCTGGACCGCCTGCTCAACATCAAGGGCAAGCGCTCCGTGGACAGCATCCACAAGGAGCTGGGACACATCATGTGGGAGTATGTAGGCATGGGCCGCACCGCTGAGGGCCTGAAGACCGGCCTGAAGAAGATACAGGAGCTGCAGAAGGAGTTCGACACCAACCTCTTCGTGCCCGGCACGAAGGAGGGCCTGAACATCGAGCTCGACAAGGCCATACACCTGCGCGACTTCTTCACCATGGGTCAGCTGGTGGCCTTCGACGCCCTCTCACGTAACGAGAGCTGCGGCGGACACTTCCGCGAAGAGTACCAGACGGAGGAAGGCGAGGCCAAGCGCGACGACGAGCACTACTTCTACGTAGGCTGCTGGGAGTACAAGGGCAAGGGCAACGAGCCTGAACTCTCGAAGGAGCCCCTCGAATATGAAGCAATCAAAGTACAAACCCGTAACTATAAGAACTAAGGAATTATGGCAAAGAATATTTCATTTACGATTAAATTTTGGCGTCAGAATGGTCCGAAAGATGCGGGTCACTTCGATACGCACGAAATGCACGACATCCCCGATGACACCTCGTTCCTCGAGATGCTCGACATACTGAACGAGGAGCTCATCAACGAGGGCAAGGAGCC
>DGHX01000115.1:41182-41564 GCA_002392835.1 Prevotella sp. UBA3837 | reverse complement strand
TCAACGACGGCGACGTCATCACCGTCGAGCCCTGGCGCTCGGCTGCCTTCCCCGTCATCAAGGACTGCATGGTAGACCGCAACGCCTTCGACAAGATCATCCAGGCCGGCGGCTACACCTCCATCCGCACCGGACAGGCTCAGGACGCCAACGCCATCCTCATTCCCAAGGAGGATGCCGACGAGGCCATGGACTGCGCCTCGTGCATCGGCTGCGGCGCCTGCGTGGCTGCCTGTAAGAACGGCTCTGCCATGCTCTTCGTCAGCTCGAAGGTATCGCAGCTCGCCCTCCTTCCCCAGGGCCGCGTCGAGGCCAAGCGCCGCGTGAAGAACATGATTGCCAAGATGGACGAGCTCGGATTCGGCAACTGCACCAACACCCG
>DGHX01000115.1:30711-41112 GCA_002392835.1 Prevotella sp. UBA3837 | reverse complement strand
GTCTGCCCGAAGAACGAGACCATCGCCAACATCGCCCGCCTCAACCGCGAGATGATCAAGGCGAAGATAGCAGACTAAGACAACACCCTCCACTCCCCTCCCCACTTTGGGGGAGGGGCAAGGGGTGGGGTCTTTTACATTATTATAATGTTCGCGAACGTGATTTAAAGGGTTATGCCAAAGATATTTGAGTATTTTGGATTTATCTTCTATTTCTTTTCTAACGAGCATGAGCCAATACATGTTCATGTTCTTCATGGAGGAAAGGAGAGCGTCTTCGAACTCATTATGATGAATGGTGAACTGGTTGATATTCATGTCCGCGAAAAGAAGGGAGCAGAGCCACTGCCAGAAAAGGACAAGCGTACAGCGGAAGCATTCATTCACAAGTATCATAAGAACATCATTGATAAGTGGGTGAAGTTCTTCGTGCTGAAGCAGTCTGTTCGTAGTACTAATATTAAGAAGAAACTTTAAAAAGATTACTATTATGGAGAGACTTCACATTATTAAAGCAGAGGACGCTGGTAATTTGACTGTATATCTGACATTTAGCGACAATACCACACAGATAGTGGATATTGGTGACTTTATTCGCCGTCATCCGCATCCGCAATACAACAAGTATCTTGACCCAAGTAAGTTCAATCGCTTCACAATAGAGAACGGTAATATTGTATGGGGCAAGAATTGGGATTTGATTTTCCCTCTTGAGCAATTGCATGCAGGGGTGCTAGCTCGCTAACTTCTAATCCTCTCATCTCCATCGCTCCGACGGTGGCAGGATACACATTATTAATATTAACTTACAGATCAGCGCTTCTGTTCGTACTTATACTTAGATATTGAGCTTTTAGCTCTTGTTCTTTGAATCCCGATACCGCCAAACCATTCGCACATAGAGAACAGGTGGTCGAAGGCTCACGCTCTTCAGATCTCCCTAAAAAAAACTCGGATTCGTTTGTTTTTTCAGTTTTTATTTGTATCTTTGCAACAAAAACAGAGATTCGGCCATGGGAGCTACATTCGATAAGAACGAGCAGCGCTTTGTGTTCGACTTTGAACATGATGGAACGGACGGCATTGTCACGCTGACGGGCAATGGTTATCAGGTAGAGGCATTTGGCAAGTGCTTCTACTATGGCTATGAGTTCTCTGACCAGGTGGATGGCAGTGTTCGTTCCGCTTTCATCAAGCATGTTAAGTTCAGTGACGATCTACAGAACAACCCCGATTTGACTCACTTCATCAAGAAGGCTATCGACAACCTAAACCGACGGATAAATCTTTATGATTACAATCTCGTCGTTATGCCGGAATCATCGAGTAAAGTCAATCAATATATGCTGCGCTACATCTATCGCTTTGCTCAGCCAATGCTGCGAAAGATGGAACTGGTGAAAGCCTTGCCGGCCAGCATCTCATTTGATATGGATGGCTATGAGCAGTCTTATCTTGACGACGTGCTTGAGAACGGCCGACCGCGCTATACTCAGGCACAGAAAGAGGATGTGAAGCAGTCTATCCAGAATATGCTCGATTTAATTCACCAGAAAGACTATTTCACGATAGCAAAGGATGTGCGTAAGAGCCGTTTTCGTCCTTATATGATGAACTTCTTGAAGTTTGCCACTGAGCAGGATGAACAGCTCTGTGCTACCATCCGGAAGCAGAACATTTTAGTCATCGACGATGTTACAACCAGCGGCTCAACCCTGAATGAGGTGTTAAGGGTGTTGCGAATCCTTAACGAAGACAACGACGTAACTGTTTTCAGTCTGATAGGTCGTAAAGACCTTATGGCCGAGTCCATGTAGCAGGCGCGCGTGGGGGCGTTTTTTCCTACTCCTCTTTCTTCTTGCGCAGTGTGAAGTGGCGGCCGTAGGTGAGCATGCGCCACAGCCACTCTATGGGTCCGAAGCGATAGTAATGCAGCCACATGCTGCAGCAGGCTATCTGCACGAGGAAGATGGCCACCGCCGTCAGCTCCGTCCATACGAGGCCGAAGCTGGTGCCCAGGCCGAAGCCAATGCCGTAGAAGAGGATGATGCCTGCGAGCGTCTGCCCTATGTAGCACGACAGTGCCATACGGCCCGGTGCTGCCAGCCAGACGAGGGGACGAGCTTGGGGGCGGCGCAGGTAGAGCAGGCACAGGCCGCTGACGTAGGCCAAGGCCAGCGTGGTGACACTCAGTGTGTAGAGCAGCGAGTGCACTGTAAGGCCCCATGGATGGCCGTTTGTGGCGCTCCAGGCAAAGAGGCCCGACGTGGGTAGTCCGCAGCGCGTCGAGGATGATGAAGCGCTGCTTCTCGGTTGTCGGTCCGATGTTCATTTTAATGGCTTTTTTGCGGTTTGTCGGCCAAATACATGCCCACGAGTATGAGGGCCGTGCCGATGATGAAGTATATGGTGATGGGTTCGGCCAGTATGAGCCATGCAAAGACGATGGTCGTCACGGGGTTGAAGTACACGTAGTTGGTAGCCATGACGGCGCCCAGCTTCTTCAGCACCCAGTTCCATGCCAGGAAGCAGAGCATGGAGGCCACGCAGCCCAGGAACAGCAGGTTCCACAGCAGCGTCGGCTGCGTGGCCACCACCTGCAGCCCCAGTCCGGGCCGTAGGGCGAAGTAGGGCAACATGAACAGCAGCCCGTAGAAGAACACCTTGCGGGTGATGAACACCGTGTCATAGCGCTCGTTGGCGGGAATCATCAGCAGGCTGTACACTGCCCAGCAGAGACAGGCGGTGAAGGCCAGGGCGTCGCCCAGCGGCGAGAGATGGAGCACGAAGTGCCCGTTCATCACCACCACCGCCACGCCCAGTGCCGCGAGCAGCGTGCCCATGGTCTGCGTGCGGCTGAGTCGCTGCGCCTTGTAGCGCCAGCCTATGAGTGCCGATGCGAGGAGTGGGCATAGGCAGACGATGAGCGACGTGTTCGTGGTCGTAGTGTACAGCATGGCGCTGTTCTCGGCCAGGAAGTAGAGCGAGCCGCCTGTGAGGCCCAGTGCGGCCATGAGCAGCTCGTCGCGCCACGAGCCTGCCCACCAGCGCATGCCCCCTCGCACAAGGCTGTAGGCCAGCAGCAGCACGTAGGCAATGATGAAGCGCTGAGTGAAGATTTGCGCCGCCGACAGCCCCGCCATGAGCAGCAGCTTGGTGAACACGAAGGTGGAGCCCCAGATGGCCACCACGATGAAGGCTACGGCGTGGTAGAGCAGACGCTGGTGTCGGTGTGCGGTCATAGCTGTATGGTGCAGGGCTGCAGCCCCTTTGCGCTGAAGGTGACGGTGACGGCTCCCGGCGCCGTGCGGCGCACGTAGGCCACCAGGCGGCCGCGGTAGGCGGGCTGATGCTCATCGCGGTAGTCGCTCATGTCGCTGTTGTTGCTGCCCTCTAAGCCTAAGAGCACGGCGGGGCCCTGTATGGTGCAGGTCACGTCGTCGGTGGCCGAATGCACGCGGTGTCCGCCGTCGTCGATGACCTCCACCAGCAGCTGGTGCAGCTCGGCGCAGTCATCAGGCAGCAGCTCGCTGGTGCGCAGCGCCACGGGGGCGCCGTTGGTCACTATCTCGTAGCTCGACAGCACCTGCCCGTTCATGTCGCAACCCTCGGCGCGCAGCGTGCCGGGCTCGTAGGCTATGTCCCAATGTATGATGCCGTTGCTGTCGTCCTTCGGCTGCAGGGCTCCCACCTGCCGTCCGTTGAGCAGCAGGCGGGCCTGCGGGGCGTTGGTGTAGCACACCACGCGCATGGTGACGGCCGCCGTGTCGGCCTGCAGGCGCTCGGGCAGGTTCCAGTCGTCCTGTGCCTCGGGCGAGATGAATGCCTGCACGTTGCGGCGGCCCTGGCGTCCGGCTCGCGGCTTTGGCAGCGGATAGGTGCCTATATAGGTCACGGGCTCGTCGCTCCACAGCGAGGCCCGGAACCAGCCACGCGGCTTGCGGAAGTTGCCGAAGTCGAGCAGCCCCGTATTCAGTCCTCGCGAGGGCCACCGGCCCGACTCACCCAGGTAGTCGGTGCCCGTCCACACGAACTGTCCGAAGATGTGCTGTCGGTCGCGCACGGCCTTCCATGCGTCGTAGCCCACGCCGGTCTCCGATCCGTAGATGATGCGGTCGGGGTATCGTGTGTGGTCCTCGTCGTAGCGCTTCTCGGTGTAGTTGTAGCCCACCACGTCGATGGCAGCGGGGTACTCCGTCTCGTTGCTCATCACCACGCCGGCCAGGGCTCCGGTGACGGGCCGCGAGCGGTCTATGCTGCGTATGACGGCTGCTATGCGCTTGGCTATGGTTCCTATGCGCTCTGCGCGCGGGGCGTCGGCCTTGTATCCGCCGAACATGGGCTGGCTGATGGCTGCGTTGCCACCGTCGAGCACGGGGTGGCTGTAGGGGTCGTTGGGGTAGTCGACCTCGTTGCCCACGCTCCAGAGGAACACCGAGGGGTGGTGGCGGTCGCGGCGCACCATGTCGGCCACGTCGCGCTCTATCCACTCCTCAAAGAAGTCGAAGGTGCCGTCGTAGCCCGGTTCGCCCTGGTTCCAGCCCTTTATCCACTTACGCTTGGGGAACTCCCACTCGTCGCTGCCCTCGTCGATGACGAGCATTCCCTCGCGGTCGCAGATGTCGTAGAGCACGGGGGCCTGCGGGTTGTGGCTCATGCGTATGGCGTTGGCCCCCATGCGCTTCAGCTCACGCACGCGGCGCACCCACAGTTCGCGGGGCACGGCGGCTCCCAGCACGCCGCCGTCGTGGTGCAGGCACACGCCCTTCACCTTCATCCACTCGCCGTTCAGGGCGAAGCCGCGGTCAGCGTCGAACTGCAGTGTCCGCAGGCCCATGGTGAGCCGGGCGCTGTCGGTGGGCAGCCCGTTGCTGAGCAGCTCTACGTGCAGCTGGTACAGGTATGGCTGGCTGAGCGTCCAGCGCCGGGCCTGTGGCACGGTCAGCTCCAGTGTGCGCAGCGTCTGCCCTTGCGGCAGTCGACCCAGCTCAACGGTGGTCGATGCCTGCACGTGGCGGTCGTCGTCGAGGATGGTGACGCGTCCCTGATAGGCGGTGGCGGTTGTGGCAGGAGCATCGACGCTGACGTCGACCTCGACAGTGGCGCTGCCGTCGGGCCTGAACTCCTTCAGCCGGTAGGCGGCTCCCCACTGCGACAGGTGCACCTGTGGGGCCTGCACCAGCCACACGTCGCGGTAGATGCCCGAGCCAGTGTACCAGCGCGAGTCGGCCATGCGGCTGTGGTCCACGCGCACGGCCAGCACGTTGTCGCCCTGGCGCAGCCACGGCGTCATGTCGTACAGGAACGACACGTAGCCGTTGGGCCGTCGGCCCAGCAGGTGGCCGTTCAGGTACACCTCGCTGCGGTTATATACGCCCTCGAAGTAGATGTATGCCTTCTCCAGTCGGTCTGCACCCAGTGTGAAATGCTTGCGGTACCAGCCTATGCCGGCCGGCAGATAGCCCGTGCAGCTGGCGTTCTGTGGCGACAGCTGGCCCTCTATGCTCCAGTCGTGGGGCACACTGAGACGGCGCCAGCTGCTGTCATCGTAGGCCGGCTGCTGCGCAGTGGCATCGTCGCTGAGGCTGAACAGCCAGTCGTCGTTGAACAGCTCGGCACGCCCAAACGACAACTGGGCGCGAAGCCCTTGGCTGGCCAGCAGCAGCAGGGCGATGAGTGAGAAACGTAATGTCTTCATCATGTTCTGTGTTGTTATGGTTAATAAATGTGCTAAGTCCCCTTCATACGGCGGCCTGTGTCCTGCGGTATCGCTGCTTGGGCGTGTTGGGCCTGTCCTTGTACTCCTGCTCCAGCAGTCCGCACTGCATGAGCGGAATGAGCAGGCGCCTGCGGAAGCTGGTCCTGCTGCGATAGCCCGTGGCCTCCATCATCTCGAGCATGCCCTGCCAGGTGCTGCAGAACGACAGCAGGCGCAGGGCTGCCTCCTCCTCGCCCTTGGGCAGGGCGGGGCAGCGGCGGCGCATGGCGCTGAAGCTCGGCACGAAGGAGGGGGCGTACTCCGGCGGCGGCTCGGCGGCTATGAAGCCACCGTATTCCGGCGACGGCTCGGCAGCTATGAAGCCACCATACCCCGGCGACGGCTCTGGGGTGGGCTGCGGCCTGGCGATAGTCACCTTGAACTGGCTGCCCTCCTCGTTCTCAAAGCGTATGTTGCCCTGCTCCTCCTTCACGGCGCGCATGATGCCTGTGCCCAGCCCGCGATAATCCATCGTCTTGGCACAAAACGACGCTATCAGGCTGTTGCGCTGGCTCGTCTTGCCGTAGAGGATGCTCTCTATGCTCACGCCACGGGGCAGGCCGCCAGGACTGACAATCTCAACGCGGTTGTCGAAAATCATTATCCTGATGGGAGCCTGCAGCAGGTAGTCGCGGTGCACGAGAGCGTTCTGCAGCAGCTCGCGCAGCGCCACCTCGGAAATCTCGAGCTTGCCCACCGAGTTGAACGACTGCCCCGCCTGCAGGCTGTGCAGGTTGGCCTTCAGAAACGCCATGCCCTCGCTGAACATGCGTGGGATGGTGCCTGCTATATCCTTGCTGTCGCGATACTCCAGCCCGCTCATCTCGTTGCCATAGAAGGCAACGGCCTTGATGATGAACGCCGGCTGGTACATCTCGGGGTGCTTGCCAAAGAACAGCAGCCCCGCCAGCGTCACCTGGCCGCCTGGGGTCAGTATCTGCAGGTTCTTCAGCAGCTGCTCCATCGGCAGACCGAACTCCTCGGCCCGCTTGCCGTAGTATCGCTCTACATACTCATTGAGCAGGAATGGGTCGATGTCGCTGGCCGAGGTATTCCTGACGCCTTTCTCCTCGGGGCGGAAGCTGCCCGACTCCTGGAACAGCGCCAGAATCTCGCCGTTCTCAGTGATGCGCCGCTTGTCGCTGCTCTGCTTCACCCAGATGTTGCCGCTTTTGTCCTTGTAGGGCTTGTTGATGCCCTCGGCCACATGCACGGCGAGCACCGTGCGGCCCTCCACCTCGATGCTCTCTGTCTCTAAATAGATGGTGGGACTCACCCACTCGGTGGCCACCTGGCCCACGAGGGTGCTCATCTGCTGGGCTTGCGGGTAGCTAAGGCCGACGATGGCGCCTGTCTTGTCTTCAACGCCTATGATGATGGTGCCGCCCTTGCTGTTGGCGAAGGCAACCAGCTCGGGAGCTATCTTTGCGGGGTTCTCCAGCCTGAGCTTGAACTGAACCCGGCTGTTCTCGCCCAGTCGGCAGAGTTTCTGTATTTCGCTTGCGTTCATGGCTTGGCCTCCTTATTCTTTGTTGTTTCTGCTGCAAAGGTACGAATTCTTGTTCAAAGTTGGTCAAGTTTTGGCGGTTTTCTTTCGTTTTCCTGCGTTTTTTACGGGTTTATTTACAAAATGTGGCTTTTTTGCAGTCGTTTTGTGCTTTTTCTTGACCAAACGCGGTTAAGTTTGCAGCATCATTGTGGTCAAGTGTTGTGGTGTCGTGGTCGCCTGATGCGTGGGAAGAGCTTGCGGATGCGCAGCAGCGGATGTGTGATGCTGCCTCCTGCTATGATGAAGGTGACGCTGACGATGACCAGCAGCATGCCCACGGCCAGGCGCACGGTGAGGGCTTCGTGGAAGATGAGGATGGCGATGGCCACTGCCGTCACGGGTTCCATGGCGCCGAGGACGGCCACGGGCGTGCTGCCTATCTTCTGGATGGCGGCACTGGTGCAGAGCAGCGAGATAGCAGTGGGAAACAAGGCCATGCAGAACGCCGACACCCACAGCAGCGGGCGCGCCGAGAGCACGCTGAACGTAGAGGGCTGGAAACGGAAGGCAAACAGCAGCAGGCCGAAGACAATGACATAGAGCGTCAGCTTCAGTGTGGGAATCTGCTTCATCTGTCCCTTGTTCACTGCCACCAGGTAAATGGCGTAGCTCAGTGCCGACAGGAACACCAGCAGCAGGCCTGTGGGGTGGAGCACGGCGCCGTCGCCGCCCCGATAGAGCAGGCCGATGCCTGCCGTGGCCAGCACGATGCAGGCCACGGTGGTGGCCGACACCCGCTCGTGGAAGAGCAGCGCCATGATGACCGTCACCAGGATGGGGTAGATGAAGAGCAGCGTAGAGGCGATGGCCGCCCCGATGTAGTCGTAGCTGACATAGAGCGTGAGCGACGAGGCCGCCATGAGCAGGCCGAGCACCGCGAGCGGCACCACCTGGCTGCGCCGCAGCCCGAAGCCACGGCCGCGAGCCACCATCATCAGCGCAAGAATGGGGATGGCAAAGAAATAGCGCAGGAAGAGCACGCTGTAGGCATCGATGCCCGCACCGAGCAGCGGCAGCGCAAAGAGCGGATTTGTGCCATAACTGGCAGCAGCCACGACACCAAGGACGTAGCCTTTCACTGAATCGGTCATGGGGGCGGCTACATGTTGATGGCCTGCATCAGTTTCACGGCATCGACATACTGGGCGATGCCCAGGGCCACCTTCTTGGCGTCCTGCATGGCATGGACCACGGTGGCCTGGCGGTTGGCCACGTCGCCGCCGGCAAAGACGCCCTTGCGTGTGGTCATGCCGTAAGGCACGTCGCGTGTGACCAGAAACTTGTGCACGTCGTTCTCCAGTCCCGACGTGGTGCGCACTATCTTCGTGTTGGGCGTGGCGCCGATGGCCATGATGATGTTCTCGGCGGGCAGCGTCTGGCGCACGGGCTCCTTGCCCGGCTCGGTGGTCTCGAGCACTATCTCAAAGATGTCGAGCTGTTCGTCGACATGAATCTCGGTGATGGCGCTCCACCAGCGGAACTGCACGCCCTCCTTCACGGCATCGTCGTATTCAGCCTGCAGGGCCGACATGGTGTCGATGCCGCGGTTGTAGACCACGTCGACCCGCGAGGCACCTATGCGCAGTGCCGTGCGCGAGGCGTCCATGGCGGTGTTGCCGCAGCCGATGACGAAGATACGTGCCCCGGCGTCGACGGGCAGCTCGTCGCGCTTCATGTAGCCCTCTGAGATGAGCTCCACGCGGCGCAGGAAGTGTGTGGCCATGCGCACGCGCTTCAGCTGGCTGCACATGATGCCGCCTTCCTGCTCTGAGATGCAGCGGCCGTCCTGCCATACGGGAATCTCCAGCGTCTTCGGCTTGCCCAGGCCCGTGCCTATGAAGATGGCGTCGAAGCCCTGGTCGAAGAGGCTGTCGACGGTGATTTCCACGCCCACGTGCGTCTTGCGGTGAATGATGACGCCCATCTTCTCGATGTAGCGTATCTCGCGGGCCACCACCTCCTTCGGCAGGCGGTATTCGGGTATGCCGTAGCGCAGCACGCCGCCGCACTGGGCCTCCATCTCGAATATCTCTACGGCGAAGCCCATGCGCGAGAGGTCGCCGGCCACGGTGATGCCCGACGGGCCGGCACCGATGACGGCCACCTTGCCGCGCGTCTTCTCGGCCACATCCTCGTGGGTGAGGCCAATCTCAGAGTCGAAATCGGCCACGAAGCGCTCCAGCTTGCCTATGTTCACGGCCTCACCCTTCTTGCCCAGCACGCAGCTGCCCTCGCACTGCTTCTCGTGGGCACACACGCGCCCGCACACGGCGGGAAGGTTGCTCTTGGCACGGATGATGCTGATGGCGTTGCCCAGGTTGCCCTTCTTCAGCTCGTGTATCCAGTCGGGGATGTCGTTGCTGATGGGGCAGCCCTTCTTGCAGCCGGGCACCTTGCAGTGCAGGCAGCGCTGTGCCTCCTTGATGGCCTCGGCCATCGTGTAGCTCTCGTTTATTTCTTCCTTGAACTTCATATTGGCTGCAAAGTTACACATTTTTCTGTAATTCTGCCTGTAATTGCAAAAAAAAACAGTACCTTTGCATGCGCAACAGGCTTTTTTACAACCATACGCATGGACGGAACCGACTACAGCAGCCTAAGAGAACTCCTCTTCACCAAAGACGAGACGGCCGAGCTGAGGCTGAAGAAGAAGGAGAAAATCATCGATACCTACACGCTGACACTCGTGAAGAAGGGGCGCTACACAAAGAGCAATAAAGCGCACCCCGTAGACCTGCTAAATGCCGATGACAACGCCGATGTCGAAGCCATCGGCCAGGCCCTGCGACGCTTCGAGGCCGAAAACCCCATGCCTGAAGAGTGCTTACAAAGGGCGTAATGCCCATTTTCCTGCACCTGCATTGACACTCTGTGGGTTAGCAAGTAAAACCTGCACCTGAACCTGCACCAACAGCAGCACCTGAACCTGCACCAGGATGTGATATCGTTAAACTACAGCCCCTTCTTTTCAACCGTACAGTACGAAAAAAATGTATTGTTGTCCGTTAAATATTTGACGCATTCCTCAGATACCCAGCAACCATTAGCGTTTTCCCCGGACACCAATAGAAAAAATACGCGGTGCGCGGACTCG
>DGHX01000115.1:28699-30561 GCA_002392835.1 Prevotella sp. UBA3837 | reverse complement strand
AACAAACAGATTGACACAGGTGCAGGAAAAGGTGCAGGAAAAGGAGCGTAAGCGACTGTAAATCAGGGCAGGTGCAGGAAATTTGTATTGATTTGCCGTTTTCCAGTGGCAGCAGTCGCTGGCACCAGCTTCTGTGTGTCCATATCGTACTCGTGTCTTCATCCATTCCCATAGATGGATAAGATTGTGAAATCTCTCTTAAAAAAACGTTCTTTTCTTTTGTTTTTTGCTCTTCTTTTTGTACCTTTGCACCAAACAAACCAAGAAACTGCTGAAACAATGAAAACGAACTATGAACTGCGCTACGCCGCACATCCTGAAGACGCCAGGCACTACGACACGGCACGGCTGCGCCGCGACTTCCTCGTCGAGACGCTCTTCGTGGCCGACGAGGTGCAGATGGTGTACTCCATGTACGACCGCATGATCGTCGGCGGTGCCATGCCCGTCAGCGAGGAGCTGCCGCTTGAGGCCATCGACCCGCTGAAGGCTGACTGGTTCACCCAGCGCCGCGAGGTGGGCATCTACAACGTGGGCGGACCGGGCACCGTCGTCGTGGGCGACGAGCGCTTCACCCTCGACTTCAAGGAGGCCCTCTACATAGGCCGCGGCGACCGCGAGGTGCGCTTCTGCTCGGCCGACGCACAGCACCCCGCGAAGTTCTACTTCAACAGCACTCCGGCCCACACCGCCTATCCCTGCCGCAAGGTGACGAAGAGCGACGCCGTGGTGGCCCACATGGGCAGCCTGGAGATGTCGAACGAGCGCAACATCAACAAGATGCTGGTGAACCAGGTGCTGCCCACCTGCCAGCTGCAGATGGGCATGACGGAGCTCGCCCCCGGCTCTGTGTGGAACACCATGCCCGCCCACACCCACGAGCGTCGCATGGAGGCCTATTTCTACTTCGAGCTGCCCCAGGACCAGGCCGTCTGCCACTTCATGGGCCAGCCCCAGGAGACGCGCCACCTGTGGATGCACACCGACCAGGCTGTCCTCTCACCTGAATGGAGCATACACAGCGCCGCCGCCACCCACAACTACACGTTCATCTGGGGCATGGGAGGCGAGAACCTCGACTACGGTGACCAGGACTTCTATGACGTGAAGGACCTGAAATAGTTTCCTACACGACTGACAGGATGTCTTTTGCCTGCGGCGCTACATGAATAATCATGAATAGACATGAATGTTTCATAAATATTATTCAATAATGAGAGGCTTTAAGAATTACGAGCACATAGTGTACACTATAATTGGGGCATGATTATTCCTGTAGCGTCGCAGACAAAAAAAGAAATCATTAGTTGTTATATATCTTAAACGTTAACTATTATGACAAATTTATTTTCACTTGAAGGCAAGAATGCCTGGATTACCGGTGCCAGCTACGGTATCGGTTTCAACATCGCCAAGGCCTTTGTGGCTGCAGGCGCCAAGAACATCATCTTCAACGACATCAACGAGGCAGCACTGGAGCGCGGACTGGCCAACTACAAGGAGGCCGGCATCGAGAACGTGAAGGGCTACGTGTGCGACGTCACCAAGGAAAACGACGTGAAGGCTCTTGTGGAGACCATCCACAAGGAGGTAGGACAGATTGACATCCTGGTGAACAACGCCGGCATCATCAAGCGCATTCCCATGCACGAGATGAAGCGCGAAGAGTTCCAGCAGGTCATCGACATCGACCTCGTGGGACCGTTCATCTGCTCCAGCGCCGTCATACCCGAGATGATGGAGCGCCGCGAGGGTAAGATCATCAACATCTGCTCGATGATGTCGGAGCTGGGCCGCGAGACCGTCAGCGCCTACGCTGCCGCCAAGGGTGGCCTGAAGATGCTCACCCGCAACATCTGCTC
>DGHX01000115.1:26234-28615 GCA_002392835.1 Prevotella sp. UBA3837 | reverse complement strand
AACATCCAGTGCAACGGCATTGGCCCGGGCTACATCGCCACACCGCAGACGGCACCCCTGCGCGAGCGCCAGCCGGACGGCAGCCGCCATCCCTTCGACAGCTTCATCTGCGCCAAGACGCCCGCTGGCCGCTGGCTCGAACCCAGTGAGCTGGGTGGTCCCGCCGTGTTCCTGGCTTCGCACGCCAGCGACGCCGTCAACGGCCACGTGCTCTACGTCGATGGCGGCATCCTGGCCTATATCGGCAAGCAGCCTAAGTAAGGACTCCTAACGCCAGCAGTGGCCGTCGTCATCGATGAGGATGACGGTGAGCTCACCTGCTGGAAACAGCGGCCGGCAGTGCCGCATGCAATGACCGATGACCACCCGGCAGAACCCTTCTGTTCTGTCGGGTGGTATCATTTGCCACAGCTCGCGGGCCAGCGTGATGGCGGGCAGACGGGGGATGAGGGTATCGAGGCCGGCCTCGCCCAGCATCTGGGCTATGAAGGCCTTGTCCATGGTAGCCCGGCGGCTGTGGGTGTCCAGGTGTCCGGCGGCCAGCTTCACGGCCTTGCCCAGCATCACGCCGAGGGTGACACGACGGAAGCCCAGCTCGGTGGCCATCTGCAGCGTATGACCGATGTAGTTGCCATACTCCACGAAGGCCTGGGGCGGCAGCTGCGGACAGAGGGCACGCACGTAGCGCTCGCTCTTCGCCCCGCTGTTGATGACCACATGGGCCACCTCGTCGGGTGCAAAGGCGGCTCGCGCCACCTGCATGCACTTGTGGATGCTCTCGATGAACGCCTCTTCGCTGAAGGGCATGACGATGCCGCTGACGCCGATGATGCTGATGCCGCCCTCAATGCCCAGACGGGGGTTGAAGGTCTTGCGGGCGATGCGCTCGCCGTCGGGCACGCTGATGGTGATGGTAATGGTGGAGGGTGACGGGTGGAGGGTGGAGAAGACAGCAAGCAGGTTCTGAACTATCATCTGGCGGGGCACGCGGTTGATGGCGGCCTCGCCGGGAGGATAGTCGAAGCCGGGCAGCGTGAAGCGGCCCACGCCCTCGCCGCCCTCAATAAGTATCTCACAGGGCGTCGGAGCTATTCCTTCCGGCTCCTGGACCGACGGAATGGGAACAGCGTCGGAAGAAGAAATGGGAGCATCCTGGGCCGACGGAATGGGGGCAATGGCGGCCCGTATCTCCAGCCCGTCGGTCACGTCGGGGTCGTCGCCGGCATCCTTGATGCAGTAGGAATAGCCGTCGCCATAGCCCACGGGCACCATGATGGTCTCGCCGTCGGGCAGGATGACAGGCACCTCAGCAGGCAGTGTGGTGAATGGTGACCTTCCACCCATCACCCTCCACCATTCCGCCACGGCGGCGGCTGTGGCGCAGGTGCCCGTGGTGAGTCCGCTGCGCAGGGCATAGAAGCCCGGCAGCAGGCGTTCCACCATGCGGCGCAGGCCGTAGGGGCCGTTCACCTGGCGGAAGCCCTGGGGCAGGGTAGGGCGCCTGAGCACAATGACGCGCATGCCGTGCTGGCGGGCGGTCTCCACCTTCTGCCGGAAGCCGCCGCTGAGGCCGCTCTCCTTCAGCAGGATGGCCTCGGCAGGGGTGTCGATGGTCTCTCCGTCCTCGTAGAAGCACAGCTGCTGGTCGGTGGCTCCCTGCTCATGGGCCAACTGAACGGACGAGGGGCGTGGCAGGATGCGGTAGAACACCTGTATGCCCTCAGCCTCCAAGTATTTCAACTTGCTGATGCTCTGCACGCCGGTAGTGGCCAGCAGCGAGCTGATGTCGCGCGGCACCTGGCTGTAGTCGTCAATCCACGTCAGCAACTCGTCGCGGGGTGGAAAGATGCGCTCATAGCGTATGGCGGGCAGCGACAGGCCGTCGGCCACCTGGGCCACCGTCTGGTGTAGACGTGCGGCAAAGGGGTGTGCAGCATCTACGATGAGGCGTATGCCGTGCTCGCGGCAGAAGGCCGCCATCGCCTCGGCATCCATCGCCCCGTCGATGCGCTGTCCGTGCTGTAGGGCCACCTCCTGCTCGCCCGTCTTGGTGCTGTAGAAGAACGGCTTCCCCGCCTCCTCCAGCACCTCTGCGGCCTTGCGGCCCTCGGTCGTTCCTCCGAATACGAGAATCATGGAAATTGCTGTTTCGTTTCTATAGCTATTGGACTTTTGCTTTCAACTCTCCGCTTAGTTCTTCATACTAATGCAGTGCAAAGTTACTACATTTTTCTAAATAAATGATGATTTGCTGCGAAAAACAGCATAATTTAAGTGCTGTTGGCATTTTTATGATGGCCTAATCTGTTCAGGCCTGTCCTTGTTGTACGTTTCGTTGTGCCTGGAACCCGCCTGGCTGGCTACGGACTTCGAGCGACTGT
>DGHX01000115.1:14345-26059 GCA_002392835.1 Prevotella sp. UBA3837 | reverse complement strand
GTCAGTATCATCCCATCAATAGGCCTGGGCCTGAACAGTTACTGCATGACTGAGTTACCATGATAGCGGTGAATGTGCAAAAAACGTGAAATAATTTGGTGTTTTAAAAAATAATATGTACTTTTGCAACTCAGATTCAGGCGCATCCCGTGAGAGGGAGCAAATGCCAGGTAATCTGTCGCTTTTATTATAGGACGTTAAAACGTATTATCCTTCATCGAAATGTGGAAGTTTCAAACTGCTAAGGATAATGACAATGACGTCCACACCAGATGTATATTTGCAGCATTGCGAAACAATGGCTGTTTATATATAATCATGGTGTGGACTATTGTAATCAATTAGCAGTAGGTCTTTCCACAACCTCGATGAGTTGGTTTTCGATAGTTTCCGCACCATGTTTCATCAGTAGAAGATAAGTAATAATGGTTTGTGGAGACTGTTTCAGGAGGCTGTGTGGCTCGTTCGTGCCACTGCCTCCCATAGGCTCGGTCGCGACAATCTTTTAATAAAGTTAGTAAATGGATGGCAGTTGTCTGTGAAGATAGCTGCCATTTCCTTTGTGCAGCAGTGCTCCTTTCCGACCGTGCGGTTGAAGTCCTTTTTGGGCTTCAACCGCACCGGGCGTTTATTTAAGGTTCTCGTAGTTCTGCACGTCCTCCAGTACGATGTCGGGCCGCTCGTCGGGCCGCATCAGCTCAAAGCGCACGTTCTGCAGGCGCAGGCCGTCGACGTGTCGGGCAAAGAGGCCGTAGGCCGGCGTGGGGCCTGCCCAGCGGGGCTCAGGATAGTTGGTGCCCTGCTCGCGGTAGGGCTTGTCCACCTTCTGGCCGCCGCCACGGTAGCGCACGTAGATGTTCGAGAGCGACACATTGCGGATGGGCGTGCCCTCCATGCCGGTGACGATGATGCTGGCCAGCGAGTCGCAGTCGTCGGCCACCACATTATTAATATAGATGTCGCGTGCCGACGAGATGTCGGTGCGCTCCTTCGGTCCGCGGTTGCGGCAGCCGGTGGTGATGTAGATGGGGTAGTGGTGCACGTGGCTGAGCGAGATGTTGTCCACCACGATGTTCTCCATCTTGCCCTGGTCCACCTCCTCGAAGGCCAGTCCCGAGCTGTACATGCAGGTGCAGTTCGAGATGGTGATGTTGCGGTAGCCGCCGTTCGACTCGGTGCCCAGCTTGATGCGTCCGCACACCCAGCCCACCTTCTCGGGCACGTAGGTGCCGTCGAGGAAAGTGCCCAGCTTGTAGCCCGTGACGATGCAGTTGGTGATGAGTATATGCTCGCAGAGCACGGGTTTCTTCAGCGCATACGAGCTCTTCAGCACGATGGCGTCATCGTGCGGCGTGTTCACCTTCGTGTTGCTCACGGTGAAGTACTTGCAGCAGTCGATGTCAATGCCGTCGCGGTTGGTGTCGATGGTGACGTTGTCGATGGTGCCGATGTCACATCCGGTGACGATGATGGCGAAGTGTCCGCCGCGGAAGATGGTGATGTCGCGCAGCGTGACGTTACGGCACAGCTTCAGCGCTATGGCCTTGTCGCCGGTGCCTATGCTGCCTCCCTGCACGTTGCCTCCGCGCTCGGTGTCGTTGCGTGTCAGGCCCTCGCCGTCGATGGTGCCGCGGCCGGTGATGCTGATGTTCTGCTGCCCCTCGGCCCAGATGAGCGAGTTGTGGAAGTAGGTGTGTCCGCCGTCCTGGTATTCTGGTGCGCCGAACACCTCGCTCTCGTCGTAGGCCTTCATGCTGGCCGGTGCGGCCAGTATCTTCGCTCCGGCCGTGAGGTGCAGGTCGACGTTGCTCTTCAGGCGTATGCTGCCGCAGAGGTAGGTGCCGGGGGTGAGCAGCACCTGTCCGCCGCCGGCGTTGGTAGCAGCGTCGATGGCGGCGTTGATGGCCTGGTGGTCCAGGGTCTGGCCGTCGCCCTTGGCACCATAGTCGCGCACGTCGTACACGGTGCCCGCCGCCTGTGCACATAGCGGGGTGGCCAGTGCCATGAGCAGCATGGCCAGCCACAGTCTTCTTGTCTTAGTCTTCATTGTGTTTAGTAGTTTTGTTTGTTATTAAAAGAGATGTATTCTGCTTATTCCTTTCCCTTGCGGAAGAGGTGCGTGAAGTGTTCCGAGTATAGTTCCGACAGTCCCTGCCGGTTGTCGATGGCCTCGCCCACCACGAGCATGGTGGTCAGCGTCAGGTGGTTCTCGTGCACCATGGCGGCCAGGTCCTTCAGCTGTCCGCGGTAGATGCGCTGGTCGGGCCAGGTGAGGTGGTAGCAAGCGGCGACGGGCGTCTCGGGGGGATACTCCGTGAGCAGCTCGCGCTGCACATCGTCGACGATGGCTGCCGAGAGGAAGATGCACATCGTTGACTGCGAGCGGGCCAGCAGGTGCAGTTTTTCGCGCTCGGGCATGGGAGTGCGCCCTTCGCCGCGGGTGAGGATGATGGTCTGTGTGCGCTCGGGAATGGTGAACTGCGAGCGCAGCTCGGCGGCGGCAGCCAGGAACGAGCTGATGCCGGGCGTGATGCGGTAGCGCATCCCCTCGCGGTCGAAGAAGGCCATCTGCTCCTGTATGGCTCCGAAGATACAGGGGTCGCCGGTGTGCAGTCGTACGATGCGGTGGCCCTGTCGGTAGTGCTCCGCCATCAGCTGGCATTGCTCCTCGAGCGTCATGTCGGCCGACGAGCGCACCACGGCTCCCGGCTTGTGGCAGTCGGTGAGCTCACGGGGCACCAGTGACCCGGCGTAGAGGATGAGGTCGGCCTGCTCCAGCAGCTGCCGGCCGCGCACGCTGATGAGGTCGGGGTCGCCAGGGCCGGCACCGACGATGTCGATGAAGGGAGCCCCTAAGGCCCCCCCTACGGCCCCCGAGGGGGCTTCAATAGTTTCAAGGGCAGGGACTATAGTGCCCCCCTCGGGGGGCGAAAGGGGGGCCTCAGCTACTGCCATGGTCCAGTTTTGGCCCTTCACCTTCTCTATGACCAGCTCTCCGCCCCCGCTGCCCAAGATGGCTGCTGCCTCGCTGACGCTGGGCGTGCCCACATGGTGCTGCACGGTGCTGCTGGGGTGGGGCACGCTGACCTTTGCCAGCTCCTTGGCGGTGAAGAAGCGTACCTGCTCGCCCTGCTGGCGCAGATAGCTGACGAAGGGCTCGTTCTCCTTCACGTCGATGGTGCACCACGCTTTCGGACAGGGCATGAAGCCGTGGTCCGTCATGGCCTGCTCCATGGCGTTGCAGATCTGTTCCACGGGCTGTGCCTCGTGGGCCAGTCCGAAGCCCACGGTGAGCACCCTCGGTATGTACTGCAGGGTGGGTATGCGGTTGCAGACGGTCTCGTTGCGGTGCGACACGACGATGCAGAGCTTGTAGTGCTGCTCGTCCACCTCGTCGGTGCTGCTGACCAGCGTGACGTGCGGCGGACGTGTGCGCAGCAGATACTCAGTGCCCTCATCGTGTTCACGGATGAGCAGCGCCGTGGGCTGACGGTTGACGAAGGCGAAGATGGCGTCGTTCATGCGCCCGCCGTCGTCGACGGCCCAGTTGAAGCGTCGGTGCAGCGTGTCAAGGGCCCACAGTCCGCTGAGGTCGCTCTGCGTGGTGATGACGGGTTGTGCCTTCAGCAGCTGTGCCACATGCTGTGCCAGCGCGTTGGCCCCGCCCACATGCCCGCTGAGCACGCTGATGGCGTGGCGGCCCAGGCTGTCGACGCACACTACGGCGGGGTCGCTGTGCTTGTCTTCTATGTATGGTGCTATGGTGCGCACGCAGATGCCCATGGCGCCTATGAAGATGAAGGCGTCGTAGTGGTGCCAGCAGCGGCCCACGTCAGTGCGGGGGAGTGGCTCGGCCTGTAGGTTCGGTAGGTGCTGTAGATGCGGTAGATGCTGTAGGTGTTGTAGATGCGGTAGATGCTGCAGCAACTTGTCGGCGATGTATTCGCCGGCCTGGCTGGTGGTTATGATGGCTATTTTCTTTGTCATTTCCTTGGTATGGTGCATTTCAGTATGGTGATGGGGTGGTGGTCGTTCAGCTGTATGTGCAGCGGCGGCTCCTGCGGCAGGCCCAGCTCCTGGCAGGCCTCGTCCCACAGGCGGTGGCTGTCGGTGGTCACCCGTGGTGCCTTCACGCTGTTCATCACGACGACGGCGCCGGGCTGCATGATGTCCTTCAGTATGCGCATGATGTCCTTCAGGTGGCCGCCGTGGCCGCCTATGAAGGCGGCATCGGGGGGCGTGGCGGGCCTGTTGACTGCAATCATATCGCAGTATACAGAACGGAAGTCGCCTATGTGGATGCCGATGCCGGGTGCGCCGTGGCGCCGCATGTTCTCGCTGATGATGGCCTCACACTCAGGGCGCACTTCGAAGGCCTCTATCAGCAGGTGGGGGAAGCTGAGGCGTGCCTCAATGCTGACGCTGCCCGTGCAGGCACCTATGTCCCACAGCACGTGGCGGCGGGGCAAGTCGAGGGCTTGCAGCGTGAGCAGGCGGATGGGCATCTTCGTGATCATCTTCTCGCGGCCGTCGAGCAGGGCAAAGTCAGCATCGGGAATGCCGAAGGGCTTGTAGAGTGATGAGTGATGAGTGATGAGTGATGAGTGGTGGGTGTTGAGGATGAGGCAGTTGGGCTGCGCGAAGGTGCTGGCGGCGGCCTCCTCAAGCGTGAGGGTGCTGACGTGCTCGCTCCCGGGGTTGCCTAAGTGCTCGCCCACGTGCATGGTGTAGTGGGCGTAGCCGTAGCCGAGCATGCGCCGTGCGATGGCGGCGGGCGTGTGCTCGCGGTCGGTGAGCACGCCTATCATGGCGGCCCGCTCTATGAGGGCACGGTCGAAGGCAGGCCAGGGGCGCCCCGTCAGCGACACGATGCGCATGTCGTGGTAGGGCATGAGCAGGCGGTGGGCCAGCAGCTGCAGCGAGTTGAACGTGGGGAATACCTGCACCTCGGCCTCGGGCATCATGCGCCGTATGGTGTTGGCGAAGCCGAAGAACAGCGGGTCGCCGCTGGCGAAGACGATGACGGGCAGTGAGGGGTGAAGGGCGAAGTGTGAGGCATACTGCTCAAAGACACCGTCGAGGGGTACGGTGATGTCTGTCCACACGGCACCCTCGGGCAGCGACGGTGCCACCAGCTCGTGGTGGCGCTTGCCGCCCGAGAACACCCGTCCCTGCCGTATGATGCTGAGCACCTCTGGCGGGAAGAAGGGCTGCGGTGCATCGCTGATGCCTATGACTATGAACTTACACATGATAATGATTTGTCTTTTAACTCCTAACTTCGCTCGTTCAGACCCCCATCCCCCTAACTTAGGGGGCTCGTGACCCTCACAGGTCCCGCCCGGGTCGCAGCTGTTCGGCGTCATCGTAAGTGAGGATGGCGTTGCAGAGCGTGGCAGCCAGGTTCGAGCCGCCCTTGCGGCCCTCTACAATCAGTTTCGGTATCTGGCGGAAGGGCTTCACCATGTGTTTCGACTCCCGCACGTGCACGAAGCCCACCGGTGCTGCGATGATGCCTGCCGGCTGAGCCTTTCCGCGCCTTATGAGCGTGCAGAGCTCCATGAGCGCCGTGGGTGCGTTGCCGAAGGCGAAGAGTGCGTCGGGGTGCTCCTCCACGGCCAGCCGTATGCCGGCCTGTGTGCGTGTGATGCCCTCGGTGGCAGCCATCTCGGCTACGCGCGGGTCGCTGAGGTAGCATGTTGCCTCTATGCCCAGGCGCTGCAGGGCGCCCTTGCGAATGCCGCTCACCACCATGGTCACGTCGGTGACGATGGTCTTCAGCTTTCCGTCGCGTACCATGTTATATAGCTGCTCCACGGCCCCGGGGTCGGTGTGCAGGATGCGCTCCATGTCGAAGTCGGCCGTGGTGTGTATGGCGTGCAGCAGCGCCCACAGGTGGTCCTGGGGGTAGGGGCCGCCGCGCAGCTCGCCTGCAATGGTGCGGAACGACTGCATCATGATTTGCTGGCCCGCTTTGAGCGACGTGTCCGCAGCCTCATTCTGGTAGTAGCCCCTGGGCGTAATCATCTTTCCGTCGGCGACGTAAGTCTGCGAGTTGCCGATGATGACGACGGTGAACATGTCCACCTGCTCGGGGTCCAGCTGTGCGAGCGTGGTCAGCTCGACGTGCTGCTCCGGTCGTCCTGCCTGTCGCACGCATCCCACGGGCGTGGTGGGGCTGCGCTGTGCCAGGAAGAGCTCCTGCAGGCGGCCGAGCTGCCAGTAGCGGTCGTGCGAGCGTGGGTTGTAGATGGCGGTGACGAAGTCGCCCACGGCTGCCGCCTTGATGCGGCGCTCTATCAGCTCCCAGGGCGTCATCAGGTCGCTGAGCGAGATGAGGCACAGGTCGTGGCCTATGGGTGCGCCCAGCAGCGATGCCGCCTTCTGGAAGGCCGAGATGCCGGGCAGGGTGCTCACCTCTACGTCGGTGTCGGCCTGCTGCTGCTGCATCATCTCGTAGATGAGGGGCGCCATGCCGTAGATGCCTGCATCGCCGCTGCTGATGACCACCACCGTCTTGCCCTCGTGGGCCAGCTGCAGGGCCAGTGCCGCGCGCTCGCGCTCGCGCTTCATGCCGGTGTCGATGCACTGGCAACCGGGGCGCAGGCAGTGGGTGATGAACTGGAAGTAGTATTTATAGCCTACTACGGCGTCGGCCTGGCTGATGGCGCCGAGCACGTCGGGCGTGATGTCGCCGGGGCTGCCGGGGCCTATGCCTGCTATGGTTATCTTTCCTTTCATGCGTGGTACGTTATTTTACGTATTTCTTTCCCTGGTAGATGTATATGCCCCGCTGCTGGGGCCCCGCCTGCAGGCGTCGGCCCTGCAGGTCGTAGATGGCCGATGGCCGCCTTTGCTGCTGTCTCATAGCTGCTATGCTGCTGGGCTGCACCTTGGGGCGGAAGATGTTCAGCTGGCGGTAGATGTGGCTGTCGGCCTGTGGCAGCAGTGTGAGCTGCAGCTCCTCATCGCTGCAGGTGCTGAAGGCGGTGAGCGAGTCGGCAGCCGCGTAGGCCGTCGGTGTGGTGGTGCTGCCCACCAGGTAGGAGAGCATGGCCACGGTGCCCGCGACGGCCGGTGCCGTGACGGTGCCCTCATAGCGCAGCATCATGCCATAGGAGGGGTAGAAGTAGAGATAGTTGAGCTGGCTGCTGCTGATGGTGATGCCGCTGAACACGTCGCTGATTTCCTTTCCCCGCTTCTTGGCCACATAGCGCGCCACCTCGCCCGTGGCTTCGAAGCCGGGTATGGTGCTGTTCGACTGGTTCCAGCCTCCGCCGGGGGCCTCGCTGCTGGTGAAGTCATACTGGGCCGTATGCTCGTAGGCTCCCAGCACGTTCATATAGGCATCGAAGGTCTGCCCGTCGGTGGCTGTGGCCACGAAGTGCACATACCCCTCGGCGGGCTGCCATGGTGTGAGCCATGCGCCGCCCTGTCCGTCGCTGTGCCAGCTGAACCCGTCGTAGGGCTGCTGCCCTGCGGTGGCGGTGATGGTGCTGATGGGCTGTGGGGCGCTGAGGTGGTAGAGTGGGTAGGCTCCGTCGGCCTCGTCGGTGAAGGATGTCTGCCGTACCTGCAGGGTGCGGCTGTGGCTGTGCAGTGCTGCCAGCGTCACCGCCGAGCAGAGGCCGGAGGGTACGGGCTGCCACGAGGCGTAGCTGGTGACGCCCGAGGTGCCTGCGCTGCCGTTGAAGACGTCGAGGATGTTCACGTCCTTGAAGATGCGCCACTGCTGTCCGTCGATGTCCATCTGGCGTATGCGGTTGGCGGGCAGGTTGGTGACGTCGATGCGCAGGGTGTTCTCTCCCCGTCGGATGAGGCCTGCGGGCACGTCGATGGTGTAGGGCACGCTCCAGAGGGTGGCCAGCGAGTCGCCGTTGAGCCACACGCGGGCGCTCTCGCGCACGTCGCCCAGGTCGAGGCGGAAGCCAGCGTCGGCGGCCTCAAGCAGGGCGTCGCTCACGGTGAAGGTGGTCTCGTAGGTGGCGGTGCCCATGAAGGCGGTGGCGGCGGGGCTGAGCTGCTGCCAGCCGCAGAGCGAATCGAGCAGGAAGGTGGAGGGGGCAGCGGGGGCAGTGGGCAGGGTGAGGGCCCAGGGGCCGCTGAGGGGGGTGGGGGCCACGGCCACGGGGGGCTGGGTGGCGGCGGTGCCGGTGCTGACGGTGGCGGTGGCGTAGGTCTGAAGGATGACCGACTGGCCGGAGCGGAGGCTGATGTACACCTCGTGGCGGTCGTTGAGCAGGGCGTCGGCCATGGTGCCGTCGAGGGGCTGGAAGAAGACGGCGCTCTGGAAGCTGACGCCGAGCGGCACGAAGCCCTCGACGTCGTGGTTGGTCAGGTTAGCTATGAAGTAGTGGTGGCCGGTGTCGTTGCTGCGGCGCAGCACGCTCAGGCCCAGCTGTGTGCGCATGGCCTCGGGCTGTGCGGCGGCCACGGGCAGGTCGGCGGCCTTGTTGCTCCACACGATGGTGGCGCCCTGCTGCTGCAGCTGCTCCAGGTGCTGGCGCACGGCGTCGGGCATGTGCTTCGATGCCGGCACCACCAGGGCGCGGTAGGGCGTGGCGGCGGCGGTGAGCAGGCGGCTGCCGTCGAAGCTCAGGCCCAGCAGCTGCTCGTCGCTGATGTAGTCGCAGTCCAGGCCGGCGGCCCCGACGTTCTTCACGCACTGGGTGACCTCGCTCATATAGTCCGACAGGTGGTTGATGTCGAAGAGCAGCAGCCGGTTCGTGGTGTTGCGGTGCATGGCGTCGAGGAAGGGTGCATAGACCAGCAGGTCGTTGTCGGGGCTGCCCATCTGCAGGAAGCTCTGGCAGCGCTCTATGTACTGCATCAGCGCCGGAGCGTCGGCCCAGATGCTGTTCGTGGGGCTCATGTCTATGGAGGCGTAGAACTTCCAGCCCGGCCATGGTGCGTCTTTCGGCGTGTAGGTGGTGCCGTGGAAGAAGACGTGGTTCACGCCGGCGCAGAACATCAGGTCGAGGTCGGGCTTCATCTGCGAGAGCGATGTGCGGAAATGCTCGGTGAGCCAGGTGAAGGTCTCGCTGCTCACCAGCGGCTTGCCCGTGACGTGTGCCGCGCTGGGAGCATACTTCAGCGTCGACAGGTCGCTCAGGTTCTGGCTGGTGAAGCCCGGGTCCTGTCGCAGTCCCTTGATGCCGAGGTTGCTGATGCCGAAGCTCTCAATCTCAGGAATGTCGACCGCAGCATAGTAGTCGAGCAGGTTGCCCGGCGAGCCGTGGCCCTGGTTGCGGGTGGTGACGCCGTGGCTGTGTGCCCAGCGTGTCCACTGCCGTGTGAAGTTGTTCAGCAGCATGTCGTGCAGCGTGCTGCGGTAGTCGGCCAGCACCTGGTAGTCCTTGTCGGTCTTCAGTCCCAGCAGCTCCTGCATGTGGTCCTCCAGACTGTATCCGCGATATTTCCGGAACTCGTCGAAGAAGCGCGGTGTCCAGTCGGCGCCGTACACCTCGTAGCTGTCGTTGAAGAAGGATCGGGGCCAGCGTGCGCCCGTCTGCTCGAAAGCCTGTTCAAAGTGCTGCAGATAGCGTGCCACGGCATCGGCGTCGTAGTGGTCGAGCACAAAGCCCTCGCCGCCCGGTGCTGCCCGCTTCACCTGCTGCAGGGTGTGGCCGTTGTACACGGCGATGATGCGCCATCGCCCTGCCGGTGCCTGCCATGTGAGGGTCTTGCCCTGTACCTGAGCCGTCACGTCGGTGGCCGGTGCACTGTCGTCGTCTTGGTTGTAGGCCAGCACCTTGTTCAGCTTGGTGTTGCCCTCCGCTGCGCTGATGTCGGTGGTGAGCGGTGTGTTGCCGTCGGCGGTGATGATGTCGCTGACTTTCGTCACCAGCTTGCCGGCGGCATCGCTGAGGTTCACCCACGGTCCGCCGAAGGGCCACCCCGTTCCGCCGTTCATGTCGATGGCCACGCCCTGCTGGTCGCCGGCCTGCTGTGCTGCGCCCAGCGCCTGCATCCATGGGCCGGAGAGATAGGTGAGCTCGTTGCGCTCCTGGCCCTGCACGCCGTAGATGGGTGTCACCTCAAGCGAGCCGATGCCGCAGCGGGCATACTCCCCGATGTTCCACTGCAGGTCCTGGGCCGTCACTGCCGACCCCATCCACCACCAGCGTGCGCCGGCCTTTGCCTCAGGCTGTGCCTGCGGCCACTGGGGCAGCGTCTGAGCCCCCACTGCCATGGTGCTACTGAGCAGCATGGCCATCATCGTAGTCTTCTTCATAATATGCGTGCAAAGTTACGAAAAAAGCAGGGAAGAGCCAAATAATTCCGATTTTTTCCGCTGCAAAGAATTATTGCCGTAGCTTTTATGACGAAAAAATGTTGCACTACTTGCACCTGGGTGGTGGAGGGTGGAGGGATTTTGGTGGAGGGATTTTGGTGGAGGGATTTTGGTGGAGGGTGGAGGGTGACGGGTGGAGGGAGGATAGTGACGGGCCCTTGAAAATTGGCATGAGCATTTTTTACTCTGCGGGTCTCTCGTGAAAAAATACGGCCTCCGCAAAAAAATCCCAGGGCCTGGGACAAAAAAATGCGGGCCTCCCGTGAAAAAATGCGGCCTCCGCAAAAAAATCCCAGGGCCTGGGACAAAAAAATGCGGCCCGCTCGTGAAAAAATGCGGGCCGCATTTTCAGCAATACAACTTGTTTTGCTACTCCTACTAACGCTCGGCCGGATTTGCAAATTCGGCCAATCGGAATTCCGAGTGAGCAGCCAGAAATCAAGGGCTCGTCACTATTCTCCCTCCACCCGTCACCTTCCACCCTCCACCCTCCACCAAAAACCCTCCACCCCCCACCAGCATTTGGTGCAAGTAGTGCAACATAAAATGACGTTACATTTTGCCCCTGAAGTACCAGCAGGACAGGCTTTTAAGGCCAAAGCGTGTATCCGGGCATGGCGTGGATGGCGCACGCAGCGAATGAAAAAAAACATTAACTGTGCCAAAAAACTGCTAACAGTTGGTGCGTAACTGCCAACTTTTTATTACCTTTGCACGCAGAACGATTTGCGGCGCCTATGAGCGCCGTCATTATTTATCCTAATAGCGACAATGAGAAAGCTTTTTATTACTACCCTTACCGTGATGTGCCTCTTCGCAGGCCAGGTGTCCGCCCAGCAAACGACGGCTGCCCCGGACGACGTGGTCGACGAACTCTTCGCTTACGGGGAGGAGGGTGACGAGGAAGTGGGCAACTTCGACTTCCTTTATAACGAGCGCGGCGAGCTGCTCGAATATGATGAACTGATGACCGAGAACATCATCAACGAGGCCAAGTCGCACATCGGCAAGCGCTACGTCTACGGCAGCAAGGGTCCCCGCACCTTCGACTGCTCGGGTTTCACCAGCTATGTGTACAAGCACCAGAACAATGTGTGGATAGGTGCCTCGTCGCGCGAGCAGTATGCCATCAACATGCCCATCAAACGTCAAGAGATGCAGGCCGGCGACCTGGTGTTCTTCACCTCGCCCCGCTCGGGCAAGGGTGTGGGCCACGTGGGCATCGTGCTCAGCTACGACCCGCAGACCAACGTCTTCACCTTCATCCATGCCTCAACGAAGGAGGGCGTCAAGATCAGCAAGAGCACCGAAGGCTACTACCAGCGCCGCTATGTGGGCGTGCGCCGCGTGAAGTAGGCAAAAACAGTAAATCGCTGGTTTGGGGAGTTAAAGGAGTTAAGTGAGTGTAAAAAATAACATG
>DGHX01000115.1:11628-14156 GCA_002392835.1 Prevotella sp. UBA3837 | reverse complement strand
GTCAGTATCTTAATCATACCAAGTTGTTTTTTAACGGTTACTAAAGGAGTTAAAGGACGATAGTTCTTTCCCCGTAATTTCCTGTCCTTGGCCGAATCAAGGGAAAAAGGTATCGTCCTTTAACTCCTTTAACTCCTTTAACTCCTTTAACTCCCAAAGACGATCGAATGCGAAACTTGAATAAAAAAATCCCACTTGAAGGGACAAAAGTTTGGCACTTTCATTTTTTTTGCTTATTTTTGCAGGCTGAATAGTTTGCAAAGCAAATGGCATTGACGACGCTCCTTACGGCACAGCCACTGGTTCACGACCCCACGATGATTTTCTTCGTGGTGCTGCTCATCATTTTCTTTGCGCCCATCATCATGAGCAAGCTGCGCATTCCCCACATCATCGGGATGGTGCTGGCGGGCGTGCTGGTGGGTCCCTATGGGCTGAACGTGCTGGAGCGCGGCTCGTCGTTCGAGATTTTCGGGCAGGTGGGCCTCTACTACATCATGTTCCTGGCCGGACTGGAGATGGACCTGGAGAGCGTGAAGAAGAACACGCGCCAGTTCCTCATCTTCGGCCTGCTCACCTGTCTGGTTCCGCTGGGCCTGACCTACGTGGTGGCCACTACGGTGCTGGGCTACGGCGGTGCCACGTCGTTCCTGCTGGGCTGCATCATGGCGTCGAACACGCTGGTGGCCTATCCCATCGTGGGGCGCTACGGCCTGCAACGCCATCCGTCGGTGGCCCTCAGCGTGGGGTCGTCGATGATCTCGCTCTTCCTGGCACTGGTCATGTTGGCCGCACTGGCCACCACACAGGCTCCGGCCCCCCCTACGGCCCCCGAGGGGGCTTCGATAGTTTCAAGCGCAGGAACTATAGTGCCCCCCTCGGGGGGCGAAGGGGGGGCTTTAGACGCCCTGCTCTTCCTGCTGAAGCTGGCGGCCTACCTCGTGGGCTCGGCGGTGCTCATTCCGCGGCTGACGCGCTTCTTCCTGCGGCGCTACAGCGATGCCGTCATGCAGTACATCTACGTGCTCGGCGTGATGTTCCTCTCGGCGGCACTCACCAGCCTCATCGGTTTGGAGGGCATCTTCGGAGCCTTCTTCTCAGGCCTGGTGCTGAACCGCTTCATACCGCGTGTGTCGCCGCTGATGAACCGCATCGAGTTCATCGGCAACGCCATCTTCATACCCTACTTCCTCATCGGCGTGGGCATGCTCATCAACGTGCGCACGCTGCTGCAGGGCGGACAGGTGGTGTGGATAGTGCTGCTCATAGCCTTCATAGGCACCTTCGGCAAGGCCGTGGCCGCCTACATGTCGAGCCTGCTGTTCCGGTTGCCCAAGCGCGACGGTAACATGATGTTCGGCCTCACCTCGGCCCATGCCGCCGGCGCCATAGCCATGGTGATGGTGGGCGTGAGGCTGCAGCTGGTGAACGACGACATCATGAACGGCGTGGTGATGATGATACTGGTGACGTGCGTCGTGTCGACGCTGATGACCGAGCGGTCGGCGCAGACCATCATCGTGCACGAGAAGGCCCACCCGCGGCAGGGCATGGGCGAGGGCGACGACGAGAAGATACTGGTGTGCGTGAAGTACCCCGAGATAGCGCCGCAGCTGCTGAACCTGGCCATGCTGATGCGCAACCAGCGGCTGAGCCGCGGACTGGTGGCGCTGAACGTGGTCTACGACGACGAGCACAGCGCGGCAGGGCGCGAGCAGGGCACCCGCCTGCTGGAGCAGCTGCAGCACCAGGCCGCAGCCAGCGAGGTGAGGGTGCAGACGCAGGTGCGGCTGGCGTCGAACATCGCCAACGGCATCAAGCACGCCTTCCGCGAGTTCGCCTGCTCAGAGATTGTGATGGGCATGCACGTACACACCGACCGCAACCCCAAGTTCTGGGGCGAGTTCCTGCAGAGCCTCTACAACGGCCTGAACCGGCAGATAGTGCTCACCCGCTTCGTGCAGCCGCTGACCACGCTGCGCCGCATACAGGTGGCCGTGCCGTCAAGGGCGGAGTACGAGCCGGGCTTCCACCGCTGGCTGGAGCGCCTGTGCCGCTTTGCCGGACAGCTGGACTGCCGCGTGGAGTTCCACGGACGGCAGGAGTCGCTTGAACTCATTGAGAACTACATACGCATGCACCACGCCAGCGTGAAGGCCATGTACACACCCATGGGCCACTGGAACGAGCTGCCGCAGCTGGCAGCGAACATCGCCGCCGACCACCTCTTCGTGGTGGTGACGGCCCGCAAGGGCACCATCAGCTACAAGACGGCCCTGGAGCGGCTGCCCGACGAGCTGCAGCAGCATTTCAGCGGAAAGAACCTCATGATCATCTTCCCCGACCAGTACGGCAACGACACCAAGGACGAGAGCATGAGCTTCACCGAGGCTCAGCACACCGAGGAGAAGAGCATCTACGAGGCCATCGGGCGCTGGCTGCATCGTCGGGCCCCCTAAGGAAGGGGAGCGGCTACCGCCTTGCCCGCCGCACAGGACTCCGTAGGCACTCCCCTCCCTTGTAGGGGA
>DGHX01000115.1:2095-11576 GCA_002392835.1 Prevotella sp. UBA3837 | reverse complement strand
GAAAGGCTACGGGTAGGCGACCACAGGTCGGGAATGGGGTTGGGGGTGGGGTCAGTGAATAATTCATTTTTAGGAGACAAAAAGAATGATAGAAGTAAGCAACATCACCAAGAGCTTCGGCTCGCTGCAGGTGCTCAAGGGCATCAGCCTGCACATCGACAAAGGCGAGGTGGTAAGCATCGTAGGCCCCAGCGGCGCCGGCAAGACCACGCTGCTGCAGATCATCGGCACCCTGGACCGCCCCGACAGCGGCACCGTCAGCGTCGATGGCATCGACGTCACCACACTCGGCCAGAAGGCGCTGAGCGACTTCCGCAACCGCCACCTGGGCTTCGTCTTCCAGTTCCACCAGCTGCTGCCTGAGTTCACGGCACTGGAGAACATCATGATTCCGGCCTTCATAGCAGGCACGTCGCGCTCGGCAGCGAAGAGCCGCGCCCAGGAGCTGCTGCAGTTCATGGGCCTCAGCGACCGCGCACACCACAAGCCCGCCGAGCTCAGCGGAGGCGAGAAGCAGCGCGTGGCAGTGGCCAGGGCGCTGATGAACAACCCTGCCGTCATACTGGCCGACGAGCCGTCGGGCTCGCTCGACACGGCGAACAAGCAGGAGCTGCACCAGCTGTTCTTCGACCTGCGCGACCGCTACGGCCAGACCTTCGTCATCGTCACCCACGACGAGCAGCTGGCCACCATCACCGACCGCACCATACACATGCGCGACGGGCTGCTGGAGCAGGCCCAAGCCCCCCTGTCGTCCCCCGAGGGGGACACGATAGACCCTGAAGCCCCCCCTTCGTCCCCCGAGGGGGACACTATAGACTCTGCCCTTGAAACTATAGAAGCCCCCTCGGGGGCCGTAGGGGGGGCTTCAGAAGCAGAAAGGAGGTCCTTATGATTACTCTCGGCGACTACAACACCCTGCGCATACTGCGCCACACCGAACCCGGCATATACCTGGAGGGCGACGAGCGCACCGGCGACATACTGATGCCGCAGCGATACGTCACGCCACAGATGAAGGACGGCACCGAGGTGCGCGTCTTCGTGTACCTGGACCAGCAGGAGCGGCTGGTGGCCACCACCGAGACGCCCCTGGCCCGCGTCGGACAGTTTGCCTGTCTGGAGGTGGCATGGACCAACCAGTATGGCGCCTTCCTCAGCTGGGGGCTGATGAAGGACCTCTTCTGCCCCTTCCGCGAGCAGAAGCAGCGCATGCAGAAGGGCAAGCGCTACATAGTATATATAAAGGAGGACGAGGAGACGCACCGCCTCATGGCCACCGCCAAGGTGGAGAAGCACCTGCTGCCCGCCACTGCAAGGGCTCCGAAAGCCCCCCCTTCAGCCCCCGAGGGGGACACTATAGACCCTGCCCTTGAAACTATAGAAGCCCCCTCGGGGGCCGTAGGGGGGGCCTCAGGCTACTTCCATGGTCAGGAGGTGGACTGCCTGGTGTGGCAGAAGACCGACCTGGGCTTCAAGACCATCGTCGACAACCTATACCAGGGTCAGCTCTACGACAACCAGCTGTTCCAGCCCCTGCACAGCGGCGACCGCCTCACCGCATACGTAGACCACGTGCGCCAGGACGGCAAGATAGACCTGACGCTGCAGCCCACCGGGCGCCGCCAGACCCTCGACTTCGCCGAGGTGCTGCTGCGCTACCTGCACGAGAACGGCGGACGCTGCAACCTCAGCGACGCATCGCCCGCCGAGCTCATCGCCGACCGCTTCCAGGTGTCGAAGAAGACCTTCAAGCGCGCCGTCGGCGACCTCTACCGACGCCGCCTCATCACCATCGGCGACGACAGCATCAGCCTGGTGGCAGAATAGGACATTATTAACACTAATAAAACAGCAATGAAAAAGAGAATGCTTTGGATGCTCGCCGCCATCCTGACCACCAGCGGCGCCATGGCCCAAGTGGCCGACGACGAAACCGTGACCCCCTACTTCACCAGTAAGGAAATGCCTGACATGCGCCACTTCCTGCCCGCACCCCCCGACACCATCGGCGCGCTGTTCACCCACGACATCATGCAGTACATGTGGGGCAAGACGCAGCGCCTCGACCCCGTGCGCTGCGACATTGCCAAGCGCGACGCCGTCTACGGCCTCGACTGCATCATACAGGAGTTCAGCGAGCCCTTCGGACTGCAGATCTCGAAGGAGGAGACGCCCGAGATATACCGTGTGCTGCGCGACGGCACCGCCACCTGCGACAGCATCTGCAAGGAGCCGAAGAGCTTCTACATGCGCCGCCGCCCCTTCGACCGCTTCAACGAGCACACGCTGACGCCCGAGGATGAGCCCGCCCTGCTCGTCAACGGCTCGTACCCCTCGGGCCACACCATCCTGGGATGGAGCTCGGCCCTGCTGCTCACCGAGATTAACCCCGACCGTGCCGACACCATCATGGCCCGCGGCTACATGTACGGCGAGAGCCGCGTCATCGTGGGTGCCCACTGGCAGAGCGACGTCGACGCCGGCCGCCTGGTGGCATCGGTGGCCTACGCCAAGCTGCACACCAGCGAGGCCTTCCTGCAGCAGATGGCGAAAGCCCGCGCCGAGTTCCTGGAGAAGACCGGACAGACCACGGGCGTGCGCCAGCAGGCAGCCCAGCAGCCCGCGGCAGCCACGGCCGGCGGCACATACACCCTGAACGGCACCCCCGCCACCGAGAGCCAGCGCGGCATCGTCATCCGCGACGGCCAGAAGATGTTGGTGAACAAGTAAAGCCGTCTGCACTGATGCCGATGAAACCGCTCATCACGCTCCTGCTGGCCGCCTGCTGCACCGGCGCCGCCGCCCAGTCGCCGCTCGACTGGGGCGACCAGCTGAACGGCACGTACAAGAACCCGGTGCTGAACGCCGACTACAGCGACCCCGACGTCATCCGCGTCGGCGACCGCTACTATATGGTGGCCTCCGACTTCCATTTCCTCGGCATGCAGATGCTCGAGTCTGCCGACCTGCTGCACTGGCGCATCGTCAGCCAGCTCTACGACCGCTTCGAGCTGCCCGGCTGGGATGCTAACGGCCACTATGGCGGCGGCTCGTGGGCACCGGCGCTGCGCCACCACGACGGTCGCTTCTACGTGTACTTCTGCACCCCCGACGAGGGCCTGTTCATGACCTCGGCTGCCAAGGCCGAAGGGCCCTGGGAGCCCCTGCACTGCGTGAAGGCGGTAGAGAAGTGGGAAGACCCCTGTCCGCTGTGGGACGACGACGGCCAGGCCTATCTGGGCCGCAGCCGCCACCGGGCAGGACCCATCATCGTGCACCGCATGAGTGGCGACGGCCGACAGCTCCTCGACGACGGCGTCACTGTCTACACAGGGCCCGTGGCCGAGGGCACGAAGTTCCTCAAGCGCCACGGCCACTACTACCTCATCATCCCCGAGGGCGGCGTGGGCCAGGGCTGGCAGACGGTGCTGCGCTCGCGCAGCGTCTACGGGCCCTACGAGAAGCGCGTCGTATTGGAGCAGGGCTCCACCGCCGTCAACGGCCCCCACCAGGGAGCCCTCGTCGACGTCATCACTCCCCGCACCCCCGCCGCCGGCACTGTTGCCGACAGCGCCGCGCCGCTGCCCGCCGACACCACCTGGTGGTTCCTCCACTTCCAGGAGACGCACCCCTGCGGCCGTGTGGTGCACCTGCAGCCCGCCCGCTGGAAAGACGGCTGGCCGCTCATGGGAGCCGACATCGACGGCAACGGCATAGGCGAGCCCCTAATGGTATGGCAGAACCCGCTTCCCTCCACCGTCTATCCTCCCTCCACCCTCCACCCGTCACCCTCCACCCTCCTCACCCCTCTCAGTGACGACTTCCGTGGCGACAGCCTCTGCTGGGTGGGCCACCGCCAGCGCGCCCTCGGCCCCCAGTGGCAGTGGAACCACAACCCCGTGGACTCGGCGTGGAGCCTCAGCGTGCGGCGCGGATGGCTGTCGCTGCTGGCCCTGCCCGCCGCCAGCCTGAAGGAGGGCCGGGGCCAGCTGTCGCAGAAGACGGTGGGCTACCAGAGTCTGGCCACCACCCGCCTCGACGCCTCGCAGCTCTCCGACGGTGACCATGCCGGACTGCTCTGCACGGGCCGAGCCTTCATGGCCGTGGGCGTCTGCCGCGAGCAGGGGCGCCTGCATCTCTACACCGAGGCCGACGGGCAGCGCACCATCGTGGCTCCCTGCAAGGGCAGGACGGTGTGGCTGCGTGCCGACATCGACAGCCGCAGCAACAGCCACCGCTTCCTGGTGAGCACCGACGGCCGCCAATACACCCCCGTGGGACAGCCCTTCCCGCTCACCATGGGCTACTGGAAAGGCTCGCGCGTGGGCCTCTACTGCTACACCACCGCCCACAGGACCGGAGGCAAGGCCCTGTTCGACTGGTTCAACTACGAAATACTGAAATGAGACAGGAGGTAGGGGCCCCCCTTTCGTCCCCCGAGGGGGACACTATAGACCCTGAAGCCCCCCCTTCGTCCCCCGAGGGGGACACTATAGACCCTGCCCTTGAAACTATAGAAGCCCCCTCGGGGGCCGTAGGGGGGCTTCCCCAAATACTAAAATAAATACTATGATGAAGAAACTATTCACCCTCCTGCTGCTGACCGCAGCCATGGCCGCCCAGGCCCAAAAGACAGTCTACATTCCCAACGAGTGGCGCCACCCCTGGCCCGCCGACTCGCTGCTCTACAGCGACGCCGACCCCGACGGCCGCTACACATGGTCGAAGACGCGCTCCGTGGAGAGCGACAACGTCATCGTCTTCTGGGACAAGGGCTACGGACGGCAGAAACCCTCAGAGGCCCCCTCGGCCTACCGCGTCGACGAGCAGGACCTGCTGCGCAAGTGCGAGGCCTTCTACGACCTGGAGATCAACCAGCTGGGCTTCGTAGACCCCACGACGTCGAACCTTAGCCGCTACAAGGTCATGGTGCTGCTCAACCACACCACCGACTGGGTGTGCTACGGCGGCGGCTACGACTTCCAGGTGTCCGCCCTCTGGCTCGGACCATCGGCCTGCAAGCCCGTAGGCCACAGCGTGGCCCACGAGGTGGGGCACTCCTTCCACTACATGTGCTTCGCCGAGCACAGCGGGCACCAGGACTCGCAGACCGACGGCACCGGCTTCCACCTCCCCGTGGGCAAGGGCGCCGCCATCTGGGAGCAGACGGCACAGTGGCAGGCCAACCAGTCGTACCCCGAGCTGATGTTCGATCAGAGCATCGCCATGTTCCGCAACACCCACCAGCTGGCCTTCACCCATGAGTGGCACCGCTACCAGAGCTACTGGTTCCTCTACTACCTCTGCCAGCACTACCAGGACATCAAGACCGTGGCCCAGGTGTGGAACCAGCCCATGCAGGGCGCCAGCGACTTCAACCAGGCCCTCATGCGGCTGAAGGGGCTGAAGGCCCCTGAGCTCTACAAGCTCTACTACGACTACGCCGCGCGCCTGTGCACCTGGGATCTCGACGCCTGCGCCCCCTACCGCCAGCCCTACATCGGCGACCTCAGCTACCGCTGCGTCATGCTGGCCCCGCAGACCTACCAGGTGTCGCTCTTCAGCTGTCCGCAGACCACCGGCTTCAACGCCGTGCCCCTGCGCGTGCCCTCCGGCGGCGGCCCCGTGGCCGTCACCTTCACCGCCCTGCCCTCCGGCAGCCCCCTGGCCCCCGGCGACCCCACCGACGAGTGGCGCTGGACCGTGGTGGGAAAGGAAGCCAACGGCAGCGACCGCTACGACGTGGCCATAGCCCGCTCGGGCAAGAAGCGCTACAACAGCAACGGCATCGCCTCGCAGCGAGGCTTCCGCCTGGGCTTCGTTGCCCTCATGCCCGACGGCGAGCGGCGCTACTTCAGCGAGGACTCCGTCTACTGCCCCGGGCGCGACGAGGCATCGGCCACGCTCAGCCTGAACGTGCCGCAGGGTGCCGAGCGGCTGTGGCTCGTCGTCAGTCCCGCACCGAAGGTCTACGTGCAGCATAAGTGGGACGACGACAGCGACGCCGGCGACTACCTGTGGCCCTACCGCCTGCAGCTGCAGGGCACCGACCTCAGCGACCGCGCCACCGTCTACGCCCCCGCCACCATCGACGGGCGACAGGTGAGCGACGTCACGCTGACCTACGACGTCTACTTCCCCCCCACCACCGGCGGCAACCACCTGGGCACCACCTTCAGCGTGTCGGGCCAGGCAGCAGCCATGCTCGGCACCGCCCTGCAGATGGAGCCTGCCGACGTGGCCGCCCACATGCAGGGCTGGAGCAGCAACGGGCCCGCCGAGGGCAGGATGATGTTCTGCGCCTGCAACCCCCGCACCGGCAGCCTCGTCAGCAGCGGCAGCACCGCCAACGGCTACGGCCACTGGTTCAACGCCCAGGGCGCCGTGTGCAGCTATGGCTCGGGCTACGTCTTCAGCGAGTTCACCCCCGGCGGCCTCAGCTTCAGCCTCGGCGCATACCCCGACCGCACACGACACGGCCAGACCTACACCATCATGCAGGCCCTGCGCTACAAAAAAAGCGGCACCGAGGAGGCCACGGCCCGCTTCCTGTTCCGCATACACATCGACAGCCAGCATGCCGCTGGAGCCGAGCTCGCCGCCATCGACTACCAAGACCCCACGGCCATTGCGCCCCTGTCCCTGTCTGCCGACCCGCAGCCCAGCAACCTGCGCTACGACCTCAGCGGACGACAGCTCAGTCAGCAGCCACACCAGGGACTCTACATCGAAGGAGGAAGAGTGGTGAAGGGGGAGTGATGAATGAGTGGTAAGTGGTGAGTGATGAAGGGGAAGTGTTGATATTACCTCCTGCCGCCGTTTACCTTGATGTCCATCGTCTCGGTGTCGAGACGTGCGTTGCCGTCCTGTTCCACGAAGCGGGAGAGGACGCCCTGGGCCGACAGCTCGGCGGGGGTGCCGGTGTGCAGCAGCCCTCCCGCTTCCAGCAGCCACAGGCGGTCGGCCACCTGCAGGGCCAGCTCCAGGTCGTGGGTAGAGAGGAAGACGGTCTTCTGCTGCTCGCGGCTGATGCGCTGCAGCAGCAGCAGGGTGTCCACCTTGCTGGGGTAGTCGAGGAAAGCCGTCGGCTCGTCGAGCATGATGATGGGCGTCTGCTGTGCCAGTGCCTTGGCTATCATCACCTTCTGCCGCTCGCCGTCGCTGAGTGTCGTCACCTGTCGGTGGGCCAGGTCGCTGATGCCCACCAGGCTGACGGCGTCGCTCACGGTGCGCTCGTCGTCGTCGGTGAGCTGTCCCCAGAAGCCGGTGTAGGGTGCCCGTCCCATGGCCACCAGGTCGTGCACCGTCATCTGCCACACGTCGGGGCGCTCGGTGAGCACGATGCCTATCTGCCGTGCCAGCTGCCGTGGTGTGTAGGCCGTCAGCGGCTGTCCGCACACGCTGATGGTGCCCGCCAGGGGCGGCTGGAAGGCTGCCAGGGTGCGCAGCAGCGTTGACTTTCCCACGCCGTTGCGCCCCAGCAGGCAGGTCAGCTCGCCCGCCCTGATGGCGGCGCTGATGCCCGCTGCCACCGTGCGCACGCCCCTGTGCGTGCGGTAGCCGATGCTCACGTCGTGCAGAATGATTGTCTCTGTCATCTTGACGCAGAGCTATTACCGAATTCTTGGAAATAGTTCAGGACAAAGTCCTCGGATGACATAAAGGGCAGTAGGCAGAATTTTTTCGCGGTTATCCACATAGTCGAGCAGGATATTAGTGTCAAGGAAAACCTTCATTGCTTGTCAAGTCCTAAAATGTATTTGGTTCGTTCATCCTGCATCTCCTCTGATGATAGTGAGAGGCCGTCAATTAGGCTGTTTGCTTCAGAAGACACAGGCGTAGCCTTCATCTTTTCCTCTATTTGCAGCCGCTCTGCTTCAGTGAACTCGTCGGCATGTTTAAAGCTCTTGAAAGGATTGGGCTTTAGCATAGAGGCCGATTTCCCGCCATTGCAGGCAGAATCCTTCATGGAGTCTGCCAAGAAAGCTATGACCACCAGCTTCTGCTGGCTGCTCATTCCCTGCATCAGCCCCATGTACGGTGCCATGGGCGTTTCTCTTATTTGTTGTGCTAATCCTGTCATTGTCTTCAGGTTTTAGTAATCATGGTGCAAAGATACGATTTAATTTCCAAACAGCCAAAGAAATGATGAAAATACTTGTCACCCTTCACCCCTCACCGGTAGATGAGCGTGGTGATGTGCTGTGGGTCGAAGACGAGTCGTGCCGTGCTTTGCAGGTCATCGGCGGTGAGCCGCTCCACGTGGGCCATGATGTCGTTCATGGTGCGCAGGCGCCCGGTGTGCAGGTAGTTGCGTGCTGCGTCGAGCACGAACTGCTCGCGGTTGTCGGCGGCTATGGCCAGCTGTCCCTGCAGCTGTCGCTTCGCGGCCCGCAGCTGTGTCGGGCTCAGCGGGCGCTCGGCCAGGCGGTCCAGCTCGCGGCGCACCAGCCGGCAGCAGCGCTCGGCGTCATCGGGGTCGCAGCCGAAGTAGACGCTCCACAGGCCGGTGTCGCTGTAGCACGTCATCGAGCTCTCGACGGTGTACACCAGGCCGCGACGCTCGCGCAGCGACAGGCTCAGCCGTGAGTTCATGGCCGGTCCGCCCAGGATGTTGTTCAGCAGGTACAGCGCCCAGCGGCGGTCATCGCTGGCGGCGAAGGTCCGTGTGCCCAGCATGACGTGGGCCTGGTGGGTGCCCCGCTCCCTGATGAAGGCCTCTCCCCCGGCCCCTCCCCCGGTGGGGAGGGGAGTCATTACCTCATGCGCTTGATTCTGCCCTTGGTAGTATTTATTCCCCTCTCCTTCGGGAGAGGGGCAGGGGGTGAGGCTACTCGTATAGAACAGCACGCAGTTCTCCGGCCGGTACCACTGCTGTGTGAAGCGGCGGGCGTCGTCGGCGGTGTACTGTCGCACCTGTGCCGCCGTGCCCAGGATGTTGTGCCCCAGGGGATGTCCGCTGAAGAGCAGGTTCTCGAACTCGTCGTAGATGAGGTCGGCGGGTGAGTCCTCGTAGCTCTCTATCTCGTCGCACACCACCTCGCGCTCCTTCTCCACCTCGGCCTCGGGGTACTGGCTGCAGAACACGATGTCCTGCAGCACGTCGAGGGCTCGCCGCAGGTGGCGCTGCTCTATGGCGCAGTAGTACACCGTGTCCTCCTTGTTGGTGAAGGCGTTCAGCTCGCCGCCCAGGCCCTCGATGGCGTTGATGATCTGTGTGGCGCTGCGCCGCGCCGTTCCCTTGAAGGCCAGGTGCTCGCAGAAGTGCGCCAGCCCTTGCTGCTGCAGCGTCTCGTGGCGCGTGCCTGCCTTCACGGCGATGCCGCAGTAGGCCACGGCCGACGTGCTCGGCAGTACCAGCCGTCGCAGTGCGCCTTCATCGGTGGTGTTATGGTGTGTGGGTTTGCTCATTGTGGTTGTCCTTGTCATGATTCATCTTTCTTTCCGTAGTCTTGAAAAAGTTACAGACCCCACCCCC
>DGHX01000115.1:0-2026 GCA_002392835.1 Prevotella sp. UBA3837 | reverse complement strand
TTGAGGGGAGGGGAGTGCCTACGGACACCGAAGGCGGAGCCGCTCCCCTTGTAGGGAGGGGAGTGCCTACGGGCACCGAAGGCGGAGCCGCTCCCCTCCCTTCAAGGGGAGGGGTTGGGGGTGGGGTCTGTATTGTTATTATTCATGTTTGCTTTCGGTGATTCGAAAACTCTGCTGCAAAGGTACGAAAAATCGGGGGCTCGGCAAAAGAAATCATCATTTTTTTATCGCCGTTTCATGTTGCACTACTTGCACCGGTGCTGGTGAGTGGTGGAGGGTGAGTGGTGGAGGGTGGAGGGAGAATAGTGACGAGCCTTTGATTTCTGGCATGATCATTTTTCTCTGCGGGCCGCTCGTGAATGTCCCAGGCCCTGGGACATTTCTCTGCGGGCCGCCTGTGAAAAAAAATGGGCCGTTTATGAAAAAAAGTGGGCCGTTTTTTCCGCAAAACAACTTGTTTTGTTCCCTCTTCCGCCCTCCCCAGCTTATTAACTATTCTCCACTCACCACTCACCACACACCCCTCACCAAGCCCCGGTGCAAGTAGTGCAACATATTTCCGTCGCTCACTTTCTCCTGTTTTCCCCGGTTTTCTTTTGTTTTCTTTTGTTTTTGAAAGCCCGCTATAGCGGTCCTATCTTGACTGGCTACCTCCCGTGTATAGGCCTCCGTCTGTTAAATTCGGCCAACAACTGTTACTTTCGTGTTAACGCAGGGCGCCGCATGTCCTGCGCCCCTATCTTTGCACGCAAAAAAAAAGAATATGACTATGCTACAACAAACCGACAACACCCTGCGCGCCGAAATGCTCCAGCTGGCCACGAAAGCCCTCGACATCATCACGAAGCTCTTAGACATGATGAATAACGGTAATGCTACCGATAGCCCTACCGCAACCCCTGCCGCTACCCCTGCCGCTACCGTTGCCGCTACCGTTGCCGCTACCGCAACCCCTACCGTTACCGCTTCCCCCAACCTTAGCAATACCGCAAGCGCAACCGCTCCCGATAAGCCTGCGGAGCAGGCGAAGCCCGACAGCTACCGCGCTGATGCCATCCGCTTCAACGAGCGGTTCCTGCATGACCGCTACGAGCTGCGCTATAACACCATGCTCCGCACCACCGAGTTCCGCCCCAGGCCTTGCGCTTGTTCCGCTCCCGGCGGTTTCCCCGCCGGCCCTGCCTCTGGCCCCTCCGCCATCCCTGCCTCTGGCCCCTCCGCCGTCCCTGCCTCTGGCCCCTCCGCCATCCCTGCTCCCGTCCCTGCCTCCTCCTCCTGGCGCCCCGTCACTGACCGCGACCTGAACGGCCTCACCGTGGAGCAGCTCCTCTGCGGCGGCAGCAGCTGGGGCTACGGCATGAAGCTCTGCATCGACTCCACCCGCGTGGAGAGCTTCAACCCTGTGGATGACTACCTGAGCCACCTGCCCCGCTGGGACGGGCGCGACCACATCGGCGCCCTCGCCGCCCGCGTGCCCACCGCTTACGCAGGATGGCCGCGCCTCTTCCGCCGCTGGCTGCTGGCCATGGTGGCGCAGGCCCGGGGCCTCAGCGCCGACCACGGCAACTCACTCGTGCCCCTGCTCATCGGCGACCAGGGCACGGGCAAGAGCACCTTCTGCAAGATGCTGCTGCCCCGCCACCTGCGCCAGTACTATATGGACGACATCAAGATGGACTCGCCCGAGCAGGTGGAGCGCGTGCTGGGCCGCATGTGGCTGGTGAACATCGACGAGTACGACTCTAAGACGCAGCGCGAGCAGGCGAAGATCAAGCGCCTGCTCACCGAGCGCGACGTGCAGGTGCGGCGCCCGCGCTCTGACCAGTACACGCTGGTGCGCCGCGTCTGCTCGTTCATCGCCACCACCAACGAGCGCCGCCCCCTGGCCGACGCCACAGGCTCGCGCCGCTACCTCTGCGTGGAGCTCACTGGCGCCATCGACACCGAAAGCCTCATCGACCACGACCAGCTCTTTGCCCAGGCCCTGCACCTGCTCGGCGCGGGCGAGCCCTTCTTCCTCACCCGC
>DGHX01000164.1:191-12613 GCA_002392835.1 Prevotella sp. UBA3837 | reverse complement strand
TCTGTCCCAACCTGAAGCAGCTGGCAGCAGCCCTCCGTGCCCTCGGCTTCAGGAGGGGGGCATGCAACGGAAAGCACGGGTGGTATGTCCAGCCCCGACCATCAGCCCACCCCGCCCCCTCCCCGAAGGGAGGGGAGGTGAATAGTTCATGCGCTTGAAAAAAGGAGCAAAGGAAGCAGCGGCAGTGGTGCCCGCTGTGTCAACAGCGGTCCGCAGGGCAGGGGCGGGGGCTCCACCCTGCATCAGGGCTGCGCGAGCTGGGCGTAGATGTCGGCCATGCGTCGCGCGGCGTTGGTGTTCTCAAAGCGACTGATATACTGACGGCTGCGGTCGATGCGCTGCTGGCGCCCCGGCGCCCCGTAGAGCTCCTGGCTGATGGCATGGGCCATGGCACGGTCGTCGTCAGGGTCGACGTATAGGCTGTCAGGACCGCCCGCTTCCTCAAGGCACGAGCCGGTGCAGGCTACCACGGGCAGACCCTGGCTGATGGCCTCGATGATGGGAATGCCGAAGCCCTCGTAGCGCGAGGGGTAGACGAAGCAGTCGGCCATCCGGTAGAGGGCCGGCAGGTCGTCGTCGGGCACGTTGTGCAGCATCTGCACACGGCTCTGCAACCGCTCCTCCAGCACGTACTCGTGCAGCATGTCGCTGTAGGGCGTCTGTCGGCCCACGATGACCAGCGACACGTCGTCGGGCAGGTGGTGCATCGCCTTCACGCAGAGCAGCACGTTCTTACGCTCCTCCACGGAACCCACGTTGAGCACGTAGCGGTCGGGCAGGTCGTATTTCTCGCGCACCTGCCACATCTGCCAGGCCTGCGGCTCCTCAGTGAAGCGGGGGGCGCAGCTCTGGTACACCACGTCAATGCGCTGCGGGTCAACATCGCCCAGCTCGCTCACGTCGCGACGCGTGCACTCGCTGATGGCCACGATGCGGTCGGCCTCGCGCAGCGTGCGGAAGAATTTCTTGGTGTAGAGCCTGACGTCCACGCGCTTGTACCACTCAGGGTGGCGCATGAAGATGAGGTCGTGAATGGTGACGACGGTGCGTATGCCCGTGCGGCTGATGCCCGACGGCAGCTCGCCCGACAGACCGTGGTAGACGGTGACGCCGTCGCGCACCAGCTGACGCACCATGCCGCGCGAGCGCCACAGCGCCTTGCCAAGGTTGGTGTGTACGTGGCGGGGGAAGCAGAACTGCACGTTCTGGCGCCCCACCACCTGCGACCGCAGCTGCGTGATGCCGTCGTCGGGGGCATAGAGCCGCAGGTCGAACTGGTCGAGAGCCGACAGGTCGTTCACCAGCGTACGACCGTAGCTGCCCAGTCCCGTGCCGTTGCGCACGATGCGCTTCGCGTCGAAGCCTATAATGAGTCTTTCTGGCATAATCGGGTGCAAAAGTACAAAATAAGTAAGAGAAACGGAAGGAAAAAGCCGTTTTTTTCTTTCCGTTTCTCTCACTTTTTGTAATTTGGCAGTCTCATCGCCTTCACGCTGCCAATAGTTGTCGTGTTTGAAAATGATTATCTGATTAAATATTGTTGCAAAGTTAATAAAAAAATCTCACTTCTCACCAGCAACCTTTCCTCTTTTTTCTCTGACTTAACTTATATTTATAGAGCAAATTGCGCGATTTCTCAAAAAATGCTTTTGTATGTCAGCATTATTTTGTAATTTTGCAGCGCAATTGAAAAAACATTCGGAAAAAATGAATTACTTAGATAGGAACGAGTTCAACTTTGAACCTAGCGAGAAAGTGGTGGAGGCCATACGGCAGTTCGACCCGAAGACGCTGTGCTTCTACACCCGCATCTACGACCAGGGCAAGAAGAGCGTCATCAGCGTGAGGCTGAGCGAGATTTACGGCGTGCCCGAGGAGCAGGTGCTGCTGGCATACGGCGGCGAGGACATACTGAAGAACGCCATCCACTATTACTTGATGAAGGGCGACAACAAGAAGATCCTCATTCCTGAGTTCTCGTGGTGGTACTACAACAAGGTGGCCAGCGAATGCTACGGCACCTTCGAGATGTACCCCCTGCACGAGCAGGGCGACACCTTTGCCTACGACGTTGACGAGGTGATAGAATATACCAACCGCCTGCACCCCCGCATGCTGCTGCTGGCCTCGCCCAACAACCCTACGGGCAACAGCCTGACGCCGGAGGAGATAGGACGCATCATGGAGCATATTCCCGATGACACGATGGTGCTCATCGACGAGGCCTACGCCAGCTTCATCACCAGCGACACCGACTACATAGCCCCGCTGGTGAACAAATACCGCAACCTCATCATCTCGCGCACGCTCTCGAAGTTCTACGGTCTGCCCGGCCTGCGCTGCGGCTTCGGCTTCATTGGCCAGGGCCACGACCACTTCGTGAGCTACATCAACAAGTACCTGGGCTACAACCGCTTCTCTGAGGCAGTGGCGCTGGCCGCCCTCGACAGCGACGAGCACTACCGCCGCGTGGCCGACGAGATGGAGTGGGGACGCCAGCTGTATAAGAAGGAGCTGGGACAGCTGCCCGGCTTCAAGGTGTACAAGAGCGTGGCTAACTTCATTCTCATCAAGTATCCCATAGAGATAAAGGAGAAGCTGCAGCAGGCCCTGGCCGACCGGCAGTACAAGATAAAGTTCATGACCGACAAGGGATTGGAGTCGTGCCTGCGCATCACGCTGGGCCGCAAGGAGCAGACGCAGACCGTGGTGGATACCATCCTGAGAGTGATAAGTGAAAAGTGAAGAGTGAAGAATTTGCTACCGCCATGATTGGAGTGATTCTTGCTGCGGGCATGGCCAAGCGCCTGCGCCCGCTGACCGACACGAAGCCGAAGTGCCTGCTTGAAGTGGGCGGGAAGACGCTCTTGCAGCGCACCGTCGACGCCATGCTGTCAGCGGGCGTCACAGAGTTTGTCGTCGTCACCGGCTACCGCGCAGAGATGATACGCGGGTTCCTGGAGCAAAACTATCCTCCCGTCACCCGTCACCCGTCACCCGTCACCCGTCACCCGTCACCCTCCGCCCTCCACCCGTCACCCTCTGCCACATTCACCTTCCTCCACAACGCCGACTACGAGCACAACAACAACATCTACTCGCTGTGGATGTCGATGAAGGCAGTGCGCGGGCGCGAGTTCCTGCTCATGGACAGCGACATACTCTGCGACCCCGAGACGGTGGGCCGCATCGCCCGAATGGAAGGCTCGGCACTGGCCGTGAACCGCCACGAGCTGGGCGAAGAGGAGATGAAGGTCGTGGTAGACGGCGACATGCGCATCACCGAGATCAGCAAGACCTGCCGGCCTGAGGACGCACTGGGCGAGAGCGTAGGCATCGAGAAGTTCACCGCTGCCTACAGCGAGGCCCTGGCGGCCGAGCTGGATGAGATGATTCAGAACGAGGGGCTCATCGACATTTTCTATGAACGCGCCTTTGAACGCCTCATACCGCAGGGGCACACCTTTACCGTGGTCGACACCACCGACCTCTTCAGCTACGAGTTAGACACTCCCGAAGACTATGAGCAAGCCAAGAAGCTGTTTGAGTTAGGAGTTAGGAATTAGGAGTTAGGAGTTTGGAGTTAGGAGTTAGGAGTTGGTTGTTATGGCGACATACGATGTTGACTTGCTTCACCAGCGCATCCTGCGCATCCTGCTGGCCGTAGACAGCTGCTGCCGCGAGCATCAGTTGCGCTACTACATCTGGGCGGGCACCATGATCGGGGCCGTGCGCCACAAGGGCTTCATACCCTGGGACGATGACATCGACATCGCCATGCCGCGCCCCGACTACGAGCAGCTCATCGCCCACTGTCGCGAGTGGCTGCCGCAGCCTTTCGAGTTCGTCTGCGCCGAGAACGACAGCCGCTATCCGCTGCCCTTCGGCAAGGTGCAGGATGCCTCGACCACACTCATTGAGCGCCTCCACCTGCGCTATCTGGGCGGACTGTACATCGACGTGTTCCCCATCGACGGCACACCCGACGGCACCCTGCGCCGCAAGCTGCACTTCGCACGCTATGAATACTGGAAGCGGGTGCTCTACCTGCTGCACCGCGACCCCTACAAACACGGCCGCGGGCCCTCCAGCTGGGTGCCCCTGCTCTGCCGCAGGCTCTACACCATGCAGGGCGTGCAGCAGAAGATACGGCGCCTGCTGCTGAAGTACGGCTACGAGGAGTCGGCGCTGGTGGCCGACTACGACGACGGCTCGCGCGGAGCCATGGCCAAGACCATCCTCGGCACGCCCACCCCCTACAGCTTCGAGGGCCGGCAGGTGATGGGCGTAGAGCAGTACGACACCTACCTCACACGCAAATACGGCGACTACATGACCATCCCCGACGGCGACCACCAGCGGCAGCACAACTTCCACGTGCTCGACTTCGACCGTCCCTATCGCGATTATCAGCCGTGAGGGGAGGGATAAACAAACCGTCCGCTTCATCAACAATGAAAATAACAGTAGACCCTCTGTTCCGTCAGCAGGCTGACTACATCAGCCAGATACCCTCCATGCTGCAGCGTGGCGAGGGCGAGCTGGTCTACGAGGGGCGCAACCGTGTGGCACGCTTCCGCTACGACGGCCTGTCGCTCATGGCGAAGCAGTTCAAGCGGGTGAACGCCGTGCAGCAGGTGGCCTACACCTTCTTCCGGCCGTCGAAGGCCGAGCGGGCCTACCGCTTTGCCGAGACATTCCGCCAGCGGGGCATTGATACGCCGCAGCGCGTGGCCTACATGGAAGAGAGGCGGATGGGCCTGTTCAGCGTGGGCTGTTTCGTCAGTCTCGAAGCCGAGGGCACCGAGACGCACCTGCTGCTGCGCGAGGTGCAGCAGTTCAGCCACGAGCTGGCCGACGCCGTGGCCCGCCAGGTGGCGCTCATGCACAGCCGGGGCATTCTGCACGGCGACCTGAACCTGTCGAACTTCCTCTGCGAGCAGGGTCCTGACGGTTACCGCTTCACGATGATCGACATCAACCGCTCGCACTTCACCGACGGCTGGCCCACCGACGGCCAGTGCCTGGAGAACCTGGTACGCCTCACCCACCGCCGCGACCTCTACGAATACCTGGTGCGCAGCTATGCCCGGCAGCGAGGCTGGAACGAAGCGGACACCGCCCGCCAGGCCCTGCAGCTGCTGCACCGCTTTGAGAATCGCCGCTTCAGGCTGTAGGTAATGTATAACAACCACAGCATGCAAACGAAGCTTGGGGAAGTTAAAACAAATAGAAAAACAGTAATGCAAATGGCTGACTACAACATAGATGAACTGCACCGGCGCACGCTGCAAGTGCTGCTGGCCGTAGACAGGGTGTGCCGCGAGCACGACATCACCTATTATATCTCTGATGGCACGATGCTTGGTGCCGTGCGTCACGGAGGCTTCATCCCCTGGGACGACGATGCCGACATCTGCATGCCCCGCCCCGATTACGAGCGCTTCATAGCGCACGGTAGCGAGTGGTTGCCGCAACCGCTGGAGATGGCATGCTTTGAAAGAGATGAGCACTGCTCGAATGCCTTCATGAAGATTATCGACGGCAGCACCACCCTCATAGAGCGCTGGAGCTTCAACCAGATAGGGGGAGTGTACATCGACGTGTTTCCCATGGATGGCGTGTCAACGACGAAATGGCTGCGGAAGCTGAACTTCGCCCGCTATAAGATGGTGGACCGCTGGCGCTACATGCGCAATCGCGACCCCTACAAGCGCGGACGGGGCTACACATCGTGGATTCCGCGGCTGCTGCAGGCAACGGTGAAAAACATTACCATCCTGCGTCTGCTGAAGCGTATACAGACGGCCCGCAGCTATGAAAACTCGCAGTTGGTGGCCGACTTCGACAGCGGCGAGCGCAGCGTGATGCCCCGACAGGTGCTGGGTAAGCCGAAGCCCGTGATGTTCGAAGGGCATGAGCTGATGGGCGTGGAGCACCCCGACGACTACCTGAAGCGTCTCTTCGGCGACTACATGCAGCTGCCCCCCGAGGAGAAACGGCGCATACACGGCTTTGACTATGTGGACCTGGACCACTCTTACCACGACTATAAGGATACCCGACATTTCAAATAGCCCTTTACATGGAGACCGGCATGGACATCATTTCATTCGTCATCCTCAATTACAACAGCCATGAGCTGACCCTGCGCTGTGTGGAGTCGGTCATGAAGTACATACCTGAAGGCAGGAGAGAAATCATCGTCGTCGACAATGGAAGCCGGACTGCCGATGGCCAGCAGCTGGAGCACTCACCCCTGGCACCACACTACCGCTTAGTGAAGAGCAGGCAGAACACGGGGTTTGGCATGGGCAACATGCTGGGAGCCAACGTAGCCACGGGCCGCTACTTGTGCTTCCTGAACAACGACGTGATGCTGCTTGACGACTGTGTGACACCGCTCTGCGCCTATCTGAACGCACACCCCGACGTGGGGTGCATCACTCCTGTGCAGCTGAACGAACAGCGACAACCTACGCGCATGTTCAAGCACAACCAGGGCATACGCCATGAGCTGCTGGGCGACAGCCTGTTCGAGCGCCTGTGGCCGCAGCGCTATCCGCGGCGCGATGCAAAGATAGAAGGCAAGCCGCTGGAGGTGATGCAGCTGAATGGCTGTTTCATGCTCTTTCCGGCGGAGAAGTTCTGGGCTATAGGGGGCTTCGACACCAACATCTTCCTCTATCACGAAGAGTACGACCTGGCCATGCGCCTGCAACAGCAGGGATGGAAACGCATCATTCACCCTGACTATAGCTTCGTCCATGCTCATGGGGCCAGCACGGCTAAGATTCCGAGTAAGACCATTCTTCGTGAACTCTACATTTCCAAGATTTATACTTACCGGAAATATCACTCGCTGCTGCTGTCCGTCATCTTCCGCACGGTCATCGCCGCAGGGCTGCTGTTCAAGCCCCGTAAGTGGTATTTGCTGAAAGTGGTGGCGCGTGGCGAGGCCCTCAGCTGTTCCATGCGCCATGGTGCGGCGCGCATCAGCGGCTGATGCCGGTCAGCTTGTGGTAAAGGCTGACGTACTGTTCCGTGTAGCGGTCGTAGTTAAACGTCCTTGAGTATGTACGGGCAGCCTCGGCCTCCGCTCCGTCGCGGCTCCAGCTGGCCAACCCTTCTTTCACCACCTGTGCCATGGCCTCGGGGGCATAGCTGTCCCAGTAGGAGGCGTGGCAGGCGCATACCTCGGGCAGGCAGCTGTAGCGCGACGAGAATACCTTCGTGCCGAAGCGCATGGCTTCCAGGACCGGGATGCCAAAGCCCTCCAGGCGGCTGGGGAAGAGCAGGGCCTCGGCGTGGGCGTAGAGCCAGCACTTTTCGTCGTCGGCAATCTTTCCCGTGAGCAGGATGCGCTCCCGGTCGGCAGGGGCGATGAGTGCACGCAGCGTGTCGGCATAGCTCCAGTGATTGGCGCCACAGATGAACAGCTTGTGCTGAGGGAAATACTGCATCACAGGTATCAGGGTGTGCAGGTTCTTCTTCTCGCGCACCTGTCCTATGCACAGGAAGAACTTGTCCGTGTCGCCGGCAAATGCGGGCTTCCGCTGCTCCTGCTGTTCCACGTCGGAAATGCCGTTGTATATGACCTGCAGTTCCTTGTTCAGCAGTGGGATATGGGCTTCCACGTCGTGCTTCACATATTCTGATATGACGGTCACGGTGTCACTGCGCCGAATCATCAATGGCATCTTCAGCTTGTGTTTCAGCAGGTGTATGCCATGCTTTTCGTGCAAGTAGTTCAGGTCGTGTACGGTGAGCAGCTGGTGTATGCCCTTGCCGTGCATTCTGTACTTGAACTGCTGGTGGGTGGCGTGCCACAGGTCTATGTGGTGGGCATAGGGCTTGATGTCCCTCTTCAAGTGTTCGCGGCTGACATAGTCGATGTGGCTTCCAAACTCGCCCTTGTGGCGCTCGGGCACGATGAAAATGAAATGCAGGGTAAGCAAGGCGTCGCTGACCTTGGCTAAGCGTGGGGCGTAGTTACGGGCTATCTCGCCGAAGCCACTTAGGTCGTCGAGGTTTGAGAAGTCTACTACAACGGTTTTCATGCTTTCTGCCTTATTTGTTCGTAAAAGTCTTGCAGTGCCGCCCACACACGGTCGGTGGTGATCAGGGCATACTGCTCCTCGCTGCTCTTCTCCTTGGCCTGCGGGTCTATGTCGGTTGCGGCGATGCCCCTTGTGAGCACCTCGTCGTTCTCGGGCAGCCAGGTTGTCTTGCTGGCCATGGGCGAGCAGACCACCAGCGATGGGCGCCCCATGGCCTGCACGATGTGTCGGCCGCCGCCCTCGTTGCCAAAGTAGAAGGTGCAGTTGGCGGCCATGGCGGCCAGCTGGCGCATGCTGCGGGCCTCGATGTTGAGGAAGATCCTGGTGTCGCCTGTACTGTCAGAACCGGCACTGCTGTCGTTGTCGCTCAGTCTGTGGTAGATGCGTCGGGCGTTCTCTGCCTCCTGTCCGGGTGCGTAGTTGAAGATGATTTGTACCTCGGGGTGTGCTTCGGTAAAGCGGCGCAGCACCTCGGTCATGCGGTCTTCAGCCCAGGTCTTCGATGCCAGCTTCGCTGTTACGCCGGCCAGCATGACGGGGCGGCTGAAGTCGATGCCCTGCGCCTGCATGTAGACGCGGAAGTCGGCCTTCTCCTTCTCCGTGATGCTCAGGGTGATGGCCCTGTCGGCCTGGCTGATGCCCAGTGGCGATAGCAGCCGCAGGTTGTGGCTGATCATGCTCTCGTCGTCCTCGCAGCCCTCGAAGCGGTGGTTGAAGGCTATCCAGGTGTAGGGCTTGCGGATGCCGATGCGGAAGGGTGTGCGGCGCGAGAAGAGGGCGAAGAGCATGGTGTTCACCGTGGACCGCATGTCGATGATGACGTCGTAGCGGCAGTCATGTACGGTGCGCCACACCTTATTTATATATGTCAGCGTGTGGTGTCGCTCCTCGTCGGTGAAGGCGATGATGCGGCTGACGGCGGGATGTCCCTCGAAGAGCGGTGCGATGCGCCCGTTGAGCACGAAGTCAATCTGCGCCCCGGGGTATTGGCGGCGCAGCGCGTTCAGCAGGGGTGTGGCCAGTACGGCGTCGCCCATCTGCCGGAAGCGTATGACGAGAATGTTCTTAACTGCCATAGACACCTTGCTCTTTGGGTATGGTGCGCCCGTTCACCAGCATGTATTTCTGGTCGAACTCCTCCTTCGTGCGCTTCCACCGCTTGTGTGTCCACAGGTAGTAGGCTGGGTCGCGGCGGATGGTCTGTTCCAGCAGCTGGAAGAAACGGACGATGATGGCGTTCTCAGGCTCCTGTGCGGCATGATTGCTGACAAGGCGCACCGTGCAGGTATAGCAGCCGCGTCGCGGGCGCTCCATGTCCAGGTAGAACACGACATTGTCTTTCTTGCGCATGATGCGCTCGCCGCCGGTAAAGACGGGGGTGTCGTGGTTGAGGAACGGCAGGAAGAGGTGTATGTCCTTCCATCGTGGCGACTGGTCGCTGATGTAGCAGAAGGCAGAACGGCGCTTCTCGCGGTTCAGCCTCACCAGCTCGCGCAGGATGTCCTGCTTGGCCACGCACAGGCTACCGTGGGCCGAGCGTATGTCGATGAACAGTCGGTCGAAGGCTTCGTTGTAGAGCGGGTGGTAGATGGCCCCTAATTCAGCATCGGGATGACGCTTGAAAGTTCGCTTCATGACCGACAGCCACTCCCAGTTGCAGTAGTGCCCCAGTATGAGGGCACAGTCGCGCCCTTCGTCGAAGACTTGCTCCAGCTGCTCCACGCCCCGGAACTCCATCCGCCTGAGCAGGGCTTTGTCGCTGATGCTGAGCAGCTTGATGGTCTCCACGGCATAGTCGCACAGCCAGTGGTAGAAGCGGCGCTCCACCTGTTTCAGCTCGTCGGCCGACTTTTCGGGGAATGACGATGCGAGGTTGCTGCGTACCACCTTCCTGCGGTATCTGACAAGATGGCACACCACCACATAGCAGCCGTCAGCCAGGGCGTAGAGCGCCCAGAATGGCAGCAGCGACAGCAGGTAGACGACGCCCTTGAGCAGGTAGTAGGCCAGCTTCTTCATGGGCTACTCTACTGACAGCTCCTGGAAGTCGAGGTCGGCCTCGGCGATGAGGCGCACCTCCTGTGCATCCAGTCGTGGCTGCCCCTCCTGCTCTGCCAGGTGACAGACGTAGCGGGCCACCTCCTCCATGTCGATGTCTATCTCGTCGTCCTGGCTCTCCAGCACCCCGCTCTCGTAGTAGTACTGGGCGATGGCGTCAAGGACCCACGCCAGCAGGTCGTCGCTGGCGTAGGTGTCCTTGGTGTCGATGGGCAGCTGCTCGCGTATGAACTTCATCTCGCGCTGCGTCTCCTGCTCGTCTTGCAGCAGTTCGTCGTCGATGCTCATGCCAACAGTGCTTCAAACTTCTCTTCAAACTTCTGCTTGGCGGCAGCGCCGACGAGCTTGTCGACGATCTCGCCGTCCTTGATGAAGATGACGGTGGGGATGTTGCGGATGCCGAACTCAGCGGCCAGCTCCTCGCTCTCTTCCACGTCGCACTTGCCTACGACGATTTTTCCGTCGTACTTCTCAGCCATTTCCGAGATGATGGGAGCCACCATGCGGCAGGGGCCGCACCATGTTGCCCAAAAGTCGATGACCAGGGGTTTCTGTCCGTTCTTCAGGCTCTCAAAGTTCTCGCTTGTGATTGTAACTTCCATTGTCGTGTTGTTGTGTTATAAAGTTAATAATATGGTTCATGTGTGTAAGTGCAAAAAGCGTGCCAAGTCAGTAGACGTACACCTTGAACTGCTTGATGCTGCCCGGTGCTCCCTGTTCGGCGCGCGGCAGGTATTCCAGGGCGGTGACGGTCTGCTCCTTCCCGAGGTCGATGACCATCAGGTGTGGCGCCTGTGCCGACTTCTCCGTCTGCCAGTAGGTCGACTCCTGCAGGTCGAAGACCTTGTCGAGGGTGTGGTTGCCGTTCTCCTCCTCCGAGTTGGCGTACTTGGCCGTCCACGGCTCGCGCGAGAGGCGCTGGCCGTTGGTGCCCTGCAGGTAGAGCTCGGCAATGGCTACGCGGTCGCCGTCCTTCTGGGTGGAGAGGCATTCGATGGCGAGGTAGCGGCCCTTCTGGGGAGCGGCGAAGCGGAAGGTCTGCCAGCCGTTGCCGGGCTTGGCGGTGGCGGCTCCGGCGGGAGAACCGCCGGACACACTGACGGGCGTGGCGCTGTTCAGGTCGGGCTTGTCGCCGATGTTGTTGTGCTTGTTGCTCTTCTCCAGCTGCAGCTTGTTCAGTTCAGGCTCTGCCTGTCCCCATACCACAGCCTCTTTCGGGCCGACAATGTCGAGGACGATGATTTCGTTCTTGCCCTTCTTCAGCCAGCAGCCGGGCACATAGAGCGTCTGCTGCGGACCAATGCTCCAGATGCGGCCCATAGCATGACCATTCACCCATACCTGACCCTTGCCCCACGTCTCGAAGTTCAGGAAGGTGTCGCCTACCTTCGAGAGGTTGAAGTAGCCGCGATAGTAGCCACGCTTTGACTTTTCGGTTGGTTTGTTAATGTTGGTGTTTTGAACCAGTTTTAATGTCTCAACAGCCGTTTCATAACTGTCATCGATGGCCAAATGCGACCATAACTGCGGTTTCCATGTCACTTCGTTGTTGTCGACATCGGCAGTAAGAGTCACATCACCAATGATACCTTTGTAGTCTTTTATGGCACGTCCAAAGTTAATTCGCCCCATACCTTCAACAAGGATGTTCAGTTTCTGTCCTTTCTTGACTGGGGGCAACGTGATTGATTTCTCGTTCTTCACACGGTCAATCTTGCCGATATAATCACCATTGATAAAGACTTGTCCGAAGTCGTGTATCTCAGCAGTAAGTACACTCTGAACAGGTATTTCAGGAAGGTTTGTTGTGTAAAGTATCATGCCCCATCCCATATCCATATCCTCAAAGGTTTTGAGTGTACCTTTCTCTTCCTTGCCAGTGGCTATTAAAAGTTCTGAGAACGTTTTCAACTCGAACTTAGGAACAGTGATGATAGGCATAGGGGCTTTGGGGACATTGGGCAGTTTCTTGTCTGAGTACTTCTGCATCATCTTGCGCAGCTCCCAGTACTTCGGCGTGGCCTGGCCATACTCGTTGATGGGGGCGTCGTAGTCATACGAGGTCACGTCAGGGGCAAAGCCGGGACTGTTGGCACCCGCCCAGTGGCCGAACGACGTACCTCCGTGGGTCATGTAGAGCGAGAAGCTGATGCCTTTCGACAGCATTTCGTCCATGCCCTCGACCATGTCCTTGGCGGGGCGCGTCTCGTGGCGAGCACCCCACTTGTCGAACCAACCGCTCCAGAACTCGGAGCACATCTTCGGGGCGTTGGGGCGCAGCTCGCCCAGGCGGCGGAACTGCTG
>DGHX01000164.1:0-132 GCA_002392835.1 Prevotella sp. UBA3837 | reverse complement strand
ACTGCTGGTCGATGTTGGCACCGGTACCGAAGTTCATGGTCCACGTCAGGTCGTCGAGGCCGTTCTTCTCGAAGTTCGACGACCAGTCGCACTGGAAGAGGAGAACAGATCCGGCCCCCCCTACGGCCCCCG
>DGHX01000093.1:16043-17850 GCA_002392835.1 Prevotella sp. UBA3837 | reverse complement strand
AACACCTACGACTGGCTGGCCGACGTGCCGGGCAACGCCGAGAGCACAGACCTCGTGGAGGTGCAGTTCAAGCACACACGCAAGGGCTACTACCACAACGTGAACAACCTGCCGCTGAAGAAGGGCGACATCGTGGCCGTGGAGGCTAACCCGGGCCACGACATCGGCGTGGTGACTCTGACCGGACGGCTGGTGCACCTGCAGCTGAAGAAGGCCAACCTGAAGAGCGAGGACGACATCAAGCGCATCTACCGTCTGGCACGGCAGATTGACATGGACAAATACCGCGAGGCAAAGGCACGCGAGCACGAGACGATGATCGAGAGCCGCGAGATAGCCAAGGGCCTGGGACTGCAGATGAAGATAGGCGACGTGGAGTACCAGGGCGACGGACAGAAGGCTATCTTCTACTACATCGCCGACGAGCGCGTCGACTTCCGCCAGCTCATCAAGGACCTCGCCGCAGCCTTCCACGTGCGCATAGAGATGAAGCAGATCGGCGCGCGCCAGGAGGCCGGCCGCATAGGCGGCACAGGACCCTGCGGACGCGAGCTGTGCTGCGCCACGTGGATGAAGAACTTCGTCAGCGTCAGCACCAGCGCCGCACGCTTTCAGGACATATCGCTCAACCCCCAGAAACTCGCAGGCATGTGCGCCAAGCTGAAGTGCTGCCTCAACTACGAGGTCGACGACTACATAGAGCACGGACGGCAGCTGCCCAGCCGCGACGCCGTGCTGCAGACGCAGGATGCCGACTACTTCTTCTTCAAGGCCGACATACTGGCTGGGCTCGTCACCTACAGCACCGACAAGCGCATAGCTGCCAACCTGGAGACCATCACCGCACAGCGGGCCAAGGACATCATTGAGATGAACCGTCAGGGAGAGAAACCCCTCAGCCTGCAGCCCGACGACCAGCGCAAGGAGCCGCAAGGACCCGTCGACCTGCTGGCTGGCGACAGCATCACCCGCTTTGACAAGGCCAAGAAGAAGAAAAAGAAGAAGAAGGGAGCCTCGGCACAGTCAGACAATGCCGACACCCCCAAGGACGGCGAGCCTAAGCGCGAGGAGCCGAAGAAGGCTGAGCCAAGGCGCGACGAGCCGAAACACGAGGAACGCAGGCGGGCAGAGCCGAAGCGCGAGGGTGCCAGGAAAGACGAGCAGAAGCGTGAGGAACCCAGGCGCGACGAGCCGAAGCGTGAGGAACCCAGGAAAGACGAGCCGAAGCGTGATGAGCCGAAGAAGAACAGCGACGCCACGCAGGCATAGCCTTGCCGTCCTGCTGCCCCTGCTGCTCATAGTGGCAGCGGCTTGCTCACGGTTGCCGCGTTACAGCCACTTCGAGCACGTCGATGCTGACGGATGGCGTCGCATGGACACACTCCATTTCTGCGTGCCCCTGCTTGACGATGCTCCGTGCAGGCTGCGCCTGGACCTGCGCATCAACAGCCGCTATCCGTTCACCGAGGCAGTGCTGCGCATCAGCGGGCGACACACAGCCGACACGCTGGGCGCTCCGCAGCATACCGAGCTGGTGGCCTTCGACGTAGCCGACGGCGAGGGAAACCTGCGCGGACACGGACTCAGCCTGCATGAGTTCTCGGCTGCACTGCCCAATGCAGAACCCCATGGACGGGCCGACACGCTCTGCCTGAGCATCACTCACAACATGACGCTCAACCCACTGCCCGGCATCACCGATGTGGGCATCACCGCCGAGGACATCGGGCACTGAGTGGCCTGTTCATTCGCACGCGCACATGATATATTTACTCAACTTTAGCAAGTTGGGGAGTTAAAGGAGTTA
>DGHX01000093.1:0-15875 GCA_002392835.1 Prevotella sp. UBA3837 | reverse complement strand
TTAACTCCTTTAACTCCCCCAATTTGAGCGAATGCGAAACTTGAATATATTTATAATGTTCATGTGCGCGTGCGCCTGTTTTCAGCTGACAGGGCATTTACGCGTCCCGGCGTATCGATAGTCGTCAGAGTTGTTCGTAAAATGCCGCCTGCAGGGCGTTTGAGACATCAGTGTAATTGTTTGATACATTTATGTACGCCTTTTTGAACTTTTTTGCGTACTTTTGCGGCAAAATAAAAAACTAAACCAATATGAAGAAACTCATTTCTCTTCTCTTCATGCTCCTATGCGGCTCGCCTGCATTCCTGCACGCTGCCGACCGCTTTGTCAGTTTCCAGCCGCAGCAGGGCAGCACGGCACTCTGTACCGATGCCATTAGCTATAGCGAGCAGGACTATGAGGGCGTGCTCATAGCCATTGGCCAGTTGAAAACCGACATCAGCCGCACGCTCAGCCAGCCCTGTGCCGACGGCCTCCGACTGCTCATAGGCACCGTGGGCCGCAATGCCGACATCGACCGATTGCTGAAGCAAGGGCTGCTGCCCGACCTGAAGGGCCGCCGCGAGAAGTTCATCATCAGCACAACGGCGCTCCCCGGCACGCTGGTCATTGCCGGCAGCGACCGCCGAGGCACCATCTACGGCATATACGAGCTGTCAGAACAGCTCGGTGTGTCGCCCTGGTACTGGTGGATGGACGTGCCCATTGAAGCCCATCAGCGCGCATATATAAAGAACGGAGACTACACCGACGGCGAGCCGGCCGTGGAGTTCCGCGGACTGTTCCTCAACGACGAGGCGCCCTGCCTCACATCGTGGGTGAAGAACACATGGGGCACCAACTACGGCGACCACCGCTTCTACGAGAAGGTCTTCGAGCTCATCCTGCGACTGCGCGGCAACCTGCTCTGGCCTGCCATGTGGAGCTGGGCCTTCTATGCCGACGACCCCGAGAACGGCAAGACCGCCGACCGCATGGGCATCATCATGGGCACCAGTCACCACGAGCCCATGGCACGCAACCACCAGGAGTATGCACGGCGGAGAAAGGACTGGGGCCCCTGGAACTACCAGACCAACCAGCAGCGACTGGACCAGTTCTTCCGTGAAGGCATAGAGCGCATGAAGGGCACCGAGGACATGGTGACCATAGGCATGCGCGGCGACGGCGACGAGGCCATGAGCGAGGAGGCCGACACCAAGCTGATGCAGCGCATAGTGCAGAACCAGCGCCGCATCATCAAGGAGGTGACGGGGCGCCCTGCCAAGGAGACCACACAGGTGTGGGCACTCTACAAGGAGGTGCTCGACTACTACGACAAGGGCATGCGCGTGCCCGACGACGTCATCATGCTGCTCTGCGACGACAACTGGGGCAACGTGCGGCGCGTGCCCCCTCTCGCTGCTGACAAAGCTAAGGCCCCGGCCCACAAGGGCGGATGGGGACTGTACTACCACGTGGACTATGTGGGTGCACCGCGCAACACGAAGTGGCTCAATGTGACGCCCGCACAGAACATGTGGGAGCAGCTGACGCTAGCCTACGACTACGGCATACAACGCATGTGGATACTGAACGTGGGCGACCTGAAGCCCATGGAGTACCCCATACAGCTGTTCATGGACATGGCGTGGAAACCCCAGTCGGTGAACCTCGACGTCGTGGCCACCCACACCAGGCCCTTCTGCGCCCAGCAGTTCGGCGAGGAGCAGGCCGACGAGGCCGCCCGGCTGCTGAACCGTGCCTCGAAGCTGGCCGGACGCTGCACCGCCGAGATGCTCGACGCCAAGACCTATAACCTGGAGACGGGCGAGTGGCGGCAGGTGGCCGACGACTACATGCGCTTAGAGGCTGAGGCCCTGAGGCAGTACCTCACCCTGCGCCCCGAGCAGCGCGACGCCTACCAGCAGCTCATACTCTTCCCCATACAGGCCATGGCCAACGTGCACCAGATGTACTACGCTCAGGCCATGAACCACAGGCTGGCGCAGGCCGGATCGCCCGATGCCAACCTCTGGGCCGACCGCGTGGCGCAGGCCTTCCGCCGCGACTCGCTGCTCTGTGCCGCCTATAACAATGACATCAGCGGCGGCAAGTGGCGCGGCATGATGACGCAGAAGCACATAGGCTACAGGTCGTGGAACGACGATTTCCCCCGCGACATGATGCCCGCCACCCGCCGGGTGGACAACGCTGCGCAGGGAGGCTACACCTTCCAGATGGAGCAGGGCCGCGTGGTGATGGAGGCCGAGCACTACCACCAGGCGCAGGACGCCGCTGCGGCGCAGTGGACCGTCATACCCGACATGGGGCGCACGCTGAGCGCCGTGGCGCTGATGCCCTACACACAGCCCGTGGAGCAGGCCGCGCTCACCTATCGCTGGAAAGGAGAGATGAAGGGCGAGGCCACGGTGCTCGTCGTCACCAAGTCGACACTCGACTTCCTGAACAAGGGCGGACTGTGCTACACCGTGCAGATGGACGGCGGCGAGCCGGTAACGGTGAACTTCAACGCCAACCTGAACGAGAAGCCTGAGAACATCTACAGCATCTACTATCCCACCGTGGCCCGCCGCGTGGTGGAGAGCAAGGTGCAGCTGACGCCCGATGCCACGAAGCAGGAACACACACTCACCCTGAGGCCCCTCGACCCCGCCATCGTCTTCGAGAAGATAGTGGTCGACGCCACGGGACAGATGCCCAAGACCTACCTCTTCGGCGACGAGTCGCCCTGTCAGCGATAGCCCATCAGGGCCCGCCCGGGGCCGTGGACAGAAAAAAAGCGGCTCTTTGTTTTGCTGTTTGCGAAAAAAATCTTACCTTTGCATAGTTATTTGTATAATATCTATGAGAAGGAAGATTTTTTCGTTTTTGGCAGCCGCTGCGATAGTGACGACTGCATCCGCACAGAGTAGCAGTTATTACGACACAAGGCACGAGGTGGGCATCACCATCGGGTCGGGGGCCACCACTGAGATTTTCAGCGACCTGGCCGACTTCACCGAGATCATCGTCTCGACGCTTATCACCACCACAGCCACAGGAGGTTCCTTCACCGGCAATGTCAGCTATGGCGACGAGAGCTACATCCCCACCATCAGCGCCGAGTACTACTACCACGTCAGCAAGCTGGTGGGCCTGGGCGGCTTCGTGGCCTTCAACGGCATGGACCGCGACATGTACGCAAACTGGAAGAATAATTCCACTGGCGCTACGACTAAGGAGAAGATAGGCAAGGCCAGCCGCCGCAACCTGAGCATCGTGCCCACGGCAAAGTTCGACTGGCTGTGCAAGAAGAACTTCGGGGTGTATTCAAAGCTGGGCCTCGGCGTGAGCTTCATGTACGAGTCGCAGGATGCCGACGACAAGAGCAGCAAGGACTACAGCGATACCGACGCCGTGTTCAACTTCCAGCTCTCGCTGCTGGGCATGGAGTTTGGCGCTCCCCGCTTCCGTGGCTTCGTGGAGCTGGGCATGGGCGAGCAGGGCATACTGCTGGCCGGTCTGAAGTATAAGTTCTGAGGCTTTCCTCCTCACTTCGTCATGTTAGCAAATGCTTAAACAGTAACAACTTATGAGAAGATTCTTTGCACTTCTGCTCGTAACCGCCCTCAGCCTGGCAGCTATGGCACAGGGCAAGCTGACACCACAGGCGCAGCTGGGCATGAAGCTGCGCAAGGCCAAGACAGAGCGGCTGGCAGCGCGCTCGCAGGGCCATGTGACGCAACCCTCAGCACAGCAGCGCATGCAGCTGGTGCTGACGCTCGACGAGGGCAGCATGGCGCAGACCGCCCAGCGGCTGAAGGCTGCCGGCGCTGAGGTGTGCGCACGCCTGGGCAGCCAGCTCGTGGTCAGCCTGCCCACCGACAGCGTCGAGGCAGTGCAGCGCATAGAAGGCGTGCAGCGCATAGACCTGAGCCACAAGGGACGGCTGAAGACCGACGTGGCCCGCAAAGAGACGGGCGTAGCCCAGCTCAACGGGCCGACGCTGCCTGCGGGCGCCACGGCCTATAGCGGCAAGGGCGTCACCATCTGCCTCATCGATGCAGGCTTCGACTTCCAGCATCCCGCCTTCAAGGATGCCCAGGGGCGCTCGCGCATCAAGTGCGTTTACCTCATGGGCGACAACGGCGGCAACAAGTTCATCGTCGATGACCCTGACCTGGGCTCCTACACCTTCCCAGGCTCCGTCTACGACACGCCCGAGCTGATAGCCACGCTGACCACCGACGACGATGACGAGACCCACGGCACCCACACCGCAGGCATTGCCGCAGGCAGCCTGTCGCCGCAGGGCTTCGGAGGCATGGCTCCCGAGGCCGACCTGGTGCTGGTGCCCCTGGTGGAGACAGAGGTGGAGGGCTTCGACGAGCCAGACTCAGATGGCTATTTCGAGCTGGCACTGGCCTTCGTCTCAGCATACGCCGACAAGACCGACCAGCCCGTGGTGCTCAGCTGCAGTGCCAACAGCCACGAAGGGCCTCACGACGGAACAGGCACCATACCCATGGCCATCACCGAAGTTTCGAAGCACCTCGTGCCGGTATTCTCGGCAGGCAACGAGGGCGGATACCCCATACACCTATACCGTAAGTTCACGGCTAAGGAACCGCAGGTGAAGACGTTGCTCATAGCCATGGCCGAGGACGAGATGAAGAAGTATGACTTCGTCGTCATGCCCAGCGTGGTGGGCTATGTGCGCACCGGCACCGAGGTGAGCGTACAGCTCTCGCTGAAGAAGATCAACCAGTTCACGGGGCGCCTGACCAACGTCTGGACATCGCAGAAGTGCACCGCCACGGCGGGCTGCGAGGAGCAGATGGTCGTAACCAACAGCGAGGATGTCGCCAGCCTGAAGAACACCTTTGAAGGAACGATAGCCGTGGGCGCCATGGAGGACGAGAACGGACGCCTCGTCATAGCCGCCAAGGCCGAGGGCGGCGTGAAGGGGCTCTGCTTATTCGAACTGACCGTCAGCGGAGCCGACGGCACCGAGGTGGACCTCTGGGACGAGTTGGCGGGCTTCGGCGGCGTGAACTTCGTGGGATTACCCGGATACGTCGACGGCGACAGCGACATGTCGGCCGGCGACTGGACTTGCATCGACGACGTCATCAGCGTGGGCGCATATTGTGCCAATACCATCTCGCGCAATCCGGAAGGCGAGGAGGAAGATACCTCTGTCAGCGACGATGACGATGACGATGATGACGGTGACGGTGACGATGATGACGATGAGCTCGACGTGCTGAACGACATCGCCTTCTTCAGCAGCTACGGCACCTCGTTCAACGGCATCAGCCAGCCCCTGGTGTGCGCACCGGGCGTGAACGTAGTGTCGGCCATGAACCACTATGACATAGACTACATGACCTATGCCGACGGCATGCAGTGGCAGGGCTACCCCTACGGCGCCGAGAGCGGCACGTCGATGTCGTGCCCCGTGGTGGCCGGCATCGTGGCCCTGTGGATGCAGGCCAAGCCCGACATGACGCTCAGCGACGTGAAGGACGTCATCAGCCACACCGCTCGCAACGACAGCTTCACTGCCACCAATACCCAGCGCTGGGGATACGGAAAGATTGACGCCGTGGCAGGCATCAACTACATCGTCAATGGCACGGAGGCCATACGCAGCATCGCCGCCGGCGACAGCAGCACGACCACGACCTACGACCTGCAGGGCCGCCGCATCAGCGGCCGTCCCGCTTCAGGACTCTACATCAGCAATGGAAGGAAGGTGGTGCTACGTTAGTGGCACCACTCACCCCGCTTGTAATGCGGGCGCTGCATGCGTGCTGCCTCTACCAGTTTGGAGGCAGCACGATGTTTTCTATGCCGTGCGCTTCTGCAAACAGCGGCGATATTTCATCGTCGGTGAAGCCGGCGATGCCGCAGCCGATGCGGGTGACGAGGAACGTCAGTTCCGGGTGCTGCTGGGCAAAGCGGATGAACTCATCCACATACGGACGGATGGTCTCCACGCCGCCCTGCATCGTAGGTATGGCGTAGCTCTGTCCTTGCAGTCCTACGCCCTGGCCCATGACGGCTCCAAACTTGCGGTAGGCGATGTAGGCCGCACCACCGCCGTGCATACCCTTCAGGTTGCTGCCGAAGACGAAGATCTCGTTTGGCTCCAGCGATGTGATAAACTCTGGTGTCGTTCTCTTTTGTGTCATAGTCTCTGATGTGTTAAAGTCCATATCCTCGTGGGCCATTTCCTCGTACAGGGCGGTCTCGGCATAGGACGTCGGGGCAGGCATGGAAGCCTCCCTGGCAATAGACTCGCCGTAGACGATGGCCCTTTCGTCCATCACCTCCACCAGGTCCAGGTCCATATCGAAGTTCTTGCGGAAGTAGGGCACGATGATGTCGTCCTTCAGCTTCTTGAACCGCTGCGATACGGCCGACGGCGTGATGCCCATCTGCGTTGCCGTCTCCTTCCCCTTGAATCCGCTCAGCATCATGTTGATGATGATGCGGTCCTGGCGGCTCAGCGGGGCATGGTCGCACATGTCCTTCACCATGCGGTTGAACTGCAAGCGCAGGTTGTCGCCGGCATCAAACGACTGCAGGTAGTCCTCGAAGGTGATGCTGCCGTACTCACGGCGGTACCACTTCAGCGCGTCGAGCACCACATAGCGGAATCCGCCTATGAGCCACGTCTTCAGGCTCACCTCCGGCGCATGGTCCTCCAGCGGGCGCCAGTCGTGCTCCATCAGGTAGAGCGCATACTGGTGAGCCAGCGACATGAAGTCCAGGTTCTGCTTCTCGCTCAGTGCGTAGCGCCGGTCAAAGGCATAGTAGCCCACCTGGCACCAACCGTAGAAATACTTCCTGATGATGGCGGCATTACCCTCGCGGAATCCGTCCATAATCTCGTCGTCTGATAGTTGTCGGTAGTACATACTCACGTAATTTTGCCACAAAGTTACAAAATTTTTGCCACATAGCTTAATTTTTCCTCAAATTCTTCTTTAAAGAGATATAAGCGAACAGAAAACAAGAAGTATTCACCCTTTAAAACATTTACCATTATGACTAAGCAGAATGAATCCAAGCGTGTGCACAACCTGATTATCGTTGACGAGAGCGGTTCAATGTATGTCATCCGCAAGCAGGCCTTCACCGGCATGAACGAGACCCTGCAGACCGTGCGCCAGATGCAGAAGCGCTTCCCCGACCAGGAGCAGCGCGTCACCCTCCTCACCTTCGACAGCGGCCATACCACCTGGCACTACGACAACACCCCAGCATCCGAGACGAAAGACCTCAGCTGGAAGGCTTACAACCCCGGCGGCGGCACACCCCTCTACGATGCCATCGGCCAGGGAATTTCGAAGGTCAATGCGCAGATTGCCGACGGCGACCATGTGCTGGTGACCATCATCACCGACGGTGAGGAGAACAGCAGCCAGGAGTGGACGCTGAAGATGGTGCGCACGATGATAGAGAAGCTGAAGAAGCAGAACTGGACCTTCACCCTCATCGGCACCGACAACCTCGACGTCGAGTCCATGGCCCACTCCTTCGCCATCGAGGAGCACATGGAGTTCCACCAGGACGTGGAGGGTACCCGCGCTATGTTCGCCCGCGAGCGCCGCAGCCGTGAACGCTACAACTGCTGCGTGGCCGAGGACAGTGTCATGCCGGTGGGTGCATTCTTCACGGAAGAGACACCGTCTGATGAGGAGGGCTGAGTGAGGCCTGACTGGCCTTTCAGTTCCTATACGCGCGCGTATATACCTAAATCACATCTGCCCCCACCGAGCCGGAGGCAGCCTGCGCTATATATTTTTTATGCACGTATGCGCGAAAGGAAGCAAAGCAGAATCTGTCTAAATAGAGCCGAAGGCTTGCATTTTCCGATTTTTATTCGTAACTTTGCAGCAAAGAAAGTTACAGCGATGAAGACACTACTCATACTACTTGGCAGTGCGGTGTTCGGCTTCCTGATAGGGCTGATCTTCACCAAGCCTGCACCGGGCGGCACTAAACGCCGGACGCGATACCGTGTCAGAACTTCAAGTTGGCATGACAGCGCCAGCGACCCAGCCGGCACCGGTATCTACTGAGCCTGTCTTTTTTTACCCATGAGAAATGAGCGTTCAGAACATGAAGGCCACGCCGAGCCTGACGATGCCAAGACTGCCGTAGCCCAGCTCGCCCCACAGCGAGAACACGTCGCTGCCGATGGAGCCGCCTATGGCTGTCAGCTGGTAGGCCATGCGCCATTTTGTCTTCTCCGAAATGTCGGTTAATGTCGGCTCCGGATCGGTCGTCTCGGTGCTGGTCTGGTTGGTGTCTGCCTGTGGGTATTCGTTGTATTGCCATGGATATTCGTTGTATTCAAACCTCAGGTGCTGCCGCAGGGCTCCTAAGGCCAGGCGTGAGTAGCAGCGCCAGCCGAATCCCTCGCACCAGGTGTACCTGACGGATGGCGCGACGACGAAAAACCTGCTGAACTCATGGCCAATGCCATTGAAGTCGGGCTGGTAGTAGCGTGGGTCAGCGTACTCAGGAACATAGTATTGTGAGTCGTAGCCCTCCCTGGCAATGCCCCAGTTGGCCAGCACGCCCACGTCCCACTTCCTGTTCAGCCTGTAGTGATACTCCAGTCCTGCCTGCAGGAAGGCGTTGCCCACTACGTCGAAACAATCGCCTGGAGACGTCAGCTTGTACTGCTGTAAGTATCTGTCCACCAGCCTGTCCCTGTCGTGTGTGGCCTGACAGTGGCCAAATCCGAGCCCTCCTCGCAGCTCGTGCCTGTTGAAGCGTTGTGGCAGCTGTTGTGGCTGCTTGGCTGCCGCGGCGCTTGCGGCCAGCCGCAGCGAGTCGGCCCGGTGCACGGAGTCGGCCTTCGCCAGCGGTGCTGCAGGGGTGATGAAGAAGCTGCTCTGTGCCGGCTCGCTGACGGCATTGGTGGCGAGGTCGGCGAAAAAGGGCAGGATATAGGCGAAGACACTCGCTGCACACCACGGATTGACCGACGACCTCAGCACGATGTCGCTGAAGGCATGGTTGGCCGAGCTGATGCGTATGTGCTGCCCGTCTAAGCTGCGCCGCTTCACCTTCACGGTGACCGGAAGCGACACATCGCGGTAGTCGGCATACGTGGTAGAGATGTTCACCGGCTCGCCTACGTCGCCGTTGATATTGATTTTGGCGGTGGTGCCTGAAATGATGGTCGCACACCCGGTGAGCAGGCATGCGGCCAGGCTCAGCAGCAGGGTGGGGAGGGCCCGTTGGCACCCGTTCAGTACATACCGTCGGTCGCTCTGCGCGGTGAGAAGTCTTTTTGTATGGCAGTCCATAAGTATGTTTGATAAGGTTGGTGCAAATATACGACTATTTCTCCAACCTGCCAAACAATACGGCACTTTTTTGTGGGGGGCGAGGCCCAATGCTATATAGTTGCCTCCGAAAATGTGGACTGAAAAAGAAAACCAGCAAGCTACTTTTCATCGTAACTTGCTGATTTTCCTGGTAGCGGGAGCCGGGATTGAACCGGCGACCTCATGATTATGAATCATGCGCTCTAACCAGCTGAGCTATCCCGCCAACGGTTGTTTTTTCTAAGCGGGTGCAAAGGTACAAAAAAGAAACGAATAGCAAAGAGCGTTGGCGGGAAAAATGCAGCCGTTTAACTTTATTTATGAATTCAGCCTAAATTTCCCTCTCTTTTTTGCGTCGTTTTCTTAACTTTTTCGTATCTTTGCACCCAACAACATGTGAATGTCTTTTACCAAATGAAGCACTAACCAAACATGAACATCAAGAAACAACGACTTGAACTGGAATATCCGCTCAACGCGCGCAAGCCCGACATTCTGTGGACGCTGATGAGCACTGACCACGGACTGGAGCGATGGATTGCTGACAGGGTCAACGAGCAAAACGGCGAGTTGGAGCTGACTTGGGGTGAACTGTGGGGCGAACACCACACCATGCACGCCCGTATATTGGAGCGCGAGAAGAACAGTCACATACGCCTGCGCTGGACAGACGAACCCGACCCCGAAGCCTATTGGGAGATGCGCATTGGGCGCAGCGAGCTGACGGAGCAGGTGTGCCTGTGCGTTACGGACTACACTTACGCCGAGGACATTGACGACCTGCATGACTTGTGGGACGGCAATCTGGAGCGGCTCCACCAGTCGAGTGGGCTGTGAGGGAGCTTGGAGTTAGGAGTTAGGAGTTAGGAGTTGCGAGGCGTTAAAAATGTTTAAGTACAGGAAAATAACTCCTCACTCCTCACTTCTAACTCCTAACTCTTTTGTACCTTTGCAGTCCAATTACAATGTTTAGGATAAAAAAACTCGACATATTCATAGCTAAGCAGTTTGGACTGCTGTTTGTGGCTACATTCTTCATCTGCCAGTTTGTGCTGATGATGCAGTTCCTGTGGCGATACATCGACGACCTCATCGGCAAGGGCCTCACCATGGACGTGCTGGGCCAGTTCTTCTGGTACATGGCGCTGATGCTGGTGCCGCAGGCCTTCCCCCTAGCCATACTGCTCAGCTCGCTCATCACCTACGGCAACCTGGGCGAGTCGAGCGAGCTCACCGCCATCAAGGCGGCGGGCATCTCGCTGCTGCAGAGCATGCGCTCGCTCATCATCATCGTGCTGCTCGTGACCGGCGTGTCGGTCTATTTTCAAGAGAAAATAGGCCCTGACGCCAACAAGAACCTGGCGCAGCTGCTGGTGTCGATGAAGCAGAAGAGCCCCGAGCTGGAGATTCCCGAGGGCGTGTTCTACGACGGCATTCCCAATGCCAACCTCTACGTGCAGAAGAAGGACATCAACACCGGCATGCTCTATGGCATGATGATCTTCCGGCAGACGGGCAGCTACGACGACCAGGCCATCATCCTGGCCGACTCGGGCATGCTGCAGTCCACGGCCGAGAAGAAGCACCTGCTGCTGACGCTGTGGAGCGGCGAGTGGTTCGAGAACATGAAGCAGCAGGAGCTGGGCGGAGCCGCCGAGGTGCCCTACCGGCGCGAAACCTTTGCCCACAAGCAGGTGCTGCTCGATTTCGACGGCGAGTTCAACCTGGCCGACGCGTCGATAGTGTCGGGCAGTGCCAAGGGCAAGAGCTCGCGGCAGATTTTGCACGACCTGGACTCCATACGCCACACCAACGACAGCGTGGGCCGCCAGTTCTACGAGGAGGGCCGCCGCTACAGCTTCATGCAGCCTACCATCAGCCGCGAGGACTCCATACGACTGGCCATGGAGGAGCAGAAGGCACTGCCCGACCTGGACAGCATATACCAGAGCCTGGAGAAGGAGACGCAGCGCGAGGTGACGAAGAACGCCGCGCGACAGGCGCAGATGGCCGCCAGCGACGTGATGATGAAAGCCGACTATGCCAAGTTCCTGCACCGGCAGGAGCGCCTGCACGTGCTTGAGGTCATAGGCAAGTTCACCCTCGCCCTGTCGTGCATCATCTTCTTCTTCATCGGGGCTCCGCTGGGAGCCATCATCCGCAAGGGCGGACTGGGCGTGCCGGTCATCATCTCGGTCATCGTGTTCATCGTGTACTACATCTTCGACAACTCAGGCTACCGCATGGCGCGCGACGACAACTGGACCGTATGGTTCGGACGCTCCATAGCCACGGCCGTGCTGGCACCCATGGCCGTGTTCTTCACCTACAAGGCCAACAACGACTCGGCGGTGTTCAACATCGATGCCTACCGCCTGCTGCTGCGCCGTATGTTCGGACTCAGGCAGAAGCGTAACATCATGGGCAAGGAGGTCATCATCAGCGACCCCGACTATGCCGCTGACGCCCAGAGCCTGGCCGCCATCAACACCGAGATTGACCAGTACAGCAGCGAGCACCGCCTGCTGCGCTGGCCCAACCCGCTGAAGGTCTTCTTCCGCCCGGGCGACGACCGCCAGATCATTGACATCAGCGAGCGCCTGGAGACCGTCATCGACGACTTGGCGAACACGCGCGACAAGCAGATGCTGCACCTGCTGAACCAGTATCCTGTGCTGGCCACACACGCCCACACAAGGCCCTTCCGCCGGCGGTGGCTGAACGCACTCGTGGGCATCGTGCTGCCCGTGGGCCTGTTCTTCTACTTCCGCATGCTGCGCTTCCGCCTGCGCCTGTACAAGGACCTGAAGACGGTGGAGAAGACCAGCCAGAACATCATTGACAGAACAACTGAACTAATGCAGAATACATGACCTATCAATTATCAACCATAGAATCGGCACTGGACGATTTCCGCGAGGGCAAGTTCGTCATCGTGGTCGACGACGAGGACCGCGAGAACGAGGGCGACCTCATCTGTGCCGCCGAGAAGATTACCCCCGAGATGGTGAACTTCATGCTGAAGTATGCGCGCGGCGTGCTCTGCGCCCCCATCACCATCAGCCGCAGCGAGGAGCTCGACCTGCCGCGCCAGGTCAGCGAGAACACCAGCGTGCTGGGCACCCCGTTCACCGTCACCGTCGACAAGCTGGAGGGCTGCACCACCGGCGTCTCGGCCCACGACCGCGCCGCCACCATCCGTGCGCTGGCCGACCCTGCCTCTACGCCGCAGACCTTCGGACGGCCCGGACACATCAACCCTCTCTATGCCCAGGACAACGGCGTGCTGCGCCGAAGCGGCCACACCGAGGCCGCCGTCGACCTGTGCAAGCTGGCAGGGCTCTATCCCGCCGGGGCTCTGATGGAGATTATGAACGACGACGGCACCATGGCGCGCATGCCCGAGCTGCAGGTCTTTGCCCAGGAGCACAAGCTGAAGATCATCACCATCAAGGACCTCATCAGCTACCGGCTGCAGCAGGAATCGCTCATCGAGGTGGGGGTCGAGGCCGACATGCCCACCGAGTACGGACATTTCCGCATCGTGCCCTTCCGCCAGAAGAGCAACGGCCTGGAGCACTTCGCCCTCATCAAGGGCGAGTGGCAGGACGACGAGCCCATCCTCGTGCGCGTACATTCGTCATGTATGACGGGCGACATCCTGGGCTCGCGACGCTGCGACTGCGGCGAGCAGCTGCACCGCGCCATGCAGAAGATTGAGGAAGAGGGCAAGGGCGTCATCGTCTACATGCAGCAAGAGGGTAGGGGCATCGGCCTGATGAACAAGCTGGCCGCCTACAAGCTGCAGGAGGAGGGCATGGACACCGTGGATGCCAACCTCTGCCTGGGCTTCAAGGCCGACGAGCGCGACTATGGCTGCGGCGCACAGATGCTGCGCCACCTGGGCGTTCACAAGATGCGCCTCATGACTAACAACCCCGTGAAACGCGTGGGCTTGGAGGCTTACGGGCTGCAGATAGTGGAGAACGTGCCCATTGAGGTGACGCCCAACGAGTATAACCTGCGCTACCTGCGCACCAAGCAGCAGCGCATGGGGCACACCCTGCACCTGGGGTGAGCTGCTGTGCGCAGCCTGCTGCAGAAAAGCCTACACCGCCCGGCGCTTCGCCGGGCGGTGTAGGCTTTTTTCTGCCAGCAGGGCAGGTTTTTGCTAGTAGGGCTAGTCATACTAGCGAGACTAGCCCTACTGGCATTTCAGCGATTATTTCTTGATGCGGTACACGCGGAATGACATGGCGGGCAGCTGGTCGGTGAGCACGGCCTGCTTCTTGCCGGCCTCACACTGCACGGTGCCGGGCTGCGGCGTGATGCGCTCAGGCTGGTCGAGGGTGTTCTCGTCGTCATACGAGCCGTTGTGGCTCAGCGTCAGCGTCTGGGCCGTGGGAGCACCGCTCACACCCTGCAGGTTCAGCTGCACGGTCTGCGGCTGCTTCGACGTGTTGGCCATCTTCACGATGACTTCGCCCGTGGCGGCGTCGAAGACCGACGAGGCGAAGAGGCCGTCCTGTCCCGACTGTCCGGCCAGCGGCTTGCCCTGCATGGTGATGGGCAGCACGTTGGTGCCCTTGTAGGTGGCATAGAGCTGCTGCACGTAGTAGCTCACCGACTTGAACATGCGCAGGTTGTCGTACCAAATCATGTCAGGACGCCACTGCCAGCCCTCTACGTGTGCGAAGAGGGGTGCATACGACGTCATCTGCACCACGTCGGCGTTGCGCTCCAGACCGGTCATGAAGGCAGCCTCGTAGAGCGACGTCTCGTAGTGGTTCCACTTCTTTCCGCTGCCGTGGCAGGCATACTCGCCGGCGAACACCTTCGGGCCCTTGCGCGAGTAGCTGTCGTAGCGCAGGGCGCCGCAGTTGGGGTACTTGTCCTTCGGTGCCGTGCCCAGGAACCACTGCTCGTTGCGGTAGTAGTGCTCGTCCACCAAGTCGGCCTTCTGGCCCTTCATGGCCACCCAACCCTTCTCAAACATGTTGCCCTCGCTGTCGGGGCCGCTGGTGCCCACGATCTTGATGTCGGGGTACTTCTCGCGCACGGCCTTCACGAAGGGCTCCAGGCGCTTGAAATACAGGTCGTCCCACTGCTCGTTGCCAATGCCCAGGAACTTCATGTTGAACGGTGCGGGATGGCCCATCTCAGCGCGCTTCTTGCCCCATTCGCTGTTGGCGTCGCCGTTGGCAAACTCAATGAGGTCCAGGCAGTCCTGTATGTAGGGCTGCAGCTGGTCGTAGGGCACGTGTGCATTCTCGTCGTTCCAGTTCTGGAACTGGCAGGCCATGCCCACGTTCAGCACGGGCAGCGGCTCGGCTTTGATGTCCTCGCACAGCAGGAAGTACTCGTAGAAGCCCAGGCCGTAGCTCTGGAAGTAGTCGGGGAAGAAGCGGTGTGGGAAGGTGTACTCCCATCGGTTCTCGTTCAGCGGGCGGTTCTCCACCGGGCCGATGGTGTTCTTCCACTGGTAGCGTGTCTTCAGGTCTACGCCCTCAACGATGCAGCCGCCGGGGAAGCGGAACACGCCGGGGTGGGCGTCCTTCAGGGCCTGGGCCAGGTCGCGGCGCAGGCCGTTCACGCGGTTGTTGAAGGTGTTCACGGGGAAGAGGCTGACGTGCTCCAGGCACACCGTCTTCTGTCCTTCGAGGAAGATGCGCAGCTGGGCCTTCTCGATGGTGCGTGTCGACTTCATCACCACCTCGTATTTCTTCCACTCGGCCGAGTTGACGTCAATCTTTGTCTCCACGAACTGCTGGCGCTCGCCCATGTCGGCGCGGTCTATGAACTGTACGATGATCTTGCCGTTGCCCTGCGGTGCCTTGGCCCACACGCTGAAGCGGTAGTCCTCGCCCTTCTTCAGTCCGATGCCGAAGAAACCGTTGTTCGACAGTCCCGAGCGACGCTCCTTGTGGCCGGGCCAGCGCAGCTCCACGTAGTGGGGACAGCGCTCGAAGGGGCCGTCGTTCTTCACCTCGAAGGTGCCGAAGGCCTCCCAGCCCATCAGGTGGTCGGGAAATTCAAAGGAGCGGTTCTTCACCAGTTCGGCATAGAGGCCTCCGTCAGCAGCGTAGTTGATGTCTTCGAAGAAGAGACCGTACATGGTAGACTGGATGGGTGCTCCAGGCTTGTCAGTCTTCACGTCGATGACGTGCTGCGCCTGGGCTGTGAGCGTGCCCGCCAGTGCGAGAGCACACGTAAGAATAGTTGTTCTCATTGTGGTTGTGTTAGGTATAATAGTTGTTGTTGCCTTGATGCTTATTTCACCTGTATGACCAGATACTTGCTGGTGCTCCAGAACTGCTGGTAGTCATTGATGTGCAGTGTGTACTTGTGGCTCTCCTCCTTCTCCAGGGTGTAAGAGGCGGCGGGGTGTGTGGTCAGTATCTTCGGGTCCTTGTAGGGTATGACAATCTGGCTGAGGTTGCGCACGTCGATCTCGGTGAAGTACGATGCGTCGAAGCCTTCCTGCAGCACCTTCCCGCTCTTCAGTATGCTGGCGCCCTTCAGCTCGCTCTTGGTGCCTAT
>DGHX01000122.1 GCA_002392835.1 Prevotella sp. UBA3837 | reverse complement strand
GTGGCTGCAATATCAAGAACTATTATGGCGACCAGGCTCTGAGCATCTTCATCCAACCACCGTCGATAGAGGAGTTGCGCCGCAGACTCGAGGGCCGTGGCACCGACACTCCTCAGGTGATAGAGGACCGTCTGTCAAAGGCAGCCTATGAACTGACCTTTGCCGACCGCTTCGACTGCATCGTGGTCAACGACGACCTTGAGGTGGCCAAGGCTGATGTGTTCCGCGCCGTGAGCGAGGCTTTGGGATTTTCACAAGAGGAAGATGTATGAGGACCGGTATTTTCGGCGGTTCGTTCAATCCGGTGCATAACGGCCATGTGCATCTGGCAGAGAAACTGTTGCGTGCGGCACATCTCGATGAGGTGTGGCTGATGGTCACCCCGCAGAATCCATGGAAGGTGCGCGTCGATATGCTCGACGACGACAAACGGCTCCGTTTGGTGCGTGCCGCCGTCGAGGGCATCGATGGTCTGGTAGCCAGCGACTATGAGTTTCACCTGCCCAAACCTTCCTATACCTGGGACACGTTGCAGTCGCTCTCCCGCGACTTCCCCGACCGTGAGTTTGTGCTCCTCATCGGGGGCGACAACTGGGCGAAGTTCAACGGCTGGTATGCGCATGAGAAAATTCTCGCCCACTATCAGGTGGCGGTCTATCCCCGCCAGGGCTATCCCGTCGACCCCGCTACCGTGCCGCAGGGGGTGACGGTCTTGCGCACCCGACTTATCAACGTGAGCAGCACGGAGATACGCGAGCGTCTCAGGCAAGGACTGCCTGTCGACCATCTGGTGCCTCCCCGTGTGGCGGAAATGCTGAGCCACGAAGATTTTTATAAGTCGGGAAAAGAAGATTAGGTGTTTGGTCGTTTGGTCGTTTAGGGGGCTGGTCGTTTGGTCGTTTAGGGGGCTGGTCGTTTGGTCGTTTGGTCGTTTGGGTGTTTGGTCGTTTGGTCGTTTAGGCGTTTAGACAATAGCATTGTGTTTTAGGAGTTTAGAAGCCTGAGAGTGTAGATGTTCTCTCTCAGCCAATTGTCTGTTGTCATTGATGGCGATGGCGCCCTGTGACTTTCTGCCACCGTTTTTTCATCGCTTGCCCGATATTCTTGAACTGGCCATAGCGCAGGTTGAGCCACAGCTCCTCGGCCGAACGGCACACCTTGATCCAAGGGTGGCCCCAGGCATTGGTCTTGTAGAGGCGCTCCTTGTAGTCCACATTCTCTATCACATATTTGGGATGTCGTAGCGGAAAGTCGATGTCGTAGCGCTTCATGGTGAAAATCCTCCTGTAGGCCCGTGGGGTGGTCTTGATGCTGCCCGAGAAATGGGTGCTGTCGGCCGAAAGACCAAGGTTGTTGATCATGTTCTTCGTAGGCATGATAGCGAGGCCGGAATGGAGCAGGTTGCTCGCCCAGAAAATGCTCTCATAATATTCTTTTCCGCTGTCGCGGTGCTGGCGGCACATCCTGATGAAATCGCTGCGGTAGCGGCGCTGGCGCACCAGCGACTCCAATTGGCGCATATTGTAGTTGTCGCTGAGAAAGGCGTAGTCGCCCTCCCACTGGTCGATGACGCGGCGCCAGGAGGCCCAGCCCCAAATGGCGAACACCGACGTGAAGAAATAGCTGTCGGGTACGTCTGTTGTCACTTCATCTTCATTGAATCCGGAAATCATGCGCACCCGCTCATCATGCTCATAGCGGTCGAGCATCTCCTTGCAGAAAGGGAAGAACGACTGCGAGGGCACGTCGTCGTCTTCGAGCACGATACATTTGTCGGTCATCGAGAAGGCCCATTTCTGGGAAAGGTATTCCGAAGGGTCGCAACCGAAGTTGCGCTCTTGGTAGAGGCGGTGCACCTCACACTCCCAGTCGATGTCCTCCACCACTTTCCGACAGGCCTCAATGCCGGCGATGTCGCGCTCGCCGCGCGGACCGTCTTGATAGAGGAACAGGCGTGCCGGGCGTGCTTTCCGCACTTCGGCGAACACCTGTGTGAGGTGGTCGGGGCGGTTGAAGAACAATATCAGTACGGAGATGTCAATTTTTGCTGGCTGTTTCATAGTGGGTGGTGTCATGGGTTACCGAGCCGTTCCATCATGAAGACGGCATGGATGTGTCGTTGTCCTTCTGGGGGTATCTGCATATAGTCGCCGTAGAGGGTGCACAGGTAGTCGTCGACATTGTTGGGACAGGCGAACTCCTTGCCCTCGAAGGTGATGGTGGAGAGGGGGAAGATACTGTCTTTGCGCTGCATGACACCATAGCCGTTGAGTGTGACGTCGAACGACATATAGGTGCCTTTGGGGCGCATGAGACAGGTGCCGTGCCACAGGGCGCGTGCCACGAGATACTTTGCGCCAAACCAGAACCATTCGGCCACGGCGCGGAAAGAGTAGCGGTGGGGTTTGCGAAGGATGGAACGGCTGCGCGAGAGCATCCTGGCCACGCGTTTGATCCAAGGCCTCGACACGGTGGGGTAGTCGACGAAGGGGAAGATATCGACGAAAAGCCCCTTGGGATAGTTGGCTGAGAAATCATCGCCAGGCTCCACGTAGAAGGAGTCGAGGTCGCGCACCTTGACAATGGGCTCTTTCGACTCGGGTACGCTCTCAGGGGTCTGGAGCACCAACGTGGGAGGGAGCAATGCGGGAGCCACCTGCTTGAAACGCTCCAGACCATCCGCGGTCATGGCGATGTCGATGTCATCGTCCCAGGGGATGAAACCGCCATGGCGCACGGCGCCGAGCAGTGTGCCGCTGTCTATCCAATAGTCGATGCCATGGCTGCGGCAGATGTGGTCGATAACTTCGAGGATGGCCACCTGCTTGAGTTGGCACTTCCTCAGGGCTCGTTGTTTGTATTGCTCGATATATTGGTCGTAGGTCATGGGGGAGGGGG
>DGHX01000187.1 GCA_002392835.1 Prevotella sp. UBA3837 | reverse complement strand
CAAAGAACTCTTTCTCAGATGCCTCGCAGGGAGCTTCCCTGTTTAGCGGATGCAAAGGTACGAACTTTTTGAAGACCCACCAAATATTTCTGCAACTTTTTTCTCACTTTTCGGGCTTTTTTCCTAATTATTGACAACGAGCGCTGTTTACACATTATATTAATATACGCGCGCGCATAAGCCCCTATTTTCTGAAAGGATGAGGTCCGCGGTTCCCCTCATGTTCACGGCTGCTGCGGTGCTGGTTTCGATATATCTTTTTATGTTGCACTACTTGCACCACTTGCACCGCCGTTAACACTTGTTGAGGGTTTATTCTGCACCGCGCATTTCCGCCCTCTGCCCACTGGAAAATGTATATTCATGCAGCCGAAACCGTATTAATATACATTTATATGTTTCACGGCCGCCCGTTTGAAAAAGCGGGCCGCTTTTGAAAAAATCCCATATCACTTTTTTTCAAAAGTGGGCCGCACAGAAAAAAAAGCGACCCGCCCGTGAAACAGTATCATTATACATTTCCGACAGGCGTCCGCCGCATGCTAACATCTGTTAACGGTTCAGTTTCCTGATGAGCCTAACAGACTGTGATGCAGATATTTCCGCCGCAATCAGGTGCAAGTAGTGCAAGTAGTGCAGGTAGTGCAGGTAATTCGGGAAATGGGTTCAGCAGTGCTGCTCCTCAGCTCGTCAACCGCAGTTTGCACAACCATAGGACCGCTAAAGCGGGCTTTCAAAAAACAAAATAAAACCAAAGAAAACAGCATAAAACAAGAAGCAGCGGCGTAAAGCCACCAGTTTCCCGGACCTGTTCCAGCCGCACAGTCCATGCGGCAGAGGTGGCCTGAAGAGGTGCACAGATTGCAATTCTTCGCAAAAAAAGGGGAAAAAATTTGCTCGGAATAAAAAAAAACAATAAATTTGCAGACTATTAATAAAAAAACAGGAAAAAGACAATCATTACTACAAACATAATGGAACATTTTATAGCCAACAGTGGAATTCAATTCCTCAGCATTGAAAAGGAGTTCAATCCTGCCGAACAACTTGTATTCTCCAACGGTCGTACGCTGAAATACTCTTTCTGTGAGACGTCGGACTTCCTGACTGGCGAGCTGCTCTTCGACCTGCTCTACTATCACAGCCAGGACGGGGTGTACATTCCCCAGGAGGAGCTGCGCCAGAGCGGCAAGGCCGAGCTGCAGCCCAACGGTCATGAAGCGCTGGACGATGCCGGCCTTCTAAAGATGAGGAAAGACGAGTCGACGACGACCTTCTCGACCTACTCTGACGGTGCCCCTGAGATTTTCAACGTGAACTCGCTGAACGGCTACCGCGTGAAGTCGCGCCAGGACGGCAGCATCGTCCCTGCCTTCGAGCTGCTGCTGGGCAAATGGCTGCCCATGCCGATGTTTGAGCGCGACATCGACGGTACTACGAGCGGCGACCCCTTCACCTGGTGCCGTGTGAAGATAGAGCGCATCGGCGAGGGCAGCAAGAAGGACCTGGGCCGCTACCGCTTCCTGTGGGCCTTCGACACGGCGCTCGGCGACAACGACCCGCTGGCCGACCACAACAACCTGATAGTCTTTGGCACCGGTGCCGATGCCATCACCCACTATAAGCGCCCCTACTTCTACGAGGACGAGGAAGAATGGAAAGTGTACAGCCTGAGCAACAGGGCCGACCAGATGCTCGACTTCATGTCGACGAGCCAGTATTTCTCGGCCTTCTCCGAGTATGTGTCGTCGCTGCTGGGGCTGTCCAGCCGCAACGAGTCGCACAAGTACATTGGCTTCTACACCTATCTGGTGAACTTCATCCGCCTCATCGGCGCCGCCCCCGAGGTGACGCTGCACCACAACCTGCGCCACACCATCGACGTGGACATGGTGCTCGACATAGGCAACTCGCGCACCTGCGGCGTGCTCTTCGAGGAGGGCGACTTCACGAAGGCCATGATGCTTGAGATACGCGACATGAGCGACCCCTCGAAGACGTACGAGAAGTCGTTTGACATGCGCCTGGCCTTCCGCAAGGCCGACTTCGGCAACGACATCGTGCTTGATGACGACGTGTTTGAATGGCGCTCGCTGGTGCGCATCGGCGACGAGGCGAAGCGCCTGGTGTACCGGTCGCTGGAAGAAGACGGCCTGAGCGAGCGCATCACCAACTACAGCAGCCCTAAGCGCTACCTGTGGGACCTGAAGCCCTACGAGGGCAAGTGGGAGTTCCTGAACACGGTGGACGACCCGTACAACATACGCCTGTCGGACAACATCTACGTGCCGGGCCTGTCGGACCTCTTCGACCACACTGGCAACTACATAGGCCCCGAGGGCAGCGACACCGACGCCGACAACACCAACTACTCGCGCTCGTCGCTGATGACCTTCGTGCTGATAGAGATTCTGCAGCAGGCTCAGACCCAGATCAACAGCATCCGGTTCCGCACCAAGCACGGCAACATGGACTGCCGGCGCCAGCTGCGCAACATCATCCTGACCTGCCCCACGGCCATGCCCGTGAAGGAGCAGATAAAGCTGCGCCAATGTGCCGAAGAGGCCATCGCTGCGCTGCGGCAGGCCATGCCGTCGTTCGGCACGCCACAGGTCATCCCCACCTCGCAGTCGCTGAGCGTGAAGGACGACGACGACAACGAGCGGAAGCGCATGTGGAGCTTCGACGAGGCCTCGTGCTGCCAGCTGGTCTACCTGTATGCCGAGATAGCCCAGCGCTACAGCGGCGAGATACACAAGTTCTTTGAGCTGAAAGGCCACGTCAGGCCTGAAGAGAAGGAAGAGGGCTACGAAGGGAAGTCGCTGACCATAGGCTCCATCGACATCGGCGCCGGCACCACCGACCTGATGATCTGCTCGTACCAGTGCAAGGGGCAGGGGCGCAGCCTGCTCACCCCTATCCCACTCTACTGGGACAGCTTCTACCTGGCCGGCGACGAGATCCTGCGCAACATCATACAGAACCTGATCATCGAAGGCAAGGAGAGCGGCATCGCCGAGATGGGCAACATCTTCAGTGCCCTGCATGCCCGGCTGAAGAAGATGACAAACGCTGAGCTGCAGCAACTGCCCTGCCTGGAAGACAACCAGGTGTACAGGGGCAAGGTGAGCGACATCGTTGACGAGACCGACGAGGAGCGTCGCTCGAGCCTGCTGCGCGCCTTTGCCTCGAACCTGCTGCGCGACTTCTTCGGCTTCGACAGCTCGATGATGGGCTACAAGGACCGCCGCTGCCGCGTGGACTTCAACACCCAGATTTCGCTGCCCATAGCCCAGCTGTTCATGGAGCTGCTCAGGCTGAAGCGGCCCTCGCGCGTGTACACGTACAATGATATATTTAACACACTGGAGCCTGCCGACTATCTGCTCAGCTACTTTGAGCATCACTTCGGCTTCAGCTTCAAGGAGCTGAACTGGCGCTTCGACCCCGAGGAGGTGGCGAAGATTGTGAAGAACACGATGGAGCCGCTGATGCGCCAGCTGTCGGTGGTGCTCTATGCCCACCACTGCGACGTGCTGATCCTGGCCGGACGGCCCTCGTCACTCGACCCCATCACCGAGCTGTTCATCAAGTACATACCCATCTCGCCCGACCGTCTGATCCGCCTGAACGACTACCGCGTGGGCACCTGGTACCCGTTTGCCGACGGCCAGGGCTATTTCTACGACCAGAAGTCGGTGGTGGCCGTGGGCGGCATGGTGGGCTACCTGGCCTCCAGCCTGGGCTTCAACGGTCTGAGCATCGACTTCAGCCGCATGATCAAGGGCATGAAGTCGACGGCCTGCTACATCGGCGACTACAACTCGCGCCGGCAGCAGATAGCCGAGAGCTACCTCACTCCCGGCCGCAGCACCGCCACGGTGCAGTTCGTGGTGTTCCCATCGTTCATAGGCTGCAAGCAGCTCGACTCCCCACTCTACCAGGCGCGGCCGCTGTATGCCGTTTACAACAACACCAACCGCCATGCGCTGCGCATCACGCTGAGCCGCAACTACTACGAGAGCCGTGAGGACCTACAGGTAGAGGAGGTGATTGACGACCAGGGCAACACGCTGCCCAAGGCTGCCGTGGAGCTGGTGCTGCAGTCCATCACCGACGACGGCAAATACTGGCTGGACAAGGGCGAGTTTGAGCTGGCAGTGAAATAGAGAAGGAAAACATCAAAAAAAACAACGACAGAAAACGACCCATGATACAGAAGATAGACAAACAGATCAGTGCCATCAACAAGTCGCTGGCCTGGATCAAGAAGAACAAGCCCGAACACTACGAGCAGCGCTTCATGCAGCTGGTGGAGGAGCGCCGCAAGCTGCGTAAGCTGAAGGCCGCCGAAGCTGAGAAGCCTGCCATTGCCGCCTTCGGCGAGAGCCAGAAGGGCAAGTCGTACCTGATGGGCAACCTGCTGCAGAAGAACGGCGACCCCTTCAAAGTGACCGTAAAGGGCGTCAGCGAAGGCATCGACTTTGTGCAGAACATCAACCCCATCGGCGACGGCAAGGAGGCGACCGGAGTTGTCACCCGCTTCTCCACCTTCACAAATGAGCCGGGCAAGGCCGAAGACGCCGGCAGTGACGAAGCAGGCGGAAAGCGCTACTGCGAGGAGCTGCCCGTCATCGTGAAGCTGCTGTCGCCCTCGGACATCGCCACCATCCTCAGCGGAGGCTACTACAAGAACATCATGGACTACCAGACCTATTCGGACAAGGAGATAGAAGCTTTCTCGCAGCAGATATACGAGAAGTACAGACAGATGCCCGAGTCGGGACAAACCTATTTCGTCGAGGACGACATCCTTGAGATAAAGCACTACCTGAGCAAGTTCATCGTCGAAGCCCAAAGCCTGTACCGCTCCAACTACTTCGAGAACCTGGCACTGGTCATACGCCGCGTGCCTGCATCCGACTGGACTGACGTGCTGAAGTACCTGTGGCACGAGAATGCCATCGTGTCGGCCATGTTCCGCCGCCTGACAGGCACCCTGCAGAAGATGAACTTCGCACACGAGGTGTACACCGACATAGAGACGGTGCGGCACTACGGCGACAACACCAACACCATCATGAGCGTGGACTGCCTGAACGGCCTGGACAACGATGCATGGAACAAGAATGCCGACGTGTACATCAAGACCGAGCAGGGCACGATGAAACACATTGCGGGCATTCCGAAATGCGAGCTGTCGGCAGCATGCGCAGAAGTCATCTACAAAATCGAGGAAGAGTACGTAAATGACGAGGTGTTCTATAAATACTACGAGCATTCGCAGGACGGCGACCTGCCCTCAGAAACGCGAAGCAGGCTGGGCAGCACAAGCGTGAAGAAAGACCTGCTGCACAGCAGCGACCTGCTCGACTTCCCCGGTGCCAGGAACTACCTGAAGCTGAAAGAGGAGTTCCTGAACAAGAAAGACGAGAACGGCACGTCGAACGCCGTGCAGATGCTGCTGCGCGGCAAGGTGTCGTACCTGTTCAACGAATACAGCGAGTCGCGCATCATCAACATCCTGCTCTACTGCCACAACGCCGACGACCCCGTGGTGAACGAGATGTACATCACGCTGAACGACTGGGTGGAGAAATACGTGGGCAAGACCGCCGCCGAGCGCCAGCAGACCATCATGCAGTGCGGCGGCATTCCCCCGCTGTTCAACATCTGCACCATGTTCAACAAAGACATGGTGGAAGACGAGCACGAGGAGAAGAACAACGTCTATGCCCTGAACCAGCGCTGGAACGGCCGACTCATCAAGGCCCTCTACACCAAGGCCTTCAAGGCCAACGACGTGGACTGGTTCAAGAACTGGAACGGCAGCGGCGTGACGTTCAAGAACAGCTACCTGCTGCGCGACTTCAAGTACTCTGGCTGCAGCGGCACAGGCAGCAACCTCTACGACGGCTACAGAGACACTCCGCCAAGGTCGGAAGAGACGAGCCTGCACATCTCGGGAGCGTTCTATCAGCGCCTGCGCCAGACCTTCATCACCAATCCCAACGTGCAGATGTTCTTCAAAGACCCCACGATGGCCTGGGACCTGGCCGCCACGCGCAACAACGACGGTGCCCTGTACATCATCGACAAGCTGACCACCGTGGCCAAGAACATGTCAACGGCCCGCGAGGTACAGTTCACGCAGCAGGTGGAGGAGAGCCGCTCGAAGCTCATCGACCTGCTGGGCGAATACCATGTGTCGGAGGACACTGACGAGATTCTGCGCGAGAACATCCGCAAGGCGAACACCATCATCCGCGAGATGGACTTCACCTGCAACGATGACAACTACTTCTTCGGCCACCTGCTGCAGGCCCTGCAGATCAGCGAGACGCGCTGCCTGCAGGTGGTGCACCACATGATACAGAGCGGCGAGCTGGGCGAGCGCAACAACAACTTCGCCGACTACGAAATCATACTGAAGCGCTGCCGCGACTTCAGCGGCTGCGCCACCACCGACAACTGCTGGGAGCGCCTGCAGCAAGTGTACGGCATGCGCAGCCAGGAGGAAGCTGCCAAATATCTTGAGAACCGCGGCATCAACCCCAAGCTGCTGTTTGCCAAGACCTTCAAGAAGAAGCTCAACTCATGCGTGCTGGCCGACCACGTCTACGAGCTGTGGCGCCGCACGGTGAAGTCGGCCGACTTCATGAACCAGCTGCTGGCCAACCAGCGCTTCGACAGCGTGGTCATGTCGGCCCTGCTCGACGACGTCATCCAGACGAGCAGCTACCTCAGGCTGAACGACCTCATGGCCGACTCGATAGCCGAATACGTGAACGTCATCAACATCTACACCATCAACGAGAGCCTGGTGGCCGACATCCTGTCGAGCACCATCAACCGCTTCGTCATCGACCTGGGCTACGAGCTGCTGCCCGCCGGCGACAAGGAGAACGCGCGGAAGATAGCACAGATGTACCAGCTGCCGCTGTTCGACTACATAGACCGCGAGCACACGTCGCGCTTCAACGAAGACGAGCTGACCGCCCTCTTCAACGACCTCACCGACAGCCCGAAGGCGATGACGACATCCTTTGAGAACAATTACTACTGCTGGCTGGAGTTCATGTACGTATCGTTCATAGCCCACATAGAGGTGCCCGAATACGACAAGGAGGCCAACCGCCAGCTGACCGAAATCATCAACAACATCTAACCACCAAAGCATGAAAAAGGTTTATTTTGACTCACGCAAGTCCTCAGCGGGCAGCCCTGAGCCCTTCTGGAAACCATGGGGAGCCGGTTCCTGGCTGCTGCGCCTGCTGGGCTTCCTGCTGCTGCTGTTCCTGCTCCTGTTGCTGCTCAGCCTGTTCAAGAACCCCAGGAGCCAGCGCGAAACGGCCGAAGCCACCGACATACCCGACCCCATCGTCAACCCCGTCACACCAGAACCGGAACGCGTGCCGGTGCCCGATGAGGTAAATTTTCCGCATGACATTCAGAACCCGGGGCCCCATCTGCCCAGCCCCGAGGAAAACACTCTGCCCCCCTTCGGCGACGACGACATCGACGACGACGGCGGCCAGCAGATTGTCGGCGACCGTCTGAATGTCATCCTCGACTCTTCCGCCGACGACCAGACCTTCAACCAATGGGCCGACGAGTTCAAACGGCTCTACCCCGGCGATGAGTATCGCGTGGTGTACTACGACAAACTGACGAAGACGCTGCAGATACAGGTGCCGCGCAACGAGCGCGACCAGATGATGCAGCGGCTGCCGCAGCAGATCACCGACATCAAGTTCATCGTCTTCCACGAAGGCCTCATCGAGTTCCATACCGGCTACCGCCCCAACGACCTGGTGTTCCAGCACCCGGACGCGAGCTGGTACTTCGGCCCGATACAGGCCTACGAAGCCTGGCAGATAACGAAGGGGAGCCCCGACGTCACCATCGCCATCTGCGACAGCTACTTCGACCTGAACCACGACGAGCTGAACAGCCGCCGCATCGTGAAGCCCATCTGCATTCCCACGCGCAGCGCACAGGTGGCACCGCCACAGGGCTGCCCCGACGTGCCGTTCATGCACGGCTCGATGGTAGCCTCGCAAGCATTGGGCAACATGGACAACCAGCGCGGCAGCACAGGCATTGCACCGCTCTGCCGCTTCATGCCCGTCAGCCTGGGCAGCCAGCCCACGTCGCTCGTGGCCATGCAGGGCCTGCTCTACGCCATCTACCAGGGTGCCGACGTCGTGAACCTGTCGCTGGGCTTCCTGCCCACCAACGCGCTGTCGCAGCTGAGCGTGGAGGAGCAGATAGCACTGAGCCACCAGCTGGGTAAGAACGACGAGACGGTGTGGAACTTCGTGGCCGACCTGGCCAACGAGCGCAACGTCACCATCGTGTGGGCAGCCGGCAACGAGAACACCTACCTGGCCATAGACCCCAGCAAGCGCGGCGACCGCTGCATCAAGGTGTCGGCCGTAGACACCGACCTGCGCCAGGCCGACTTCACCAACTTCGGCAACGTGGCTGAGTATGGCGTCAGCGAGTCGACCATCTCCGCCCCCGGCGTGAACATCATCGGAGCCAAGCCGTTCAATACCTACGACATAGGCCCCGGCACCAGCTTTGCCGCACCCATCGTCACCGGAGCCGTGGCCCTGATGAAGAGCCTCGACGCCAGCCTCACCACCGCAGAGATCATCCAGATACTGCAGGAGACGGGCAAGCCCGTACAGGGCTCGACAGCCATCGGTCCGCTGCTGCAGATAAAGGATGCGCTGCTCAGGGTGAAGGGCAACTTCATCGCCTTCGACGACGTGATGAGCGACCACAGCCGGTTCGTCGGCCTGTGGATGAGCACCGAGCTGCAGCCCATCTACAACAATGGTGAGCTGACCGGACAGAAGTGCCGGAACTACTACGAGGTGAGCTCCGTCAGCAGCGGGCGCTCCATCGCCTACGTGCCCGACAAGCGCCTCGACTTTACGGCACCCTTCAGCATAGAATGGAAGGACGACCGCATCATCCTGCACGAGCAGCGCGACCTGTCGAATGCCCACGACCGGCAGGCCTTCTCTGCCAGTACCATCGTCTGCACGCCCGACTCTGCCAACCTGCTGCGCTGCGAGGCCACCACGGCCAGCGGCCACCACGAGGAGTACTACCTGCGCAAGGTGAGCCAGCGACAGGAGCAGCCACGCAACTGACCCCTCACCAACGTCAACACACACACTAATTCATTCACCACTATGGAACTGAAAAGCGTCATCATAACAGAAGTACACTGGTCCATCGGCTGGAACGCTTCACAACAGGCCAACGACCGACTGAAGGAGAAGCTGGGCCCCGAACTCAGCAAATGCTTTGCTACGCTGAAAGTGGGCAACGCCTCCTATAACTGGCTTACCGACACCATTGCCCAATGGCGCCCAATGGGCACTGCGCCCGCCGACGTCAAGCTGCTCATTGCAAAACAGGCAGAGCAAGTGAGGCAGGCCGTCTTCGAGCGACTGGCCGACAATGAGAACCTGGCCACGAAGATATGCCAGGTGCCCAACTACGAAGAGTACATCTTCTATAAAAAGGAGGGCGACGCCCTCGACATCATCATCACCGGCTGGGGATTCCACAATTTCAAGCGTGCAGGCCACTTCGTAGAGACATGGCCGCCCATGCCGGCCATGCACAACACCACCATCGCCTTCACCGTCGACGGCGAGCGCCAGCCCGGCAGGATCTTCTCCGTCGTCACGCCGAAGATGAAGAAGCAGTACACCACCGACGAACAGGGGCTGCAGACGTTCACCGAATATGCAGGCGTCAGCATCACCGTCATCGACGAGGCCACACAGCGCCGCTTCACCTTCACCACGGCCGACGAAGACACCACACAGGAGTTTGACGTCACGGAGGAGAAGGAAGTCGTCGTCGACCCTCCCATCGAAGAAGGCGGCGGAGAAGAAGAAGTCGTCGTCACCCCACCTGACCCCATCACCACCGCCCGCCTGCATGTCATAGACCTTCAGGGGCAGCCCATGGCCGGCGCCCGCTACCTGCTGCGCCAGGGCGAGAAGACCGCCGAGGGCATGCTCGACGAGCAGGGCAGCGCCACCTTCGTCAAGAGCAACTTCACGCTCGGCCAGCCGCTGCAAGCCACCATCACCCCACCCGACCAGCACGTCATAGCCCCGACGGACTTCCAGCTGGAAGAGCGAGAGAACGACTACGTGCTGCAGGAGCAAGCACCGAAGGCCGGCAGCCGCTGGCTGGAGATACTGATGTTCATCCTGCTACTGCTGTGCCTGGCCCTGCTGCTCATCTTCGTCTTCGAGCCCGGCATCAAAGATCTCACCTATTCCATTAACCACAAGCTTTTCTGACCTATGGACATCCAAACCATACACTTCATTTCGCGGGCCATGGTTTTCCTGCTGGGCGTGCCCTGCATCATCACCTACCTGCTCTTCGCATGGGACAAGCACCTGGCCGTCTACCAGCGCCAGCGCGTGCCCGAAGCACTGCTCTTCACCATGAGCGCACTCTTCGGAGCCTTCGGTGCACTGTGCGCCATGATCTTCTTCCGCCATAAGACCCAGCACCGCTCCTTCCTCATCGTGGTGCCCCTGCTGGCCGTGCTGCAGGTAGCACTCGTCGTACTGTTCAAACTATACGTAGACCGATAAAACACCTACTGCCAAGATGAAAGCATTAATATCCACCCTCATCGGCATCTTTGCCGCCCTCATCATCCTGCTGCTGGTCACCTGCCACAAGGAGAAGGAAGAGCCGGAAACATTTGAAGCCACCATACAAGTGGTCGATGCCGACACCAACGAGCCCATAGAAGGGGCGAAGGTGCGCATCCGCACTACCGATGACAGCTGCGAGAGCGCCACCATGACCACCGACGAGCAAGGCGAGTGCACCTTCGACTACAGCGACCCCGAGGCCGAGCTCACACAGGCCGTTGCCACTAAAGAAGGCTACAGGCGCGGTGAAGGCCGCCTGGTAGAGCTGTCGTTCTTTGAAGACGACGTGCTGGTCATACCACTGAAGAAGAAAGACCGCCAAGCCATCATTGACGAGAGTGAAACCTTGGGCGGCGGGGGCGACCTGAAGATTACGCTGCTATGGGAAGACCCCTCCATCGACCTCGACCTGCATGTGCTGGAGCCCAACGGCTTCGAGCTGAAGTACACCGACACGCTCGACGTGCAGACCGGCGGATACCTCGACCTTGACTGGCGGCCAAGTCGCGACGACCCTGCCCATATAGGCGAGAACATCTACTGGAGCAACCCACCACGCGGCCAGTACAAGGTATGGGTGCGCTACTATGGCCCCCCGACCGGTGACCCCACCGAGTGCAACGTCATCATCAAGCTGCGTAACCACGAGCCTGAAATCTTCAACCTCAGCTGCCCCACTCCCGAGCGGAACTACCAAGTGAAGACCTTCTCCATTCCCTGACACTGCCCCTTACGCCCCCTCAGACTGCACGCAAAACAGCTTTTTTCTGGTTTGCGTGCATTTTTCTTACCAAAAATTTTGCAGTATCAAAAAAAAAGCGTACCTTTGCACCCGCATTTGAGCGAAATGCACTTTTCGGGAGCATCCCGGGGAAGTTTGGGTGAGTGGCTGAAACCAGCAGTTTGCTAAACTGCCGTACGGGTTCCCGTACCGGGGGTTCGAATCCCCCAGCTTCCGCACTGCGGTCGGTTCATCTAACGGTTAGGATACAAGATTCTCAATCTTGGCATAAGGGTTCGATTCCCTTACCGACTACTCAGAAAGCATCAAAAGCAACCGTCACAGGTTCTTTTGATGCTTTTATAATTGTGGATATAATTAAACAATAAAACGCACAAAGAGGCGCGCCCGCGCCCCCCCCCAACTCTGCCTCAGCTACATCGTGACAGATGACAGATGACAGTTTTCTATTCTTGTCACTCCCCTCCCCCCGTTTCCGCTGTTACGCTCTTTTGTATAATAATAAGTCTTTATATTATTATATTTATTATATATATATATTTCTCTATATATACCACTCCTGCTACAGTTTCCTCCCTTTTGCACCGCAGAAGCTATTGCAGACGAAGCAGCCCCTCGGAAACAGAAACTGTCATCTGTCATCTGTCATCATCATGCGCCCACTCAGTCACGCCGCTCCCAGTGCCCCCCGGCTCGCAGTGCCCACGCCCCAACGCGGAGTCTCCGTGCCCCCGTGCGGAGCCTGCTTTTTCCCCTGCGGAGGCGAGAATTTTTCCTGCGGAGGCAGTTTTTCCCTGCTGTGCAGCAGCAAGACGCTGAAGGCATCACCGCTCAGGATTCGAACTTGCTCGCCTGGCTTGTCAAAGCCGGGGTACGAGGGTAGCGAGCACCCTCGGACCTATGAGTTCGACAAGCATATTCGATGCCATCAACCGTGAAGAAGTCTTTTTTCATGAATTATTCCTCCAAAAGGAGTGTTTTTCTTATTTTTTTTGTATCTTTGCCGAGTCATTGAAGATTTAAGCTATTGTTTCAAACACTAAAACATGAATATGATGAGAAAAAGTATTTTTTTGCTTTCAGCCCTGCTGCTCTTAGCCTGCGGGGGTAAGGAGAAACAAGCGAAGAGCGAGGATGTGGCAGTCTCGACAGAAGAGGATGCAAAGGAAGAGATTGTAGGTCTCATCCATGATCTCTATGCAACTATCGCCCATGGCGACGGTGATATTGACGCACGCTTTGCTTGCCGCGAGTGGCGCGACATGGTCACGGCGGTTGAAGCGAAGGACGCGGAGCTGGAAGAGATAGGCTTCTTTAATGAAGACTACTGGACGGAAATGCAGGACACCAACCCCGATGACCTGGAGGCACGCGACATCAAGTTCGAGGAATTGGATGCCGAGGAGGGAACGGCAGTGGTCGACTTCATCCTTGACAGCTCCGTCCAGACCATCCACCTCAAGTTCGCCCTCTGTCAAGACGACGGTGAGTGGCGCGTGCACGACATCGTCCGTTTCTTCGTCGATGAAAATGCCCACGAGGACTCCTACAGCCTCATGGAAGCGATGCGTGACTATCTGAAAGAGCCGGCAGAGGACATGCCTGAGCTGACCTTTGCCACCATGGAAGGTATTTATGACAGTTTTGACGAGGAGGGCAACAGCGAGAGCCGTATCTGCCTGAACGCCGACGGTACGGCTTCGTGGGGCATGATAGGCAGCCTGAACTACACAGAGTACACCTACAGAATCGAAGGTAACACCATCTGCATGAAGACTAAAGACGTAGAGTCGGAAGAGGATTGCTATGACTATGACCCAGACACCCGAGCCTTGAAGAACGAGCAGGGAGACATCTACTATCGACAGATAGAAGAATAAACAATGTTCACATGATAATGACCACAAGACAGATAACGGCAGCCATGCGTCCTTGACATGGAGTCTCCCTACCAGAATCCGTGCCCCAACCCTGAGCAGAGAAGACGTAGGCACGGGTTCTACTTGCGAAACGGGTTCCGGGACACCAATGTCTTCCGAAAGTTCGACAACATTGAAATGACGATAATGATGATAGGCCCGGGCACATTCACATTGCAGGATTGGGATGACATCGTAGCGGAATTGAGGAAATACTGGACTTGGGATTGAACATGACAGAGATACTCTTTCGTCGCGATATATATACTGACCCCACCCCCTGCCCCTCCCCTACATGGGAGGGGAGCGGCTGCGCACCATTTAGCTAATAAATAGAAACTCCCTTAAGCCTTGGTGAAAATGGTTTCATGTCCAGAACTCCTTTTCTCCTGTATCGTTCATTACGCCCTGACACTTCGGACAGGTTTTCATGTCCCATATCCTGATATGGTCGCTGCCGCATTGCAAGCACAGCCGCCCTACCTCACTCCTGTAGGACGGGGCGACATCGGCTATGATGCCTCCCACGACGATATTCTGAATGGTCTTGCAGTCAGGGCACGACATGGCCGTAATCTGTTGGCGGAACAGCCCGCGCCCTTCATACACCTCAGCCTCATAGCCGCAAGCTTTACAGCGATATTTGCGTTTCCAAGCCATATATCATCCTTTCTTCCGTTTGACTACGCTCGTTGACGAAGAAGTATGACCAATAGTCATCATGTTCACCTTCAGCGACCATCATCTTCGCTAAAACTTATTAAATGAACAAGCAAAAGTAATCATTTCTGCGCTATTTTTCGTAATTTTGTCCCCATTATTAGGAATGTTTATGAAAAAAGTCATTATTAAGTAGCAACGGAGAATAACATGAACTTTTTAGAACTTGTAAAAAACAGATACAGCTGCAGGGCATACAAGTCCCTTGACGTGGAGAAAGAGAAACTTGACTATATCTTGGAGTGTGTACGCCTTGCGCCTTCTGCGGTGAACAAGCAGCCTTGGCGTTTCCACATCGTTTGCAAAGAGGAAGAAAAGGCCTGGTTGCAGCAGTGCTATGACCGCGACTGGTTCAAGACGGCCCCCATGTACGTCATCGCCTCTGTCCTGCATGATGAGGAATGGGTAAGGGCAGACGGCAAGCATCATGGCGACATCGATATAGCCATTGCCGTTGAGCATCTGTGCCTGGCTGCTACTGAGCAGGGGCTGGCTACATGCTGGGTATGCAATTTCAATGCCGTGCAATGCAAAGAACTGTTCGGACTTCCTGAGAATGAAGAGCCTGCCGTGCTCATCCCCTTAGGCTACGCTGCCGAAAGGCAACAGGCGGGCGACGGCACGTCGGGAACCGAAATGAAGCCCAAGAACCGAAAAGCAACAGAAGAAATCATAAAATAACATGGCATACACAGGACGATTCGGACAGTCGGATGACTATCGGCGTGAAGAGCTGATACGCATCATAGAACATTCTGTAGAGAAACTGACTCTGCAAGAGTTGGAAGCCCTCTACTATGACATGAGTACTAAGAACTATATAAACGACCAATACTGATATGAAAGTAAAGATACAGACCATGCTGGGCGACATCGTGGTTCGCCTTCCTGCATCCATGCAACCGCTATGAAGATAGACCTGTACATCAACAAAGCAAATGACTACGCACAAGACATTGGCGCGCCGGTCTACCACCCCCACGTCTCAGTGATACACTACGACGAGGTGGGCGAGATACGCCATACGCTGAACAGGATCAACTGCTATGGCATCTTCCTGCAACAGGAGTTTCCCAATGACCTCACTTACGGCATAGGGACCTATCATGAGGGCGAAGGCTCGCTGATGGCATACGCGCCAGGACAGATAGGCGGCAAACAAGACGACGGCACACGGCGGACATACCACGGCTGGGTGCTGCTGTTCGAC
>DGHX01000108.1:14427-29467 GCA_002392835.1 Prevotella sp. UBA3837 | reverse complement strand
CAAGGTGATGGACCAGATAGTGAAAACCGACGTCGACGACGAGGAGATAGCCCCCTTCATGCAGGACATCAGCCGCTACTTTGAGTACATCGACAAGGAGGAGATCATCAAGAAGATAGTGTCGATGGAATTTGGCAAGTTCCTCGCCTACTACGCCGAGGCCCCCGAGATTGAGGTGGTCAAAGAGGAAAGAGGAAAGAAGAAAGAAGGAAGGGGCGACGGTGTGCAGACCGACCGCCAGAAGCGCATGAACAAGGCGCAGCCCGGCTACCACCGGCTGTTCATCAACCTGGGCAAGCGTGACGGCTTCTACCCCGGCGTGCTCATGCAGCTGCTCAACCGCTACGTGGGCGGCCGCCAGGAGGTGGGGCACATCGACCTGCTCGACACCATCAGCTACTTCGAGGTGCCCGAGAAGGACGCCCGCAAGGTGATGACGCAGCTCACGGGCATACGCTACCGCGGCCGGCAGGTGCGCTGCAACAGCGAGGACGACAAGCAGCAGGCGGCACCTATGGCAGCACCGGCGAAAGACAAGAAAAGCGCCAGGGGCGACAGACAAAAGAAGGTGCCCTGGCGCAATGAATGGCAGAACCTGATGAGCGGCGGCGGCAAGCAGCTACGTGGCGAAATGCCCGATTTCACCGAGGAAGGATGGGCGCGCCGCAAACCGCGGAAGAAGTAAAACCACAGATTGCACAGATTACTCGGATGAGGAGCCTGACGGCGTAGCATAATCCGTTTAATCTGTGCAATCTGCGGTTATTTATGTGTTCACCCGCGCAGCTGCAGGGTGAGCATCACCTCCCAGTCGTTGTTGCTGTTGTCGTTGAGCTCCGTGTCGAGCTTCAGGTTGCAGCGGTTGTCGCGGAAGGCGAAGGTGATGCGCGAGCCGTCGGTGATGAACTTGTTGCCCATGTCCTCGCCGTTCAGCTTGATGGTGATGGTGGTCTTCCCGGCGTCGGCCCATGTCCACTCAGCCACGTCGCTCTCGTGGTCGGTGTACTCGATGATGAACTTGCCCGACTTCGTGATGACGACGTCCTTCACCGTGCGCTCGAACTCCTCTTTCTCGTCGTCGCTCAGCTCCAGCTCTTGCACCTCGGCCTCGGCGCGCACCTGGCGCAGGTCGAAGTTGCCGCTGGCGTCGCTGTCGAACTCCTCGTAGGCCTTGATGTTCTTCTTCTTGCTCTTCAGGTCGAGGATGGCGCCGTCAACCTTCCATGTGCGGCAGAGGCGGTCCAGCGTCTCGTCGCCCGCGGCCGTGGTGTTGCCGGTGGCCGTGGCACCCTCGTCGCCCGTCTGGTAGACAGCCACGCTGCCGTCCTTCAGCACCACCGTCATGTCAATGTCCAGCTCGGCTTGGCTGCTGGCGCGCGTTGCGCCGCCCACCACCACCTTGCCGCGCACCTTGCGCCCGCTCATGGTGTAGGTGTTGCCGCTCTTCGTGGCATCATCGGTGACGTAGGCCAGCTGGCCGCTTTCAGCGTAGCGCAGCTCCACTACCACCTTTCCATTCTCGGTGAAATCGATACTTTTCAGCGTTGGCACGCTTCCTGCCGTCTCGTCGTCAGCGGCCGTTATAGGCTGTGCCAGCACGTAGTTCACGGCTTCGCCAGCGCCCTGGGGCGTGACGAGCGTCACCTCGTAGTCCTTCACTTCGTTCTCATCGTTCTCATCGTCGCTGCTGCAAGCCGTCATGCCAAGGGTGGCAACGACGGCCAGCGGGAGATAAAAGAATTTCATTTTCATAGATTTCATCGTGTTTTATTCGATATTTTACCTTTATTTTACCCTTAGAAAATGCGGCCGTTCAGGCGGATGCTCAGCACGGGGAAGACGGTGATTTTCTCTGCTGTCTTCATGCCGTCCTTCAGGTCTTCGTCGTCATACTCGTCCAGCTCGGTGTAGCTGAACTTGTGGTAGGTCTCGTCGCCCCACTCGTTCTTGGTCATGGCGCCGGCACGCGGCTTGCCCCAGAACTGCACGCCCAGGTCGCACGACACGCTGAAGCGGCTCTTGGTGGGCACGGCGCGCCCGAAGCCGATGCCCACGTAGGGTTTCACCTTGTCCACGGTGACGTCGGCTGTGATGTAGCCGTTCTGGTCGGTGGTGATGCGGCGGTCGCCCAGCTTCAGGCCCAGCTTGCCATACTTTGAGGGGTCTTTGATGAACATCGACGTGTTGCTGACCTTCACGATGTCCTCATCGCCTATGAACACGCCGCCCGTCAGATGGAAGCTGCTGCCCTTGAAGGGATAGATGTCGGCCAGCACCTTTAAGTTCATCACGTTCAGCTTGCCCTCGATGTCCACCTCGTCCGTGATGGCGGGGTTGGTATCGTGGATGTCGATGTTGGTTGAATACTTGATTTTCGGCCAGAACGACACGCCGGCGCGCAGGGCGGCGAAGGACGCCACTGGAGCGGCCAGGTCGAAGCCTATGCCGTCGGTGCCTACCGATGCGCCGATGCCCAGATGGTTGAAAATGCCGTATTCAACGGTCTTTTCGTACTTGTACTGTGCTTGCATGGCCTGCGTGCAGAGCAGGACCGTGAGCAGGAGTAGTGATAGTCTTTTCATGCTGTATATATTAATTATAGTTTCTTTTCCATCATTTGTTGTCTATGGTGGTGCCGTGCTGCCCGTCTATGGCCTGCGCGCTGGTGATGACCACGCGGCTGACGCCAGCGCTGACGGCCTGCAGCGCGTTCTCTATCTTCGGAACCATGCCGCCGCTGATGGTGCCGTCGGCCTTCAGGCGGGCAAAGTCCTCGGCGTTGATATGGCCGATGAGCGAGCTGTCGTCGTCGGCATTGCTCAGCACGCCGGCTTTCTCGAAGGCGTAGATGAGCGTTACCTGCCAGCCCTCCCGGGCCATGGCTTTCGCCGTCTCCTGTGCCATGGTGTCGGCATTGGTGTTCAGCATGTGGCCCTGCCCGTCGTGGGTCAGCGGTGCGATGACGGGAACGAGCCCATTGCCGATGAAATCGGCCATTTTTGCACCGTCGGCCTCCTTCACATCGCCCACGAACCCGTAGTCGATGCCGTCCTTCACAGGGCGCTTCACCGAGCGAATGATGTCGGCGTCGGCCCCCGTCAGCCCGATGGCGTTGACGCCCATGGCCTGCAGCAGCGCCACGATGTGCTTGTTCACCAGTCCGCCGTAGACCATCGTCACCACCTCGAGCATGTCGGCATCGGTGATGCGGCGTCCCTCCACCATCTTCGACTCAATGCCCAGCCTGGCAGCCACCTGCGTGGCCCGCCGCCCGCCGCCGTGCACCAGCATCTTGGCGCCCTCAATGGCCTTGAAGTCGGTGAGCAGCTGCGCCAGCTTGGTTTCGTCTTCCACCACGGCTCCGCCCACTTTCACGATTGTCATTTTCCGTTCCATCATATACTACTGTTGTTTAGTTGGTTGCAAAGATAGGTATTTTCCGCCGAATGAACAAAGTAAAATGCATTTTTTATTGAAAAACTTGCCCATTCATCGGAAAATGCCTAACTTTGCATGGTTAAACCTACTAAAACCGCTGCCATGAACCGTATTTCCATAGCGTCCTTAAGACTGCTCCTCCTGCTGCTGGTGGTGCCCTTTGCCGCCGTCAGCAGCGCCGCGGCCCGCCAGCCAGACCTGCCTCCCTATAAGGATGCCTCGCTGAGCGTGGAGCAGCGGCTCGACGACCTGTTGGGCCGCATGACGATGGCCGAGAAGCTGGGCCAGCTGCGCTGCACTATGGCCTGGCACTACTACGAGCGGCGTGGCGACAGCCTGCGGCTGACCGACAGCTTCCTGCGCGACATAGGCGAGCAGCACATAGGCATGCTCTGGGCCACCTTCCGTGCCGACCCATGGACGCAGAAGACGCTCACCACCGGCCTCAGCCCGCAGTTGGCGGCCCGCTTGGCCAATATGATGCAGCGCCACGCCGTGGAGTACACCCGCCTGGGTATACCCCTCTTCCTGGCCGAGGAGGCGCCGCACGGCCACATGGCCATAGGCACCACCGTCTTCCCCACCGGCCTGGGGCTGGCGGCAACCTTCTCCACCGAGCTTGCCCGGCGCGTGGGTGCCGCCACTGCCCGCGAGGTGCGCCTGCAGGGCGGCCACATCAGCTACGGGCCGGTGATGGACCTGACGCGCGACGCACGTTGGTCGCGTGTGGAGGAGTCGCTGGGCGAGGACCCCTGCCTGTCGGGACAGATGGCGGCCGCCGTGGTGCGCGGCACCGGCGGCGGACGGCTCGGCGAACCCTACACCACCATTGCCACGCCGAAGCACTACGTGGGCTACGGCACCACGCTGGGCGGACTGAACGGACAGGCATGCCCCGTGGGGCGCCATGAGCTGCTGCAGCAGTTCCTGCCCCCCTTCCGCCAGGTGGTGGAGGCCGGGGCGCTGTCGCTCATGACCTCCTACAACAGCATCGACGGCACGCCCACCACCGCCGACCCCTGGCTGCTCACCGATGTGCTGCGCCGCCAATGGGGCTTCCGCGGCTTCGTCGTCAGCGACCTCTACGCCATCAACGGCCTGAAGAACGACCATCATGTGGCTGCCTCCCTGGCCGATGCCGCCGCGCTGGCCCTCGGTGCCGGCGTCGATGCCGACCTGGGGGCTTTGGCCTACGCCGAGCTCGACTCGCTGGCCCGCCACAACCCCATGCTGACGGCCGCCATCGACCAGGCCGTGCGCCGCGTGCTGCGCCTGAAGCTGGAGATGGGCCTCTTCGAGCACCCCTACGTCGACGAGCAGGCCGCTGCTGCCGCCGTGCGCTCGCCCGAGCACCGCCAGCTGGCCCTCGACGTGGCCCGGGCCTCGGTGACGCTGCTGAAGAACGACCGCGGCGTGCTGCCCCTCAGTCCCCGCCAGCGCATAGCCCTCATCGGGCCCAATGCCGACAACATGTACAACCAGTTGGGCGACTACACCGCCCCGCAGGCCCCGGGCAGCGTGAAGACCCTGCTCGACGGCCTGCGCCAGAAGACCCCCTATATAGAATATGTGAAGGGCTGCGCCATCCGAGACACCGCCAGTGCCGACATCGACGCCGCCGTAGAAGCCGCCCGCCGTGCCGACGTGGTAGTGGTGGCCGTAGGCGGCAGCAGCGCCCGCGATTTCCGCGCCAGCTACGAGGCCACCGGTGCCGCCGCCGTCCAGGAAAGCCCCGCCCCCCTCAGCGAAACCCCCGCCCCCCCAAACGAAACCCCCGCCCCCCTCAACGAAAGCCCCGCCCCCCTCAGCCCCAGTCCGGTTGGCGGCGGTTTTCCCGCCGCCCCTGCCATCCCCGACATGGATTGCGGCGAGGGCTACGACCGCGCCACCCTCGCCCTGCTGGGCCGCCAGCAGCTGCTGCTCAGCGCTCTGGCCCAGACCGGCAAGCCCCTCGTGGTGGTGTACATCGAGGGCCGCCCGCTGCTGAAGAACTGGGCTGCCGCCCATGCCGCCGCCCTGCTCACCGCCTACTACCCCGGCCAGGAGGGCGGACAGGCCATCGCCGACGTGCTCTACGGTGACTGCAACCCCGCCGGACGGCTGCCCGTGAGCGTGCCGCGCAGCGAGGGACAGCTGCCGCTGTACTACAACCAGCCCCGCCCGCCGCGCCACGACTACATGGACCTCGCCGCCACGCCCCTCTACGCCTTCGGCTACGGCCTCAGCTACACCACGTTCACCTACAGCAACCTCAGCGTCAGCCACCAGGCCGACGGCACCGTCAGCGTGGCCTGCGACGTCACCAACAGCGGCAGCCGCGACGGCGACGAGGTGGTGCAGCTCTACCTGACCGACGAGGTGGCCACGACCGTGCAGCCCGAGCGACAGCTGCGCGCCTTCCGGCGCATCAGCATCAGGCACGGCGAGACCGAGCACGTGGCCTTCAGCCTGCAGCCGCAGGACTTCAGCATCGTCAACGCCCAGGGGCAGCGCGTGGTAGAGCCGGGACTCTTCACCATCATGATAGGTGCCGCCAGCAATGACATACGCCTAACCGCAAGCATAGAGCTATGACCACCAACGACGCCACACAACAAGCCAGAGCGATGACCGCCTACGACGCCACACAACAGAAGCTGATGCGGGGCTACCTGCGCTACCTGAAGCTGCAGCGCAGTATGTCGGCCAACACCCTCGACGCCTACCGGCGCGACGTGGAGAAGCTGTTCAGCTATCTCACCGCCGAGCAGAAGCAGCCCACCGAGGTGGAGCTGGCCGACCTGCAGCACTTCGCCGCCGGGCTGCACGACATCGGCATCGGCCCACGCTCGCAGTGCCGCATCCTCAGCGGTGTGCGATCCTTCTACCGCTATCTCACCATCGACGGATACGTGGAGCAGGACCCCAGCGAGCTCCTCGAGAGCCCCGTACTGGGCGAGCACCTGCCCGAGTTCCTCACCCCCGAGGAGGTGGACCGCCTCGAGGACTCCATCGACCTCAGCGTGCCCGAGGGCCACCGCAACCGCGCCATCATCGAGGTCCTCTTCTCCTGCGGACTGCGCGTCAGCGAGCTCGTCACCCTCTGCTGGAGCCAGCTCTTCGAGAAGGAACGCTATCTGCGCATCACCGGAAAGGGGGCGAAGGACCGACTGGTGCCCATCTCAGAGCGGGCGCTGAAGGAGATAGGGAACTACCTGCCCTGGCGCCAGCAGCTGAAGATAAAGCCCGGCGAGGAGGACTACATCTTCCTGAACCGCCGCGGAGCCCACCTCACCCGCACCATGATCCTCATCATGCTGAAGCGACAGGCCGAGGAGGCCGGGCTGCAGAAGACCATCTCGCCCCACACCCTGCGCCACAGCTTCGCCACCGCCCTCCTCGAAGGCGGCGCCGACCTGCGCGTCATACAGGCCCTGCTGGGCCATGAGTCGATAGGCACTACCGAGATATACACCCACCTCAGCATGCAGACCCTGCGCCAGGAGGTGATGATGCACCACCCGCGCAACATCAGGCACGACGGGCAGACGCCCTGACTATCACATAGGGTGGTTCTACGAGATGTTGTTTGTGTGGGCTTTGTTTATGAAATTCAAACGAAGGCACTGCCCTGTATAGGGGAACTACCCACATCGTTGAACTCCGAGGGGCAAATACGATAGTTTTTTCATAGCGCGCGATACGCGCGCGTAGAAGATCATGAAATCGTTATAGCATTATCCTTACCTAACGTTGATTACAAAAACGGTAGCATGTACGCCGGTAGCATAATGGTTTCTCATGACAATAGCGACGGTGGGAGAGCCACTGTCGCTATTGTCGTGTATGGGGTGTGCCGCTTTGGTTGCTTGCTGTGCGCACCCGTCATGGGTATGTGGGCGGTGCTTTACTCCAGGCTGAACACGCGGCTGGCGTAGTCCTCCCAGAGGGGCACCTCTATGCCGGTCTGCATGAGGAAGCGGCCTGTGAACTGCTTGCCGTCGAGGCGGCAGGGATCCTCGCCCACGCGCACGTTCTTCTCGCGCAGGGTGTAGGTGCGGTCGGCGTCGAGGCCGGCCAGGCGCAGGCGCGGCAGCGGCTGGTCGCAGAAGTTGTACGTCTTGTACACGAAGAGGACGGCCTTCGAGCGTGCGTCGTCGGTGTACATGATGCTGGCCACGCCGCGGTTGTCGTAGGGCGAGAGCAGGCGGTAGAGGTTTCCGGTCTGCACGATGGTGCGCAGCTGCTTGTAGTCGGCGAAGCAGGTGGTGCACTGCTGGCGCTCCTCGCTGCTCATATCCTTGGGCTGAAGCTCAATACCCAGTCGGCCGCTCATGGCTACGTCGCAGCGGAACTTCACGGGAATGGAGCGCTTGCCGGTGTTCCAGTATGGCACGTGGTTGATGTGCTGTGCCATGGCGTTGGCGGGGAAGAAGAGGCTGGTGCCGTACTGCATGTACACGCGCTGCAGGGCGTCGGTGTTGTCGCTCACCCAGAACTCATCGAAGTAGGGCAGCAGGCCGTAGTTGGCACGCCCGCCGCCGCTGGCGCAGTCCTGAATCACCAGGTTGGGGTACTTGGCGCGCACGCGCTCGAGCACCTTTATCAGTCCCAGGTGGTAGTCCACGTAGATGTTGCTCTGCTTCTGCCGCGGCAGGTAGTATGAGCCGTAGTTCTCGATGCTGGCGTTGGCGTCCCACTTGATGTATGCTATCTCCGGGTTCTCGGTCATCAGCTTGTCTACCACGCCGAAGACGAAGTCCTGCACCTTGGGGTTCGTCAGGTCGAGCACGGTCTGCGTGCCTCCGCGCCCTAAGCGCAGGTCACGCCCCGGGCGCTGCAGCACCCAGTCGGGGTGCTGTTCGTAGAGCTCGCTGGTGGTGTTGGTCATCTCCGGCTCTATCCAGATGCCGAACTTCAGCTTGCGCTGGCGTGCGGCGTCGGTGAGTGCCTTCAGCCCGCCGGGCAGCTTCTGGCGGTCCACCACCCAGTCGCCCAGGCTTGAGTTGTCCACCTTGCGCGGGTACTTGTTGCCGAACCATCCGTCGTCCATGACGAAGAGCTCTCCTCCGAAGGCGGCAATGTCGTCCATCATCTTGATGATTTTCTCCTCGGTGATGTCGAGGTAAATGCCCTCCCATGAGTTAAGCAGTATGTCGCCGGTCTGCATGCCGCGGTGCAGCATGCCCTCGCGCCGTGCCCAGTTGTGGAAGATGCGGCTGACTCCGCTCATGCCCTCTGCGCTGTAGGCCATGGCCAGGTGGGGCGTGGTGAAGGTCTGCTTGGGGTCGAGCACGTAGCTGCTGGCCACGGGGTCTATTCCTGCGTAGATGTGATGCTCGCGGTTCGACATGGTGTTCATGCGCAGCTCGAAGTTGCCGCTCCAGCAGAGCACCAGTCCTATGGTCCGTCCGCTGAGCTCCTGTGGCTTGCCGTCGAGCGAGAGCATCAGCTCCGGTCCGTCCAGGTGGCTGTTGCGTGCGCCGTCGCTGTTGCGTATGGTCTTCATGCCGCGTGTCAGCGGCTCGCTGGTCACCTGTGCCTCTGCAGCCCAGTTGCCGTGCAGGTGGGTCACCCACACGTCGCCCTGTCGCAGCACCAGGTGTCCGCTGTCGTAGCGCTGCAGGGTGACGGCCTTCTTCTCCTGGTGCTGAATCTCTGTCCAGGTCTCGATGACGTCAACGTTCTTGTAGGCTTTGTAGAAGAGCTTCACCGTCAGTGGCATCAGCTTGTCCTTCATGGTGAAGGTGTGCAGGGTGGCACGCTCCTGCTCCTGCCTGTCGTAGGCAGTGACCTGCAGCTCCAGGTTCTGGTCGCCGTCGCTGTGCTGCACCTGCAGTGCCGGCAGGTGTGTGGCCCCCACGCTGCCGAAGGTGGGCAGGCAGTGGAAGCTGAGGTCGCTGCCGGCGTCGCGCAGCTCGCGCAGCGTGGCGCTCTTGTCGCCGTAGTACGACTGGTGCAGGTCGCCGCCCTCCCAGGCGCTGAGCAGCAGCACGGTGTTGGGGGTCTCGATGCTCACCTCGCCCTGCCAGGCCAGCAGGGGGGCTGCGGTAAGGAGCGCTAAGGCTCCGAGAACGAATCGTTTCATGGTTGCTATAGTTTTGGTTGTGTTACTTTACGACTGCAAAGTTACACATTTCTGCCGATATGGCATAGTCTTTTCTTGCCGAATATTGATACTTTAGCCAGCCCTTCATGCTTTTTTACCGGCTGGCGGCGATGGAAGTAGTGCAACATTTTTCCGCGTTACGGGAATGATGCCTACAGGTGCAGCTCGTCGCCTTGGTAGAACTTCATCAGCGCCTGCTGGTAGAGATATTCGTAGCGTGCCTGTGTGAGGTCGCTCTCGGTCTTCAGGTAGATGTTCTTTGCTTCGTTGAACTCGGTGATGGTGGCTCGCCCTGCCTCGTACTTCGCTTGCACCTGCCGGAAGGCATCGCTGCTGGCCTGCCGTGCCTGGTGGCTGCTGTGCAGCTTTTCGCGTGCGCCTATGGTGTTGTAGTAGGCTGTCTGAATCTCTTTGTAGAGGGTCTTGCGCGTCTGGTCGAGCAGCAGCTGCTGGCTGGTGCGCTGCAGCTTGGCCTGGCGTATGCCGTTGCGGGTCTGGAATCGGTTGAAGATGGGTATGCTGAGGTTCAGTCCCAGGTACTGGCTGAAGTTGTTCTTCAGCTGCCGCCCGAAGCCGTCGGCCCGGAATCCGGAGGTGGTGTAGTAGTTGGTGCCCAGTCCTGCTGAGAAGCTGAGGGTGGGGTAGTAGCCTGCCCGTGCTATGGCGATGCTGTTCTCTGTGCCCTTCAGTCGTAGCTGTTCGGCCTGCACCTCCGGCCGCTGCATCAGTGCTTTGTGCAGCACGTCGTCCAGCCGTGGCAGTGTGCCGTTGTCGTCCAGCTGTGGCAGGCTGTCGGGCACGGCTATGGCGAATCCCTCTGGGCTGTCCAGCTCCAGCAGCTGTGCCAGGCTGAGCAGTGCCAGCCGCAGGGTGTTGTCGGCCTGTGTGGCGGTGAGTCGGCTCTGTGCCAGTGTTGCCTTCTGCTGCGACAGCTCGGCCTGGCTGGCGCGCCCCACGTCGAGCAGCGCCTCGAGTCGTGCCACCTGTGCCGAGTCGATGCCTATCTGGCGGCGGGCCACGCCGAGCATCTCCATGTCGTAGAGCACCTGCACGTACTGCTGTGCCACCTGCACGCGAATGTCGTTCTTCGCCCGCTCCAGGTCGTGTGTGGCGGCCTCCAGGTTTAGCTGGCTCAGCCGTATCTGGTTGGGAATCTGGAATCCGGTGAACAGTGGTACGGTGGTGCCCACCGAGAAGTTGGTGCTGCTGGTGTTGGTGTTGCTGTAGGTGTTGTCGGCGGTGAGTCCTCGTCCGAAGCTGAAGTTCTGCCCTGCCGATGCGCTGAGGTCGGGCAGCCGCTGGTTACGTGCGTTGCTCAGCTGCAGTGCCTGCTGCTCCACCTGCAGCTGCTGTCGGCCGATGGTGATGTTGTGGCTCACGGCGTGGTCGATGCACTGTTGCAGGGTCCAGGACTGCGCCCCTGCGGGGCTAAATGATAAATGATAAATAATAAATAATAAACCTAACTTCCTCATTATCTCAATTTCCCAATTTCCCAATTTCTCAATTTCTTATTTCTCTTCTGCAATGATCTGCGGGCCCCGCACGCGGTCGGCGGTGGTGAGTCCGCTCTTCACCTCGATGTTCACGCCGTCGCTGAGTCCGGTGGTGACGGGGCGTCGCTCGTACTGGGTCTCCTGTCCGTTGGCGCCTGTGGCCACGTAGACGAAGGTGCTGTCGCCCTCGAAGGTGATGGCGCTCTCGGGCACGGCGAGCACCTGGGTGGCCTCGGCGAGCACTATCTCGGCATTGGCCGAATAGCCCGAGCGCAGCACGATGCCGTCGCTGCCTTCAGCGCTGGCCAGCACCACGGCGGCCTTTATCTCAAACTGGTTGGCACCGCCGGCCTCGGTGGCCTTCGGCGATATGTACTCCAGTGTGGCGTCGAGGCTGAGGTCCTGCAGTGCTCCTATGGTGATGCGCATGGGCACGCCGGTGTGCAGCTGTCCCACCTCGGTCTCGTCGATGTTTCCTCGGAAGATGAGGTCCTGCATGTTGGCCACGGTGGCTATGGTGGTTCCGTCGTTGAAGGTGTTGCTGTTGATGACCGAGTTGCCCACCTTGACGGGTATGTCGAGTATGATGCCGCTGATGGTGCTTCGTATGAGGGTCGACGATGCCGATGCGTTGCTTCGGCTGACTCCTACGCGCACCACCTGTAGTGCGTCAACGGCAGCAGCCTTCTCTTCGCGTGCCTGGCTGAGCTGCTGTCGTGCCTTCTCGTGCTCCTCGTCGCTCACCAGCTGCTGCCGGTGCAGCTGGTCGGTGCGGGCATAGTCGGCCTCGGCCTGCCGCAGGTTGATGTCGGCCAGCCGCACGCGGCTCTCGGCCGAGCTGAGCTGCCCCATGTCGGGTATGACCTTCACCGTGGCTATGACCTCGCCCTGCTGCACGCGCTGCCCCGGCTCCTTCAGCAGCTCGCTGATGATGCCGCTGATCTGGGGTTTCACGTTCACCTCGTTGCGCGGCTCTATCTTTCCGGTGATGATGGTGGTGCGCCGTATGTCCTGCGTCTGCGGCGTGAACTCGGTGTAGACGACGGGCTGCGGCTGGCTCTTGCGCCACAGGAAGACGAAGGTGCCTATGAACAGCAGGGCCACAAGGGCGGCAAGGAAGAGTTTTGTGTAGCGTTTCATTCTTTTTCTTTTTTTTCGGTATGACGGTATTTCGGTATTTCGGTATGATGGTATTTCGCTGTTTCGTTATTTCGGTGGCGCTTCACTCGTCGCGCATGGCGTCGACGGGCTTGATGCTCATGGCGCGGGCGGCGGGTGCCAGCCCGGCCAGCACGCCCATGAGGCTGATGACCACTGCTGCGAGGATGGCGGTCCAGAAGTCCACCTGGAAGTGTGCGGTGACGATGCCGTCCTCGGTGTTTCCCATCTCCAGCATCTGCAGTATGAACACTGCAAGGAGTATGCCGCTCATGCCCGCCACGAGGGTGAGGAGTATGCTCTCGCTGATGATTTGTGTGAGGATGTTTCGCGGCGTGGCACCTATGGCCCGGCGTATGCCTATCTCGGTGGTTCGCTCGCGCACGGTGACCATCATGATGTTGCTCACGCCGATGGCTCCGGCCAGCAGGGTCCCCAGTCCTACAAGCCAGATGAGGAAGTTGACGCCGGTGAACAGGTTGTCGAGCATCTGGAAGAGCACCTCGGTGTTGAACACCATGAGTCCCTGCTCGTCCGTGGGGTCCACGCTGTGCGCGCGGGCTACGGTCTCGCGTATGCGTGGTGCCAGTGCCGACATGACCACTCCCGGCCTGCCCGTCACGGCTATCATGTGCACGTCGGTGCCCATGTTGTAGGTCTGCTGCATCAGCGTGATGGGCAGCAGCAGTGTGGTGCCGGCTTCGCCGCCGAAGTTGACGTTCGACACGTTGAAGTCGACGCCCACCACCTGGTAGTAGACGGAGTCTACGCGCAGGAAGCTGCCGCATGGGTCGCCGCCCATGGGGAAGAGGTCCTGGTAGGTCTTCTTGCCTATGACGCACACCTTTCTCCGCTGTGCCAGGTCCATCTGGTTGATGAAGCGTCCGTAGCGCAGCTTCGGCTCGTTCACGCGCTGGTAGTCGGGGTTCACGCCGTTCACGCCCACCGTGGTCTTGCGGTCGGCCACGTAGGCAGTGCCTCCGTTGCTGAAGAGCACGGGGCTGATGACGTCGAGCTCGGGCACGCTGTGGCGCAGGCGCTCCACGTCGTTGTAGTCCATCTCCCATAATCGCCCCTTGCGGAAGCCCTTGTATGCCTTTGTGGTGGGCTGCGCCCATATCATCGAGCTGTTGGTGGCGAAGCCCTCGAAGTTGCGGTTCAGCATCTCCTTCATGCCGTTGCCGCCGCCGATGAGCGCCACGAGCATGAACACGCCCCAGAACACGCCGAAGCCTGTGAGGAAGCTCCTGGCCTTGTTGCGGGTCAGGGTGTCGAGGATTTCGCGGTAGGAGTCGAGGTCTATTCTCATTGTCTTTTCTTTCTTGTCGATTCCTATAGTCTCTATAGTTTCTATAGTCGCTATAGTTTTCTATAGTTTCTATAGCGCTATTCCGCCCTTAGTGCCTCAATGGGCCTGATGCGGCTTGCCTTGAAGGCCGGTATCATTCCTGCCATGGTGCCGGCTATGACCATGACGAGCGTGGCCTCGAGACAGACGTCGATGCCCACGGTGGGGTTGCTGAACATGGTGGCCTGGAAGAGCCCGGCGTCGACCTTGGTGTGCCCCAGCGTGGCGTCCATCCACTCGTTGACGCCGATGCCGAGCAGCATGCCTATGTAGCCGAAGAAGGTGGTGATGATGACGCTCTCGACGATGATGAGGCGGAGTATGCTCCACGGACGTGCGCCGATGGCCTTGCGTATGCCGAACTCGTGGGTTCGCTCGCGCACGGTGATGAGCATGATGTTGCTCACGCCCACTATGCCGCTGAGCAGGGTGAAGAGCCCCACAATCCACAGTGCGGTGCGTATGATGCCTATGCCGGTCTCCATCTGCAGGTTCTGTGTGAAGCGGTTCCACAGCCACACGGCGCTCTCGTCGTCGGGGTGGGCCTGGTGTGCGCTGTTCAGCCGCTGCCGGTAGTCGGCCTCGAACTGCTCGTTGGCCTCCTCCGTGGGCAGGCCGTGGAAAGTGAACTCTATGCGTCCGGCGTCATCGGTGCCGGCGCCGTAGATGCTCTTGATGGCCGTGTAGCCGCTGAAGGCATCGGCGCGTCCGTTCTCGTTCTCCTTGTAGATGCCCACCACCTGGAAGGCCAGGCTGCCCAGGTTGACGTATCGGCCTATGAGACTTTCGGCTGTCGGCTTCCGTCCTGCGACCTGCAGCAGCTCCTCGGCCTGCTTGTTGCTCAGCACCAGCACCTTGCGCTTCAGGCGTATGTCCAGCTCGTTGATGAAGCGTCCGTGCTGCATCTGCACCTTGTCTATCTGCGTGTGGTTGGGGTAGACGCCGCAGATGCCGGTGTTGATGTACTGCTGTCCCAGGCTGATGGTGACCTGCGTGCGGTACTGCGCTCCCACGGCGTCGACATGGTCGGTGAACTCGCGGGCGGTGACGTCGATGTCGCTGCCGTGCAGCCTGATGCTGCGCCCCTCCTTCAGCCCCTGGTAGGGCATTGAGGTCTCGCCGCCGAAGACCACCATCGACGAGCTGAGGAAGCGGTCGCTCTGCTTCAGCTGGGCGTTGATGAGTCCGTTGCCGGCGCCGAGGAGCACGATGAGCATAAAGATGCCCCACGCCACGGCAAAGCCCGTGAGCGTGGTGCGCAGCTTGTTGCGGCGCGCCGTCTGCCAGATTTCATTCAATAACTCCATCCTTGATTCTGATGACGCGGTTGGTCTGCTCAGCCACCGTGGGGTCGTGGGTGACGATGATCTGTGTGATGTGCTCGCGGGCGTTCAGCTCCTTCAGCAGCTGCATCACCTCTACGCTGGTCTTCGAGTCGAGGGCTCCTGTGGGCTCGTCGGCCAGGATGATCTTCGGCTGCGTGATGAGTGCGCGCGCTATGGCCACGCGCTG
>DGHX01000108.1:5362-14369 GCA_002392835.1 Prevotella sp. UBA3837 | reverse complement strand
TTCTGTCCGCCCGAGAGCTCGTTGGGGTAGTGGTCGGCCCAGGCCAGCAGCCCCAGGCGGTCCAGGTAGTCGAGGGCCAGCTGGTGGCGCTTCTTCCTTGACACGCCCTGGTAGAAGAGCGGCAGCTCCACGTTTTCCACCGCCGTCTTGAAGCTGATGAGGTTGAAGCTCTGGAAGATGAAGCCTATCATCCTGTTGCGGTATTCGGCAGCGCGGCGCTCCGACAGGTTCCAGATGCGCACGCCGGCCAGCTCGTAGAGCCCCGAGTCGTAGTTGTCGAGGATGCCCAGGATGTTGAGCAGCGTCGACTTGCCCGAGCCGCTGGCGCCCATGATACTGACGAACTCGCCCTCGCCGATGTCGAGGTTGATGCCCTTCAGCACATGGAGCGGCTGCGCGCCCTGGTAGGTCTTGTTGATGTCTTGCAGGTGTATCAAGGAATATACGGATTATTTTGAGTTTCGGTGTTTTGGCGTTTCGGTATTCCGTTGTTCCGGCTTTCCGATTTGGGTTTTGCGTGCAAAGTTAATAAGAAAATATTACTATCGCGCCTCTCTTTGTAAGAAATTAGAATTATTAGTATTCTTTGTCAATTGTCATCCGCCATGCCTGCTCCACGTCGCCGATGCTGATGTCCAGGAGGCGCATCTGGCGGAACAGCTCGGGCAGCTGCTCCTGCAGGAAGGCCTGGCGGCGCTGCTTCAGAATCTGCTCGCGGGCGCCGGGCGTGACGTAGTAGCCCATGCCCCGCTTGTTATATATAATGTTCGCACGTGCGAGCTGCTCGTAGGCTTTCACCGCCGTGTTGGTGTTCACCTCCAGGCTGACGGCATACTCGCGCACCGAGGGTATTCGGTCGTCGTCCTGATAGACCAGGGCCAGTATCTCGTCTTCCAGCCGGTCAGCCATTTGCTGGAAGATGGGCTTGTCGTTTGTAAACATCATAGGTTGAACCATTTATGCTGTACTACCTGCAGGCGGCTGAAGAGCCGGTAGCTGAGCCAGACGTTAAGTGCGGTGAAGGCAAAGAGGAACACGCTGACCCAGTTGAAGAATGCCTCTGCCGTCATATTCTTAACGATGGGGTCGAGCATGTGGAGCAGCTCCACTTCGCCGATGAGGGTGGCGACGTAGAATACGATGGAGAAGAGCAGCAGGCCTCCGGCAAAGAGCACCACGTTGGTCCACACGAAGGGGCGCTTGCGGAAGAACGCGCCGCCGAGCACGTAGAGGCTGGTGGACCACAGCGTAATGGCAGTGGGGAAGAGTGTGCCAAAGCTGATTCCATTTTCTATTTGTTCATCGTATCCGTATGGAGAAACGTATCCGAAGAGGATGCCCAGTTCTGCCGTTATCTGGTCGTGTCCGGCTATCAGCTCTAAGAACATGCGCAGCCCCGTGGCAGCCAGTGCGGCCAGGTAGAGCACGATGAGCATGCCGATGCAGCAATAGATGATGCGGGCGATGAACTTCTCCAGGTTCGATGCGGGCAGCATCAGCGCCGTGGTGCGCTGCTGCGTGGTGCGGGCGTTGCCCAGGATGCCGCTGGCATAGTAGGCGGCCATGAAGCCCAGTATGGCAGCGCAGGTGCCTGTGCCGGCCATGGTGGCTGCGGGGCCCAGCGAGCGGTTGATGTCGAAGATGGTGAAGCACGAGAACAGCTGGATGGCCAGGAAGGCCACGGTGAAGGCGATGAAGGCGGTGATGATGCTCTTCTTCTCGCTGATGACGGTCCACTTCAGTACTTGCCAGAAGCGGTTGATAATAAAGTGTTTCATTTTACAAGTCCTTTCGTTACGGCGTTAAACAATAGTTCCAGGTTCACCAGCGTCTCGTCCTGTCCGGGTTCGCGGCGGCTCATGACGATGTTGCCCTGCAGCGACGGCTCGGCATAGATGATGGTGTCGTCGAGCTGGCCGGGCATGCGCACCTCGAAGGTGTAGCGCTCGGTGATGTCGGCGATGGAGGCATTGAGCTGCATGCCCTGCTCGCTGATGATGAGCACGTGGTCGAGCAGCTGCTCCACGTCGTGCACCTGGTGGGTGCTGATGATGACTGTGCGGTCCTCCTGCATGTTCTCGGTGATGACCTTGCGGAACTGGCTCTTCGAGGGGATGTCAAGGCCGTTCGTGGGCTCGTCCATCAGCAGCAGGCGGGTGTTGGCGGCCAGGGCGATGCTCATGTACACCTTCTTCTTCTGGCCCATCGACAGGGCGTGCAGGTCCTTGATGTCGCCCAGCTCGAAGGCCTCTAAGCAGCGGCGCAGCACCTCGCGGCTGAAGCGGGGGTAGAAGGGCTGGAGCAGCTCGACGTAGCTGTTGAGCGACACGGCGGGCAGCTCGAACTCCTCTGACACGAGGAACATGTCGGCCAGCAGGTCGGCGGGGCGATCCTGGGTTGCGACATGGTCGCAACAGACTGAGCCCTGCTGGGGCCTGAGCAGGCCGGCGATGAGATAAAGGAGCGTGCTCTTGCCCGTTCCGTTCTTGCCCAGCAGGCCGTAGATGCAGTTAGCAGGCAGCTGCAGGCTGAAGTCGCTGAACACGGGCTGCTTCTGCCCGGGATAGCGGTAACTGATGTTCTTTACTTCAATCATGTTTCTTGTCTTTATGATGTGATAAAATGTTGCTGTTATAGTGTACTACCTTAATAGTACACTGCAAAGGTAGGTTGTTTTTCCGGTTCTACCAAACTTTTACGCGGAAAAGTGCTGTTTCTTAACACTGTTTAACGGCAAAGCGCCAAAGCATCCCCCTTTTTCTTCGTACCTTTGCACGGTCATTCGCGCGCAGGCACGAACCATTATGTATTAACGACACAGGCAAACCATGTTCATTCAACGCTACCTGACCACGCTGGGCCGCTACATCATGCTGATGGGGCGCACGTTCAGCGTGCCCGAGCGCTGGCGCATGTTCTGGAAGCAGTATGTGAAGGAGATGGCCCAGCTGGGCATCAACTCCATCGGTATCGTGCTGCTCATCTCGTTCTTCATAGGCGCCGTCATCTGCATTCAGATGAAGATGAACATCGAGAGCCCGTGGATGCCGCGCTGGGTGGCCGGCTACACCACGCGCGAGATCATGCTGCTGGAGTTTTCGAGCAGCATCATGTGCCTCATACTGGCGGGAAAGGTGGGCTCGAACATCGCATCAGAGCTGGGCACCATGCGCGTCACGCAGCAGATTGACGCCCTCGACATCATGGGCGTGAACTCGGCCTGCTACCTCATCCTGCCCAAGATCCTGGGACTGCTCACCATCATGCCCATACTGGTCGTCTTCTCCAGCGCCATGGGCATCATGGGCGCCTACGGTACCGCCTACATCGGCCACATCATGCCGCCCGACGACCTGACGCTGGGCCTGCAGCACGACTTCGTGCCCTGGTTCCTGTGGATGTCGATCATCAAGAGCCAGTTCTTCGCCTTCATCATCAGCAGCGTGCCGGCATTCTTCGGCTACACCGTTGAGGGCGGCTCGGTGAACGTTGGCAAGGCATCGACAGATGCCGTGGTCTGCTCCAGCGTGCTCATCCTCTTCAGCGATGTCTTCCTCACGCAGCTCCTGTCATAGGCACGCCGTCGTGCGCTGCCTGCTGCTGTTGCTGCCGGCCCTGCTGTGGCATACCGCGGCGGTGGCACAGTCGTGGCAACAGGTGTATGACGACGTGATGGATGCCTACGCCGCCGACGGCGACGAGGCGTCAACGGAGGCGCTGGCCGACAGCTACGAACTGCTGCAGCAGCTGGCCGACGACCCGCTGGACCTGAACACCTGCACACGCGAGGAGCTGGAGCAGCTGCCCTTCCTCACCGCTCAGCAGGTGATGGACCTGCAGGAGTACCTGTACCGCTACGGCCCCATGCGCTCACTGGGCGAGCTGCGCATGGTGCGCTCGCTCGACCTGCCGCAGCTCGCACTGCTGCCCTTCTTCGTCATGGTGAGCGGACAGCCCGACGCCGCCCCGCGCGACACCATGCCCCCACTGGACACGCTGCTCAGCCGCGCCCGTCACCAGCTGACGGCCACCCTGCGCGTGCCCACACAGCGGCGGCAGGGCGACCGGAACGGCTACCTGGGCTACCCGCTGCGCCACAGCCTGCGCTACGAGCTGCAGAGCAACAAGCAGCTGCGCATAGGGCTGGTGGCGGCGCAGGACGCCGGCGAGCCCTTCTTCGCCGCCGGCAACGGCTGGGGCTACGACCTCTACTCCTACTACCTGCAGCTGCGCCGCGTGGGACGCCTCAGCAACGCCGTCGTGGGTAAGTACAAGGTGAGTGCCGGCATGGGACTGGTGCTGGGCCAAAGCTTCCAGCTGGGCAAGCTGGCCACGCTGCAGAGCCTGGGGCGCACGCCCACCACGCTGCGACCCCATGCCTCGCGCTCGGAGAGCGACTACTTCCTGGGCGCGGCAGCCACGCTGAGCTTGCTGCCACAGGGGCTGGTGACGGCGCGCGGCGACGTGCGCCAGCTGCTGCTCACCGCCTTCGCCTCGCACCGGCCCGTCGACGCCACGCTGAACGACGACGGCACGGCGCGCACGCTGGTCTACAGCGGCTACCACCGCACGCCCACGGAGATGGCGAAGAAGCACAACACCCACCTCAGCGCCACGGGCCTGCACGCCCACTACCAGCAGGGGGCGCTGCGCTTAGGGGCCACTGCGGTCTATGTCCGTCCTGACCGCGAGCTGCTGCCGCAGACGCAGACGCTCTACCGCCGCTACTTCCCGCAGGGCCGCCATTTCCTGAACATGAGCGTCGACTACGCTTACATGCACCACCGCTGGGCCCTGCAGGGCGAGACGGCCATCGACGGCCATGGCCACATAGCCACGCTGAACGCCGTGAGCCTGCAGCCCTCGGCGCGCTTCAGCCTGCTGGCCCTGCAGCGCTTCTACAGCTACCGCTATGCCACCCTCACGGGCCACGCCTTCGGCGAGTCGTCGCGCGTGCAGAACGAGAGCGGCCTGTACCTGGGAGCCACCTGGAACCCCGTGGCGCACCTGCATGTGCAGGCATACGCCGACTATGCCTATTTTCCCTGGCCCCGCTACGGCGTGTCGCAGCCGTCGTCGCACAGCTGCGACCTGCTGGCACAGGTCAGCTGGCAGCACCGGCGCTGGACGCTGACGGCCCGCCACCGCACCCGCCTGCGGCAGAAGGACAACGAGGCGAAGACGGCCCTCACGCCCAGCAACGACCACCGGCAGCGCCTGTCGGCAGCCTACAGCCTCGGGGCGCTGACGCTGAAGACGCAGCTGGACCATGCCTATGTCAGCAACGACAGCACGGAGCACGGATGGCTCGTCAGCCAGCATGCCACGCTGGCCACCGCCGTGAAAGGGCGCCCGCTGCACGTGAGCGCCATCGCCGCCCTGTTCCACACCGCCTCTTACCAGAGCCGCATCTACGTCTACGAACGGCAGCTGCAGCACGAGTTTTCCTTCCCCACTTACTACGGCGAGGGCCTGCGCCTGGGCCTGCGGCTACAGGCCGATGTCAGCAGCCACCTGCGCGCCGCCCTGCGGGTGGGCTACACCAACTACTTCGACCGCCCCACCATCGGCACCGGCCTGCAGCAGGTGAGCCACTCGCACCTGACCGACATCGACCTGCAGCTGCGCTGGAAGTTCTGACGTTCGACGGCACGCTTTCTACGCGCGTATAATTGCACGCGCACGCACAAAGGGCCCGATGGTGAGACATCGGGCCCTTTGGCTGTGAGCGTAAGAAAAGAGGGAGCGTCAGGACCGCTTATCGGCCAGTGTTGCCCACAGGGGGTCGGTGGGCAGGGGTGCGTCGAGGCTGATGAGCTGGTGGCTGACGGGGTGCTCGAACTCTATGTGGCGCGACAGCAGCGAGATGCTGCCGTCGGGGTTGCTGCGTCGTGCCCCGTACTTCAGGTCGCCGCGTATGGGCATGCCGGTGGCGGCGAGCTGGCAGCGAATCTGGTGGTGGCGGCCGGTCATGAGCTGCACCTCGACCAGCAGGTAGCGGTCGCCGCGGGTGAGCACACGGTAGCGCAGGCGCGCCAGCTTCGCTCCCGCCACTTCGTGTTCGTGGGCGTAGCTCTTGTTCTGCTGCTCGTTGCGCGTGAGCCAGTGGGTGAGGTCGGTCCACTCGCCTTCAGCCGGCGCCGCCGCCTGCCTGTCTTCCACGATGGCCCAGTAGGTCTTGTGCACCTGCCCCTCGGCGAACATGCGGTTCAGGCGGCTGAGGGCCTTCGACGTGCGTGCGAAGACCACGAGTCCGCCGACGGGGCGGTCCAGGCGGTGCACCACGCCGAGGAATACCTCGCCGGGCTTCTGGTAGCGCTCCTTGATGTAATCCTTCACCAGGTCCGACAGCGGGCGGTCGCCGGTCTTGTCGCCCTGCACTATCTCGCCGCTGACCTTGTTGACGATGATGATGTGGTTGTCCTCGTAGACTACTTGCATGTTGCGTAAGGTTTTAAAAGCGTTCCATGACCTCGAGGCACATGCGGCTGTTGTGGTAGGGGCACTTCCAGAATCCGGCGTGGTCGTCGTCCTGGTTCAGCGAGCCGTCGGCATGGCGGCTCCAGTACCACTCGCCGTGCTCGTAGTCGATGAGGTTCTCCTTGATGTAGTGCCAGCCCTGGAGGGCCCGTTGCAGTGCCTGCTCGTCGCCGAAGTGCTGGTAGAGGTTCACCCATCCTACGACGTTCTCGGCCTGCACCCACCAGTGCAGGTCGTCGTCCACGTGCCCGGTGTCGAGGTTGGCCTCGTGAATCATCGAGCCGTCGGGGCGCAGTCCCTTCTCGCTGGCCTGTGCCACCATGCGCACGATGGGCTCCACGCGGCGCAGCACCTGCTCGTCGCCCAGCACCAGGGCCGCCTCGTGCATCAGCCACGAGCACTCTATGTCGTGGCCGTAGCTCTCCAGGTGTCCGGCGCCGCGTGTCCAGTCCATGTCGAAGAACAGGTCGAGATGGTGGGTCTCGGGGTTGAGGATGCGGTCGGTGAAGATGCTGATGAGGTTGCGCAGGGCCCACTCTACGCGCAGCAGCGTCTCAGTTGGTACTGACACGTCCACGGGGAGGACGCTGCCGATGGTGGGCACATAGGCACACGACTCTGGCGCCGCGAACTCGCGCAGGCAGCGCAGCAGGTTGGTGTAGGGCTCAATGATGTGCAGGTGGGTGTTCTGCGACTTCGGGTAGTTGGCGTCGAGGTCAGAGAGACGCATGTCGGCAATGGGCTGCCAGTCGCGCGTCATGGCCTCGATGTAGCCGTTGTACTCATGGTCGAGGGCGTGCTCCTCAATGCAGTCGAAGAGCTGCAGGGCATAGTCCAGGGCCTCGCGGTCGCCGGTGGCGCGGGCGTATTCCGACAGGCCGTAGATGGCGAAGCCGATGGCGTAGAACTGCTTCTTCGTGTCCTTGGGGCGGCCCAGGTAGTCGAGGCTCCAGTAGACGCCGCCCTGCTCCTGGTCGATGAAGTGGTCAATGATGTAGTCCTTGGCCCGCGTGGCAGACTGTAGGAGTGAAGAGTGAAGAGTGAAGAGTGAAGAATTTGCTGCCGCCGTCGTGTCTGGTGAAGAAGTGGCGGCAGCAAATTCTTCACTCTTCACTCTTAACTCTTCACTTAATACACGGTAGGCGGCTGAGAAGCTCCAGAGGATGCGGGCGTTGAGGATGGCACCCTTGTCGGCCTCCTTGTTCAGCTGGTAGCGGCCTGTCATCTGGCCGTAGAAGCCGCCGTGCTCCTGGTCCTGCATCTTCTCAAGCCAGAAGGGCAGGATGTTCTTGGTAAGCACGTCCTGCATCTCCTGTTTAAGAGTTGCCACCGTGCTGTCGTTCGTAAGGTTCTTCATGTAGACAGTTGTTTTATGGTTTACTTTTGTGCAAAAGTACGCTTTTTTCTACAAACGACCAATTTTGTGGCCATGTTTTTTGTCAGGCTCAGCAGAAAAAGGGAAGAAAAGTTTGCCAGTGTCGAGAGAAAATGCTATATTTGCACCGAAATTGCTATTTTGCCAACTGCACAATGGAAGAGATGAAAGGAAAATACCTGAACCCGAAGGCCGACTTGACTTTCAAGAAGATATTTGGTGAGCACGAGGACCTGGTGATGAGTCTGCTCAACGCCCTGTTGCCCCTTGACGAGGGAAAGCAGATAGAACATGTGGAATACCTTACGGCGGAGATGGTGCCTGATAATCCAGGCAAGAAGAATAGCATCGTTGACGTGCGATGCAAGGAGACGGGCGGCCGCCACTTTATTGTGGAGATGCAGATGAACTGGAACAATGAGTTCCAGCAGCGCGTCATCCTCAACTCGGCCAAGGCTGTGGTGAAGCAGCTGGGCACCAGCGAGGACTACTCGCTGCTGCAGCCGGTATATGCGCTGAACCTCATCAACGACGTGGGGTTTGATGCTGGTCCCGATGAGTTCTACCATGACTATGCCATCGTGAACGTAGCCCATTCAGACCGTATCATCGAGGGTCTGCGCTTTGTGTTCGTGGAACTGCCGAAGTTCAAGCCTCAGAACATTGCTGAGAAGAAGATGATGGTGTTGTGGCTTCGCTTCCTTACCGAAATTGACCGTGACACTGAGGTCGTTCCCACAGAACTGCTGGAGAATCCCGACACCAGCAAGGCCCTGAAGATACTGGAGAAGTCGGCCTATAACGAAAAAGAATTGTATGCCTATGAGTACTACTGGGATGCCGTGAACAACGAGCGTGGCGCCATTCGTCATGGCTTTAAGCAAGGCATGGCCCAAGGCATGGCACAGGGCATGGAGGAAGGTAAGAAACTGGGCATGGCGCAGGGCATGGCACAGGGCATGGAGGAAGGTAAGAAACTGGGCATGGCACAGGGCATGGCACAGGGTGTAGAGCAAAACAAGCGTGAAAATGCCCAACGCATGAAGGCTGATGGACTGCCAGCTGAGTTGATAGCGAAGTATACCGGCCTCTCGATAGAGGATGTCAAAAGCCTATAGTTTATGTATGACTCAACTTTCGCAAGTTGGGGAG
>DGHX01000108.1:0-5171 GCA_002392835.1 Prevotella sp. UBA3837 | reverse complement strand
TTGAGCGAATGCGAAACTTGAAATGTATGATTGTCAGAAATAATTAAAGAACAAGGAAAAACAAGTCAAAGCCTGTTTTTCCTTGTTCTTCTATGGCTTGGCAAGGCGCGGTGCGCATTGCTGCATAGTCTCGCCCCTGACGGCTATTTCTTGATGGGATAGATCTTGGTGAGCAGGATGATGATGGCGGCGATGGCGGCGGGGAAGAGCGAGAAGAGGCTCCACACCATCGTCAGCACCGAGTCGGTGATGGAGGCGGGGTCAACGCTGGTGTTGCCCATCGAGTCGGTGACCATGCTGGCGCCGGCCAGTCCGAGGAACAGGGCCACGAGCGAGCCGCTGATGGCGGTGCCGAACTTCTGCGCCATGGTGCCCGATGAGAAGATGAGGCCCGTCGATGAGGTGCCGTTCTTCTCGGTGGCATAGTCGGCCACGTCGGCATACATCGACCACAGCAGGGGCGAGTAGATGCCTATGCCCACGCTGGTGAGGACGACCACGGCCACCATCAGCCAGATGTAGCTCTTGTCCATGGGTATGAAGAAGAAGAGCACCGAGGTGACCAGGCAGATGATGGCTGCCACCTGGAAGGCGCGGCGCTTCGAGCCCATCTTCTTGGTGAACCAGGGCGACACGCCGCCGAAGATCATGCACGTCAGCTCGCCGAAGGTCATGAACACCGTGTAGTTGATGATGAGGCCGCTCATGGTGACGTCGCCCTTCAGGCAGTACTCGAACATGTAGCCAGCCACGGCATAGCGGAAGCCGTTGAAGAAGTTGGTGCAGATGCCGATGAGGGTCAGTATGATCCACGGCTTGTTGCGGAAGAGGTCGGCAAACTGCTTGAACGAGAACTTCTCGGCGCGCACGGGCTTCAGCCGCTCCTTCGTGAGCAGTCCGCAGGCCAGGGTTCCTGCCGCGGCGAGCACGCCGAAGAAGATGCCCAGCACGGCATACTGGTGCTGCTCGGTGCCGCCGACGGCCTTCTGCAGGTAGGGGAAGGAGAGCAGGGTGATGAAACCCATGGCGTAGGCTCCCACCATGCGGAAGGAGGAGAACTGGTTCTTCTCGTTGTCATCGGCGGTCATCACGCCCAGCAGCGAGCCGTAGGGAACGTTCACGGCGGTGTACATGGCCATCATCATCAGGTAGAGGGTGTAGGCCCAGATGCGCTTGCCCACAGGCCCGAAGTCGGGGGTGTAGAGCAGCAGTGCGAAGATGAGTCCGAAGGGTATGGCTCCGTAGATGAGCCAGGGGCGGTAGGTGCCCCACTTCGACTGTGTGCGGTCGGCCAGGGCGCCCATCAGCGGGTCGGTGACCACGTCGAACATGCGGGCGATGAGCATCAGCAGGGCGGCATCGGCAAAGGTGAGGCCGAAGACGTTGGTGAAGAACAGCGGGAAGGCTATCGACATGATTTTCCATGTGATGCCTCCGGCGGCGGCGTCGCCAAGGGCGTAGCCGATTTTCTCTGAGAGACCCACCCCCGACCCCTCCCTCTCAGGGAGGGGAGTATTTACTTTTGTTGCTTCGTTATTCATTTTAAACTGTTTTTTATTTGTTCCATTACATTCTCAATTTCAAAGAGGACTTCCTCGTTGGTGAAGCGCAAGACATGGTATCCTTTCTGCTCTAATTCCTGTTCTCGCAGTATGTCATTTTCCTGCTGGCGGGGTTCAGAATGATAGCCACCATCCACCTCTATGACAAGGCCTTTCTCACGGGTAACAAAGTCCACGATATAGTCCCCAATGATGTGTTGTCTGAGAAACTTTATTCCAAGAGCATTGTCTCGCAGTTGTTCCCACAGCATCTGTTCTGCAAGCGTTGCGTTCTTGCGGTTCTCTCTCGCATAAGATTTCAGCAACCCATACATGTTGGGGCTTGCGGTTCTATAGTCCATGGCATTGACTGACTACTCCCCTCCCTTGAGGGAGGGGGCGGGGGTGGGTCTCCTGTTCTTCTCGATGAGCCGCTTAATGGTCTCGACTGAGGCGGCCGTGGTCAGTCCGTCTTCGGGCGTGTGCAGGCAGTAGTCGGTGAGGCGGTCGATGGTCGATGTCGCCACGTGCATGCGGGTGTCGGCCGAGGCGTAGTAGATGAAGACGCGGCCGTCGGTGTCGGCAATCCAGCCGTTGGCGAAGGCCACGTTCATCACGTCGCCCAGGTACTCGTCGCCCTCGGGCACGAGGAAGTAGCCTCCGGGGCGGGCTATGACGCGCGTGGGGTCGTCGAGGGCCGTCATGTACATGTAGAGCACGTAGCGCAGGCCGTCGGCGGTGGCGCGCACGCCGTGTGCCAGGTGCAGCCATCCCTTCGGGGTCTTGATGGGGTGGGGACCCTCGCCGTTCTTCACCTCGGTGATGGTGTGGTAGCGGCGCTCGTAGATGATCTTCTCGTCCTTCACCTCGGCGTGGGTGATGTCGTCGACGAGTGTCCAGCCTATGCCGCCGCCGCTGCCGGTGTCGATGAAGCCGTCCTGCGGGCGGGTGTAGAAGGCGTACTTTCCGTCAACGAACTCGGGGTGGAGCACCACGTTGCGCTGCTGGCTCCGTGATACGAGGTCGGGCAGCCGCTCCCAGCTGATGAGGTCCTTCGTGCGTGCGATGCCCGCGGTGGCAGTGGCGGCGCTGAGGTTGCCGGGCTGCGAGGGGTCGTGGCGCTCGGCGCAGAACACGCCGTAGATGTAGCCGTCCTCATGCTGCGTGACGCGCATGTCGTAGATGTTGGTGGCGGGGTCGTCGGTATCGGGCATGGTGATGGGCTCGGGCCAGAAGCGGAAGTTGTCGATGCCGTTAGGGCTCTCGGCCACGGCGAAGAACGACTTGCGGTCGGCGCCCTCCACGCGTACAATAATGATATATCGCTTGCCCGTAGTGCCCAGTGGCGACGCTCCTTCCCACAGCATGGCACCGCTGTTCAGCGTGGCGTTCATCATGATGCGCTGCATGAGGTAGGGGTTGTCCTGCTCGCAGAAGTCATAGCGCCACTCCAGCGGGGTATGCTCGGCGGTGACGATGGGGTATCTGTACCTCTGGTAGATGCCGTTGTTGGTATAGCGGAAGGTTCCGAAGGCATCCTCCTCGGGCTGTCGCGGCTCGTTCTTGCGGCTCAGCAGGGCTTCGTGCTGCTGGCGCAGGGCTGTCACTTTCTTTTCAAAATCAGTCATAGGTGCTATTTTTTTTAATGAGTAATTAGTAATTCCTAATTACTAATTGATCATTTACTTTATCTCGTTGAGGAACAGTGTCTCAGGTGCGTTGTAGAACTCGCGGAAGTAGGGTGCGTCGGGCTTCGACGGTGCCGGTCCGAACCATTCCTCGCGGTAGTTGCGCCAGGTGAGCAGATAGCTGATGGGGTAGTCCTTCACGGCGGTGAGCAGTGTGGTGGACCACCAGTCGGGCTGTGTCATGTTCTTCATGCCTGTCTCGGTGAGTGCCGGTATGAGCTTGTGGTCCTTGGCCACCTGGCAGAGCACCTCCAGGTTCTGCTTCGTGCGGGCTATGAAGGCATCCTTGCCCTCGGGCTGCCACTGGTAGCCGTCCAGGCCCAGCATCTGCACGCGGTCGTCGCCGGGGTAGCGGTCCAGCAGCCGCTCGGCCGTCAGGTTGTCCTGGCATCCGGGTGAGTAGCTCCACACCAGGTTGTCGTAGCCGTCGGCGGTGAGCTTGTCCTGCAGCATGTTCCACAGCGCCTTGTATTCCTCCACGGTGCAGAGCTTCTCGCCCCACCAGAACCAGGAGCCGCTGTTCTCGTGCCAGGGTCGGAAGATGATGGGAATCTTCTGTCCGTCGTCGGTCTTCAGCGTGCCGAGGAAGTCGCTCACGCGCTGCATCCACACCTCGAACTTCTCGTGCGTGTCGCCTCCGGGGAGTATGCGTGTCACCACGCGTGTGGTGTCCCATGCCGTTCCCTCCGGGAATTTCTGTCCTGCCCATCCGCCTCCGTCGATGGTGGTGACGGGGTTACGCGGGTGCCAGGAGAGTGTGACGATGCCTCCGCGCTGGTAGTGGTTCTTCACCTCCTGCGTCATGCGCTGGAAGGGCACGCTGTCCAGGTTCTTCAGGTCGCCCATCTCGATGCCGCCCAGGTCGAAGCCCATGATGGCGGGCCAGTCGCCGCAGGTGTTCTTCACGTCGCTCGAGTCTTGGTCGTATTCCCAGGTCAGGCCGTACATCGGGTCGTCCTGGTGCCCGTACATGATGCCTTTCTGCCGCAGCGAGTCCAGTCGCTCCAGCAGCAGGTCGGCACCGGTTTTCTTACTCTCGTTGGTGGCAGGCTTCTGTCCGCCGCAGGCCGTCAGCAGCAGGGCTGCCATGGCGAAGTAGTACAGTTTCTTTTTCATCTCTATTGCGTTTATTGTTGGTTATTGAATGTCATCATCCGATTTGCCCTGTCTTTTGGTGTTGGCATCACGCCCCGTTATTGGTGTTGGCAGCAAAGCCCCGAAGGGGCGTCAGAATACAGGCAGGGGTGCAACCCCTGCGCAAAGGAAGGCGCAGCAAAGCCCCGTAGGGGCGACGGAATACAGACGGGGGTGTAACCCCCGGCCGAAGGGGCGACGGAATACAGACGGGGGTGCAACCCCCCTGTCTCCGTTTAGTCGGAAAATGCGTATTTGTCATCATATTCAATGCCGTATGCTTTCAGAAAAAGTTCATATTCTTCGCGGAACGAGTGCTTCTGGTGGTGCTCCTCCTGCCGTGAAATATAGTTCGCCGTCTTCTCCGTTAAGGATGGGCTGACAGAGAAGGCACCATACCCCTCCTGCCATGCGAAATAATGGTATATGTTGTTCAATTGTTTAATCCATTTGCTGGTCTCAGCCTTGATGGTTCTTACAAAATCGGAGAGCGACATGGTTTTCGGCATGGACGTGAGGATATGGACATGGTCGGACATTCCACCGACGGTTATGGGTATTCCTCCCATTTGTCGTATGGTTCCGCCCATGTATTGAAACAGGCGGGGGAGGTCGTCGCGGTTGATTTTCACGCTGGTGCTTTTTACGTGAAAGATCAGATGGATGTCGATTTTTACGAGCGTTGATGCCATGTCGTTTCAATTAATTGTTTGCAGAGGTTGCACCCCCGTGTGTATTCTGGCGCCCCTTCGGCCGGGGGCTGCACCCCTGCCTGTATTCCGTCGCCCCTTCGGGGCTTGCTGCGCTG
>DGHX01000189.1 GCA_002392835.1 Prevotella sp. UBA3837 | reverse complement strand
TTCAACAGCTTCGTCAGGATGATGTATGCCTACAGCACGCCCGAGATAGCGCGCCACGACGGATGGCTGAAAATAGGCGATACGGAACAGGGGGTACACAAGCGCATCAAGCAACAGACGCATACCGCCGACGTGCGCTTTGAGCTGCAGTGGAAAGACATAGCCATGTATCGCGACGACTGCACCTTCTTCCGCGACCACGACTTCCATGACTACCTGACAGGATACAAGGGCATAGAGCGCAACGACCACACCGAATGGTTCCGTATTGACGGCCAGGAGCTGAGGCGGTGCTTCGAAGAGTTCGTCAGCCGCGACTACCGGCAAAAGCACCTGCACCACAGCTACCAGCTGCGCGACGAGCAGCAGCGGGCTGTGGACATGACGCTGGACTACCTCAAAGAGACGGGTGGAGAGGGAAAGTTCCTGTGGAATGCCAAGCCGCGCTTCGGCAAGACCCTCACGGCCTATGAGCTGATTAAACGGATGAAGGCCCGTAACGTGCTGATAGTCACCAACCGCCCGTCGATAGCCAATTCCTGGTGCGACGACTATGAGAAATATCTGTCAGGGCAGAGCGGGTACCGCTTTGTCAGCGACAACGACTCGCTGCGCGACCGCCAGGGCGTGATGACCAGGAGCATGTACAGCGAGTGGCTGCGCCACCGCGACGAGAGCTTCATAGGGCAGATATGCTTCGAGAGCCTGCAGGGGCTGAAGGGCTCCATCTATTTCGGGGGCAACTTCAACAAGCTGGAGTGGATAAAGAATACGCGCTGGGACGTGCTTATCGTAGACGAGAGCCACGAGGGCGTTGACACCATGCGCACCGACCGGGCCTTCAACAACATCCGGCGCAAGTTTACGCTCTACCTCAGCGGGACGCCCTTCAAGGCCATCGCATCGGGTGAGTTCAGCGACCGCCAAATATTCAACTGGAGCTATGCCGACGAGCAGGAGGCCAAAGCGCACTGGGCAAACGACAACCGAAATCCTTACCAGGATTTGCCCCGGCTGAACCTCTTCACATACCGCATGAGCGACATAGTCCGCGAAAAAGTAAGACAAGGCCTGGACCTGGAGCCAGGGATTGCAAATCCCCTCGAGCAGACCATTGACTATGCCTTCGACCTGAACGAGTTCTTCAAGACCCGCGAGGACGGCAAGTTTGAACATGAGTCCGACGTGCGCAAGTTTCTGAAGGCGCTCACTACGCAAGAGAAGTTCCCGTTCTCAACGGAAGAGCTGCGCCGCGAGATGGCCCACACCTTTTGGCTGTTCAGCCGTGTTGCCAGCGCCAAGGCCATGGCCCGCCTGCTGCAGGAAGAAGGGTCGCCGTTTGAGGGCTATGAGGTAGTGATAGCCGCCGGCGACGGTTCAATAGACGGAAACGCAGAGACCATCAAAGCCTACAACCGGGTGAAGGAAGCCATCAGCCGCCACGCCCGAACCATCACGCTGAGCGTGACGCAGCTCACCACGGGCGTCACCGTTCCCCAGTGGAGCGGAGTGCTGATGCTCTGCAACATGCAGAGTGCCCAGCTGTACATGCAGGCAGCCTTCAGGGCGCAGAACCCATACGAATACTCGGAAGGTGGCCGGGTGGTGCGCAAGGACGATGCCTACGTGTTCGACTTCGACCCGGCGCGCACGCTGGTGCTCTACGACGAGTTTGCCAACAACCTCAGGCAGCGCACGGCCGGCGGCAACGGCACGACCGACGAGCGACAGCTGAACATACGCCAGCTGCTGAACTACTTCCCGGTGATAGCCGAAGACGACGAAGGGCGGATGATGCAGATAGACGAGCGCCAGGTGCTGAGCATTCCCAGAAAGATTAAAAGCGAGGAGGTGGTCAGGCGCGGCTTCATGAGCAACCTGCTGTTCAGGAATATAGCCAACATATTCAGTGCCCCGTCAGTAGTGAGCGAAATCCTAAGCAAGATGGACAAGGCGCAGGAGGAGCGCGGGCGCAGCGCAAAGGCCGAGCTGGACGATGCAGGAAATGTGAATGTAGACGAGAACGGCGACATCTCGATTCCGGCTGAAGTCGTCATCGGCCAGGAGCAGCAGATATTTGGCAACAAGCTCTTTGCCGCATTTGAAGAGGTGGAGGACGAGATGCCGATGGCGGCAGAGAGTGCCGACCATGTGCTGACGGCCATCAGCCGTGTGGGCGACCGCATGAAAGCGGCGGTAGAGCGGGACATCATCCATCCCGTATCGGAAGAGTACCATCTCACCCAGGCACAGACCAAGCGTATAGTCAGGGATGCCCGGAAGGAAGTGGAAAGCAAGGTAGAGAAGATAAAAGGCGACTTCGAGCAGCAGCGGAAGATAGCTGAGGTGAAGCACCAGGAGGCAGTGAGGCAAGCCTCCGGCGCGGGAGAACTGGAGAATGCTGAAAAGGCCTTCCGTGAGGAGATGGAGTTGGCCCTGAAGAGCGTGAACGACGCCATAAAAGAGGCGACCGACGAGATAGTAAGCCAGAAGCCCAGGGAAGTCATCGAGCGTATAGAGCGAGACAAGGAAGAGCAGAAGAAGAACAGCATTGAGGAAGAGGTGCGTGCCCACCTGCGCGGATTCGCACGCACCATACCCAGCTTCATCATGGCCTACGACGACGGCAGCCTTACGCTCTGCAACTTCGACAAGAACATCGAGGACGAGGTCTTTCACGAGGTCACCAGCATCACGCTCCGGGAGTTCCGGTTCCTCAGAGACGGCGGCAGCTATACGGAAGGCGGGGTGCAGAAGCACTTCAGCGGACATCTGTTCGACGAGGTGGTGTTCGA
>DGHX01000161.1 GCA_002392835.1 Prevotella sp. UBA3837 | reverse complement strand
GCGGCGAGCTTTGCGGCTACTGACTGGCGCCCCTTCGGGGCTTGGGGCGCATAATTGCGGCTATTGCTTGGCGCCCAGCTCTTTCAGCAGCCAGGATTCCCATTCGTCCCACTGCTCCTGGTGCCAGTAATGCCAGGTGGCCTGGTAGGGCGATATCTCCTTTGGACCCTTCACGGTGTTGTAGGTGGCCCAGGCTGATGTGGGGGGTACCACGTCGTCGCAGTAGCCGAAGGAGAACCATCCCTTCTGCTGCGGGGTGATGAGCCGGGCGAAGTTCACGCCGTCGTAGTAGCGCGATGTCTCGATGTGCTTCTCCATGCCCTTGCCCTTGTTCCAGTAGAAATAGTGCGGCCACCCACAGGCTTTGCCCCGCAGTGAGTTGGTGTGGTCGCAGAGTGCGGCGTGCACGGGAGCGTAGCAGGTGACGCGCTTGTCGAGTCCGGCCACGGCGAGGCTGAGGAATCCGCCCTGGCTGGAGCCGGTGACGCCCAGCTGCTGCTTGTTCCACGGCGTGTACTGCTCAATATAGTCCACGGCGCGCAGACAGCCCACGATGACATGCTTGTAGTACGACTTGTCGCGGTCGTCCATGCCAAACTCCCAGTATCCGCTCAGCGTGCCCTCGTTCATGTCAGTGTACACCTGTTGCGGCATGGTCACGGGCACGCCGTGGATGCCTATCTCCAGTGTGACGACGCCCTGCGAGGCCGTCCAGATATCGCCCTGATAGGGCCTGACACCGGCTCCGGGCACGCGCAGCAGGGCAGGGTAGGAGCCCTCCTTCACGGGCACACAGAGGATGCCGTAGGTGCGCGAGCCCCACTTGATGTTGTTGAACGACACCTCGTACACGTTCACGTCTTTCGTGCAGCGCTCAGGCAGCAGGCGGCGCGTGGGGTTCAGGTCGGTGTAGCGGGCCTGCTTCATGGCCTCCTGCCAGAACTGCTCGAAGTCCTGTGGCATCACCGTCGAGGGCTGCAGCTGCTCGGGTGCGAAGGCAGCTGCGCAGGCGCTCTTGTAGTCCTTGCCGTCGACATGTGCCACCACGTCGACGCGGTAGAAGCCGGGCTGCTTCATCGTGCCCTTCAGCTCGAGTGTGCCGTCCTTCAGCGTCAGGCTCTTCTTCTCCGTCTGGTACATCTCAGGACCGGCGTCGTAGTCGATGCTCACATTCGGCAGCAGCGTGCCCTGGCGGCGCACCTCAACCTGGAAGCGGGCCGTCTGGCCCAGCTGGTAGTGCCAGTCCTGATGGTCGGGCTCTACGGTAACGACGATGTTGTTACCCCTGATCTGAGCTGTCAGGGGCAGGGTGGCCACAAGGGCCAGCAGCAAAAAAAGCAGGTTTCTTTTCATGTCTTTAGTTATTTGCGATTACTGGTTGCAAAGATACGACTTTTCTTTCATTTCTATTGGTATTTTCTTTGCAAAGACTGATACTCGGCTGTCATTTCCCTCGGACACCAATAAAATTATTTTGCGGCCAAATATCTTACACTCTTACACGCGCCGCTGTGTCACAGGCAGTTACGAGTGTAGAATGGCGTGTAGGAGTGTAGGATGATTTTGCACTGCCGAATGAAAAATGCGGGCCGGAAAATTTTGTCCCAGGCCCTGGGACAAAATTTTCCGGCCCGCATTTTATTCTGAGCCGTTCAGTAGGAGCCATCTCTCCTGCGTTTTCGTCCATCATCCTTCAGGATGATGGGCGGCAAATCCTACAGGGCTGCGTTGAGTGTAGAATCATCTTACACTCCTACACGCCATTCTACACTCGTAACTGCTTGTGACACAGCGGCGCGTGTAAGAGTGTAGGAAATTTGGGCAAAAAATTTTTCGACCTATACGGTTGAAAAGTTCAACTTGCGGGATTGTTAAGACGCTGAAAGCGTCTTGGTGGTACGATTGCGGATAATCATATATTATTATGTTTCGCGCGCGCGTACGTACATTTTATTATATTATGCAGCAATAGTAATTTTACGTAGAGAAAAGCAAAAAAGTATCAACAAAAGTCAATAAAAAATTATTACGTTTCAAAAAAAATACCTAACTTTGCACCGAAATAGCCTAATAATTGTATCATTATACTGACTAACAACGACCATGAACCCTAAATGCAGTAACAGCTACATACTTGCCGCATTGTGCCCGGACACCGTCCCGTGGCATGTTTCGCATGTGTATACTGCTGCCCGCGCGGGCCTCTCGCCGCCCACCGGGCCGCTGTGCTGAGGCACTGCATTCATGAAAAACAGTACGATCGAAACTAAAAATGTTAACTAACTCTTTTTTTATGGAAATTAAATGTAAATCTTATCTCTTTGGGCTGCTGGCATTGTTGTGCCTGTTGCCCAGTGTGGCTTTTGCCCAGAACATCCGGGTAGAAGGCCAGGTGAAAGATGAGACAGGCGAAACCATGATTGGTGTCTCCGTGAAGGTGGTAGGCGCCAATACTGGTGTCGTGACTGATCTCGACGGTAATTTCGTGCTGCCCTCCGTCTCGCCTAATGCGACGCTGGAGTTCTCCTACGTGGGCTACACCACGCAGCAGCAGAAGGCCAGCCGCCGTATGACCGTCAACATGAAGCCCGACTTCCAGAGCCTGGACGAGGTGGTGGTCATCGCTTACGGTCAGCAGAAGAAGGTCACCATCACCGGTGCCGTGTCGGCCCTGGGTGGCGAGGAGCTGCTGAAGGCTCCTGTGGCAAGTGTGGCCAACGCCCTGCAGGGTAAGCTGCCCGGCATGTCGGTGGTGCAGCCCTCGGGCATGCCTGGTGCCGACGAGCCCGTCATCCGCGTCCGTGGTACCGGCTCGCTGAACTCCGCTGAGCCTCTGGTCCTCGTCGACGGTGTGGAGCGCCCCTTCGGACAGCTCGACCCCAACGAGATTGCCGACATCTCCATCCTGAAGGACGCATCGGCAACGGCCGTCTTCGGTGTGCGCGGCGCTAACGGCGTCATCCTCGTCACCACGAAGCGCGGTACGCCCGGAAAGGCGTCGGTGAGCGTCACGGCCAGTGCCGCCGTGCAGCAGATATCGAAGTTCATCGACTTCGCCGACTCCTATACCTACGGTAAGATGTGGAACTACACCGCCATCACCGACGCTCTGCCCATGGACCAGTGGCCCAAGTCGGCTACCATCGGCGACTACACACCCTATGCCGATACCGGCATCCGCTTCAGCCAGGACGTGATGGAGCACTTCCGCACGGGCGACATGCCCACCACGTTCCCCAACACTGACTGGATTGACTACATGATGGACGACGCCGCTTGGCAGGAGCAGGTGAACGTGAATGTGAACGGCGGTACCGAGAAGGTGCGCTACTTCGTCTCGGCCGGTTTCCTGAACCAGAACTCGCTGTTCAAGACCTTCTCTGATAACAAGGACGAGACCTTCAAGTACAACCGCTTCAACTATCGTGCCAACCTCGACATCGACGTGTCGAAGTACAGTCAGCTGTCGCTCACCCTGGGCGGACGCGTGCAGAACCGCACCACCATGGGCGGCGGAGAGGGCTTCCTCTTCCGCTACTTGCAGGGTGCCACGCCTTACGCCGGCATCGGCGTTGACGACCAGGGCCGCCACATCGTGGCCGACGAAGCGCTCGTGGGTCCCTACGACCGCGACGCACTCTCGAACTACTACGACCTGGGTTACGTGGGCGAGAGCACCAACGTGCTGAACCTCGACCTGCAGTACAAGCTCAACCTGAGCTTCATCACACCGGGTCTGGACTTTAAGATCAAGGGCTCGTACAATACTGACTATACCGCCCGCAAGAACCGCCAGAACGGATTCGGAACGGGCGTCACCTACGTCGCCACACTGGACAACGGCCAGGAGGTACTCCGCAAGGAGAACATTACCTGGACGCTCCCCTACAGCGAGGCCAAGTGGGGCAACCGCAACTGGTATGCTGAGGCCAGCCTGAACTACGCCCGCAAGTTCGGAAAGCACAACGTGGGCGCACTGTTGCTCTACAACCAGAGCAAGACCTACTATCCCTGGGACTCGGACAACAGCCTCTACCAGTCCATTCCTAAGGGCTACGTAGGACTGGTGGGCCGCGTCACCTACGACTACGACACCCGCTACCTCGTTGACTTCAACATCGGCTACAACGGATCGGAGAACTTCGCCGAGGGCAAGCGCTACGGTGTGTTCCCCTCGTTCTCATTAGGCTGGATTCCGTCGAGCGAGAAGTTCTGGGAGCCCATCAAACCCTACATCGGCTACATGAAGCTGCGCGGATCATGGGGTAAGGTCGGTAACGACAACACCAACGGTGCACGCTTCCTCTACCTGCCCGGTGCATGGCAGTTCTTCCAGGGCTCGATGACCACCAACCCGCAGGTGCGCGGTGCCAACTTCGGTACCAGCGGCAACTGGCTGCAGGCAGTGCGTGAGCTTACCGCCGGTAACCCCAATGTGACGTGGGAGACGGCTTCGAAGATCAACCTCGGTGTTGACCTCGCCTTCCTGAACGACCGCCTCACCACCAACCTCGACCTCTTCTGGGAAGACCGCAAGGACATCCTCGTGTCGAACGCAGCACTGCTGCCCGCAGTGACCAGCCTGCCCGCCAGCTACGTGAACGAGGGCCGCGTGAAGAACCACGGCTACGAGCTCACACTGAAGTGGGCCGACAAGGTGGGTGACCTGCGCTACAGCATCAGCCCCAGCATCGCCTTCGCACGCAACAAGGTCATCGAGATGCTCGAGGTGCCGCCCATGTACGATTACCTGCGCCACACCGGACTGCCCGTGGGACAGCGCTTCGGCTACGACCTCTTCGAGTTCTACCAGCCCGGCACAGAGGACCGCTACAAGGCCAAGTACGGCACGGACATGCCTGACCAGAACATCGCACTGAAGTATGGTGACGCAGTGTACGTAGACCTCAATGGCGACGGCATCGTTGACCAGAACGACCAGAAGCCCCTCGGCTATACCGACAACCCCGAAATCACCTGGAGTATCAACGCCAACCTGAACTGGAAGGGATTTGACTTCTCTATGCTGTGGGTGGGCGCCGACAACACCAGCCGCGCACTGAACGGATACTTCCGCGACCAGTTCGGCTCGACCAACACCTCGGCACTGGCACAGTGGGTTGCCGACAACAGCTGGACCGTGGACAACCCCAACGCCATACTGCCGCGTATATCGTTCACCAACCGTGTGCACAACAACCGTGACTCGCAGGCTTGGATCATCGACTCGAAGTATGTGCGACTGAAGAACCTGGAGATTGGCTACACCATCAACAAGCCCAAGTTCCTCTCGCTGCTCAACTACGTCCGCTTCTACGCTTCAGGACAGAACCTGCTGACCTTCGCCGACTTTAAGGGCAACGACCCCGAGGCTCCCGGCTCAGGACTCGACTTCGGCGTGCGCTATCCTATGACACGTGTGTATAACTTCGGCGTGCAGGTGAACTTCTAATTGCAGATTGAAAATTGAATATTGAAGATTATGAAAAAGACATATAATTATATACTGGCTCTGGGCATGGCCGCTGGTCTCTTCACTGCATGTGTCGACGACTTCAACGTGGGCAACGCCTTCCTGGAAAAAGCACCCGGTGTCGACGTGAACATCGACACGGTGTTCGGCAAGGCCGAATACACTCGCAACTTCCTGTGGAGTGCCTACGGACAGCTCTACTGTACCTACACTTCAGGAAACATGATGAACGGAGCACCCATCGACGTGCTCTCCGACTCGTACCACTGCTACGTGGGATGGGGCGGACCCATACAGAGCTACTACCCCGGCGGACTGACCGAGGATGCACAGGATACCGACAACGGTAACTTCATGGGTAAGTTCTCGTACTCAACGAAAGGACTGGGCGACGTAGCCGGAGGCCGCGTCTCCATCTACGAGACCGTGCGCAAGTGCTGGCAGATCATCGAGAACATCGACCGCGTGCCCGACATGGACGCCACGGAGAAGAGCTGCCTCAAGGGCGAGGCATACACCATCATGGCCAGCCGCTACTTCGACGCATTCCGCAACTTCGGAGGCCTCTGCCTCATCAAGAAGGCATACCCCGTGGGCGAGGACTTCACCGAAGGGCGCTCAACGGCTTGGCAGACCGTAGAGTTCATTGACTCGCTCATACAGTGTGCCATCGACGAGCCCGGCTATCGCTGGAACGTGCCCGACGCTGACCTGGGACAGTGGTCAGGCCGACTGACACGCGCTTCGGCCCGCGCACTGCGTGCCAAGGTGTGGATGTTTGCAGCATCGCCGCTGTTCAACAACGCAGAGCCCTACATGCGCTACGACAAGAAGCCCACCGGACTGGAGGACGAACTGCACGTATGGTTCGGCAAGGAGGACCACTCGCTGTGGAACCGCTGCCTGCAGGCCTGCAACGACTTCTTTGCTGACAACGCTGCCAACGGCAACTACTACCAGCTGGTGCAGCCCACCAGCCAGGACGAGGCCGGATACCGCACTGCCTACCGCCGTGCCTACCGCTATCGCAATGATGCCACCCACCACGAGAAGATATTCGATGCTCACCCCACACAGCTCTTCTCCAGCTCCGTGCAGGACGGTAACGTCAGCAACGGATGGGGATGGGGATGGAACGGATGGACCATCGACTGCGTGCGCCAGGGCGGACAGGTACCCACCAACGAGCTGATGGAGTGCTTCGGCATGCAGGACGGACGTAACTTCCCCTACGAGAACCTCTATGGAGCAGGCAAGAACCCCAACGGCATCGACATGTTTGCCGACCGCGACCCGCGACTCTACGAGACCATGGTGGTGCCCCGCCACAACCTGCCCGCAGGATTCGACTATGCCGGACAGACCTACAACGACCCGTGGGTGGGAGGATGCCTGCAGAACAACTCGAACTTCAACAACAACTCTGACGACGTGGCTTCGGGATACGTCAAGTTCAAGTGGTTCCTCGACTACAAGGGCGGCAGCCGCTATGACGACGAGTACATCGGCGTGTCGTACATCCGTCTGGCCGAGATGTACCTCATCAGCGCAGAGGCAAAGGCCGAGACCGGCGACCTGAAGGGAGCACTCGACGACCTGCACGTGGTGCGCAGCCGCGTGGGACTGGGACGCCTGGAGCAGATGAACCCCGAGCTGAACCTCACGTCGAACAAGGAGAACCTCATCAACGAAATACTGCGTGAGCGCAACTGCGAGATCGGTGCCGAGTGTGGCGACCGCACTTACGACATGATTCGCCGCATGCGCCAGGACCTCTTCACCAAGCCTCTGCATGAAATCCGCGTCTATCGACTGGATGACAACGGCAACCGCATGGAGGGCGACACACAGTGGGACCCCTCGACACCTTGGCCGAAGTTCGAGTACGAGAAGCCAGAGATTACTATCGGACACCGCCGCTGGTGGGATCCCGGCTACTGGACCAACAAGTGGTATCTTGACCCCGTATCGCGTATTGAGATTCAGAAGGGCTATGGACTGACACAGAACCCCGGATGGTGATTTTTCAAATTGATTACTGACAATTGAAAATTGAAAAGACTATGAAAGTAAAAAGCATATTTATATATACCTTCGCGGGACTCTGTGCTATGCCTATGGCGGTGAATGCCCAGGTGACGCTCAGCGACAAAGAGTCGCAGAAGGTAGACTTAGGCTACGGCGTAGAGCAGACGGAGTTCCTTACCACAGCGGCAGCAACAACCATCACTGCGGAAGAGCTGCGCCGCACATCGGCTGTCAGCCTGGCAGATGCACTCTATGGCAAGGTCCTCGGACTGAACGCCTACCAGAACACCGGTTTCAAGGGTGAGGAAGGACGTGGCGCATCGTTCAACATCCGTGGCGTGCAGACCACAGGCGAGCGCGACATTCTCATACTCGTCGACGGAGTGGAGCGGCCCATCGACCGCCTCACCGTTGAGGAGGTGGAGAGCGTCACCGTGCTCAAGGACGCTGCAGCAGTGGCACTCTACGGACATGAGGCCGTGAACGGCGTGCTGCTGGTGAAGACCAAGAAGGGTACCAAGGACGGCGACTACCACTTCAAGGTGGGCCTGTCGCACAAGATCCAGTTCGACCCGCAGATGGCCGACATGGTAGGTGCATACGACTATGCTAACGCACTGAACCGCGCACGACAGAACGACGGCATAGCACCGGCATACACCGATGCTGAGCTGCAGAAGTTCCTCGACGGCACCGACCCCTACGTCTATCCCAACGTGAACTGGAAGGACGAGGTGTTCAAGAACACCGCTCACGAGTCAAACGCATACCTCTCCTTCTTCGGAGGTACCGACAAGGTGCAGTACTACACACAGCTCGACTATACCGACGCACGCGGACTGTACAAGAACCCCGACCAGGGCGACTGGAACTCGCAGCTGAAGTATTCGAAGGCCAACATCCGTGCCAACGTCGACTTCGAGGTGAGCAAGACCACCCGCGTCAGCGCTAACATCCTCGGCATACTGATGGAGACCAACGGCGTGCCCAACGTCAACAGCAGCGATGCCTGGTGGCATCTCTACAAGGTGCCCGCACTGGCATATCCCGTCCGCACTGCAGGAGGCGTGTGGGGCGGCAGCCAGACCTTTGGCGACTTCAACCTGCTGGCTAAGTCGCAGGGCGCAGGCTTCATGAAGACACACCAGCGCCAGATCTGGGCAAACATGACCCTGGAGCAGGATCTCGACGTCATCACCGAGGGGCTGAAGTTCTACGTCGGTGCTTCGTACGACAACTCATCGAACACCATCGAGACGCGCTCGAAGGGCTATCAGTACGGCTGGAACTGGTACGATGCTGCCGGCGCCATGCAGGAGACGGTGATGGGTACCGTGGAGGACAAGCTGGTGTTCAACCACTGGGTTGACTCGCAGTGGCGCATCGCTACCTTCAACGCCGGCTTCAAGTATGCCACACAGCTCGCCAACGGCGACAACCTGGCCGCTAACGCCAACTACAACATGAAGAGCGAGATTCGCGACAACCAGAGCAACACCTTCTATCGCGCCAACTGGCAGCTGGCCATGCACTATGACCACGCCAACCGCTTCATGGCCGACGTGGTGCTGGCCGCCAACGGCTCGAACCGCAGCTATCCCGCCAAGTGGGCCTTCTCGCCCACGGCCGGTCTGGGCTATATCTACGCCAACAACCCCGACGGCGTGCTGAACTACGGTAAGCTGCGCCTCTCGGGAGGCATACAGCACACCGACTATGTGCCCGCTGCCGGACTCTGGCTCGCTGCATGGAACAGCGGTCACGGAAACTGGTGGTACGGCAATAACTTCGACAGCTCGTGGGGCGCATTCCTGACGCAGTTCCCCACCGATGACTTCGCACAGGAGACGGCCTACAAGGCTAACATCGGTACCGACCTGCGCATTGCCAACCAGCTCGACGTCACGCTCGATGTCTTCTACCAGCAGCGCCGCAACATCCTCGTCAGCGCTTCGCAGCTCAACTCGGCAGTCGTGGGTATACAGTCGTCATACGATGACAAGGGCCGCGTGGCTTCCTACGGTACAGAACTGGGCCTGCGCTATGCCAAGACCTTCGACAACGGGCTGAACCTGAACGCCGGCGGTTCGTTCTCGCTGGTGAAGAACGAAATACTGGAGTGGATTGAGAATCCCGCCTATCCCAACCTCTCGGTCGTCGATCATCCTGCCGATGCCGAGCGCGGACTCGTAGCCCTGGGCTTCTTCCAGAGCCAGGAGGAAATTGACAACAGCCCCGTGCAGCAGTTCGGACAGGTGAAGGTGGGCGACATCAAGTACAAGGATGTCAATGGCGACAACGTCATCAACGAGAATGACCTTGTGGCTCAGGACTACGGCAACGCCTTCCCCGCACTGAACTACGCCTTCACGCTGGGCGCTGAGTACAAGGGCATCGGCATCAACTGCACTTTCCAGGGCGCCGGTCAGCAGGTGAAGAACCTGCGCTACGTCGACGGCGTCTGGGGAGCACTCTCCGACAACCGCAACCTCTCGCAGGAGTACTACAAGAACTGCTTCGACATCGCCGGAGCCAACGCCGACTATCCCCGCCTGTCAACGGAGAACGTGGCCAACAACGCACAGAACTCCACCATCTGGTACCGCAACATCAACTGGCTGAAGCTGCGCGACTGCGAGGTCTACTACAAGCTGCCCGCCAGCCTCATTGAGCCGCTGAAGATTTCGGGTGCCAAGGTGTTCGTGCAGGGACAGAACCTGCTCAGCTTCGACAACATCGACGCCATGGACGCTGAGAACCTCAACACCGGCTATCCTGTGATGAAGGCTATCAACCTGGGACTTTCGGTGCAATTCTAAACAGTAAATTGTTAATCAGAAAACAGAAAGCATTATGATTACAAATAAATATAATAAGGTAGCGGTAGGAGCACTCTCATTCCTCTTCCCTCTTTCCTCTTTCCTCTTCACCTCGTGTGCCGACCTGGACTATACCGAGGAGACGACCCGCGACGAGGAGTGGACCTTCACCTACTTCAACGAAGGTATCAAGGGCCTGGTGTCAGGTATCTATGCGCAGGTATATAATAATGAGTTCGAGTCGAACAGCGCCTACTTCCTGGCCGGTGCTACCGACGAGGCACAGTACGCACTCGAGACAGGAGCCATCAATGGCTATGTCAACGGCGGATGGAGCCCCTCGAATCCCTACGACCGCTCATGGACGAAGTGCTACACGGCCATTGCCGATGCCAACATGTTCCTGGAGAAGTGGGACCAGACCGACATCTCGGACTGGAAATACAACCCCGACTACCAGAACTGGGTGGCACAGAAGGAAATGTTCCCTTACGAGGTGCGCTTCCTCAGGGCTTACTACTACTTTGAGCTGTTCCGCGCCTATGGCGACGTGCCCCTGGTGACGACCACGCTCAACAACGCCCAGGCCAACAACGTGGAGCGCACGCCCGTTGACCAGATCGTGAAGTTCATCGTCGAAGAGTGCGACGCCGTTGCACCTTACCTGCCGGTATCCTACGGCACGGAGATTGGCTCGGAGATTGGCCGCGCCACACGTGTGGCCGCTGCTGCCCTGAAGGCCCGCACGCTGCTCTACTACGCTTCGCCCCTCTTCAACCCCGATGGCGACAAGACCCGCTGGGCAAAAGCTGCCGAGGCCTGCAAGTACGTCCTTGACAATGCCGCCACATGGGGCCTGAAGCTCAGCACCTACAGCACCCTCTGGGGACATGAGGCCTTCTACAACCAGGAGCTCATCTTCGGCATCGGTCGTGGCGAGAGCAACAGCTTCGAAATGGCCAACTATCCCGTCGGCGTGGAGAACGGCTCGTCGGGCAACTGCCCCACGCAGAGCTTCGTTGACCAGTATGAGTATCAGGACAACGGCCAGACCTTTGCCGAGCGCTATCCCGGCAACATCGACCTCGGCACCGTCGACCCCTACGAGGGCCTCGACCCCCGCTTCGCTCTCACCGTGGTGAAGAACGGCGACGAGTGGCCCAGCAACGGCGCACAGAAGAAGGTCATGGAGACCTACGTCAACGGCTTCAACGGTGCTCCGAAGTACGGTGCTACACCCACCAGCTACTATCTGAAGAAGTTTGTCGACGGATCGTGCGTCACCACGGCCGACAACCAGACACGCCGCCGCCACACCTGGATCGTGTTCCGCCTGGCTGAGTTCTACCTCGATTATGCCGAGGCTGTGTACAACGCTACCGGCAGTGCCAACGATGCCACCTACGGCATGACGGCCAACGAGGCCATCAACGTGCTGCGCAACCGCGCCGACATCATGATGCCCGAGTTTACCGAGGATGGTGCCGATTGGGTGAAGCGCTACGAGCGCGAGCGCATGGTGGAGCTGGCCTTCGAGAACCACCGTTTCTGGGACGTGCGCCGCTGGAAGAAGGGCCCCGACTACTTCAAGACCATACAGGTGGCCACCATCAGCAGCGGCCTGCAGCTCACACGCTCTACCGTCACTCGCCAGTGGGACGACAAGTTCTACTTCTACCCCATCCCACAGTCGGAGCTGAAGAAGAATCCTAAACTCACTCAGAACACAGGATGGTAAAGACTGAAGATTGAAAACAGAACATTGAAAATCGAAAGAATTATGAAGCATATCATCAATTATCTTAGCGCGCTGCTCTCCGTAGTACTCATCGGTGCTGCGTTCACAGCCTGCTCTGAAGACGACGACAACGGTTCGGCGCACCCCGGACTGGGCATCAAGGTGTTCTTCCCCACGAAGGTGGTTGCCAACCAGCCCATGACCATCAATGGCTCGGGCTTCCTTGACGCCACTGAAGTGGAATTCCCCGGTGGTGTGACAGTGACCAACTTTGAAATCATCAGCGACGACATGATCAAGCTGAACGCCCCTGCCGGCATAGCCGAAGAGGGTGGCAAGCTGGTGGTGCGCAGCACCGGAGCCAGCGCTGAGTCGCGCCTGCCGCTGACCATCGGACACACCAGCGTGTCGGGATTCGACAAACAGCCTGGCGATGCCGTCACCGGTGGCGACCGAATCACCGTGTTCGGCTCTGACCTGGAGTTCATCAACAGCGTGGAGCTGCTCGACGCCGAGGGCAATCCGCAGCTCATCGACCACAAGGACTTCTACCGCAAGGGAACCAGCAACCTCATCTTCACCCTGCCCAAGAAGAACATCTTCGAAGGCTCGTGGGTGGGCAAGCTTCACACCTTTGACGGAAAGACGTTTGACATGCCCGAGCTGGCCTACACGCCTGCTGCCGACGAGGGACACTGGGAGACGGTGAAGAACGTTATCTGGACGAACAGCGATCCCGATGGTAACGGAGCTGTGAACTGGAACGGCACCTACCGCTTCACCTACGACGGCAACGACGGCAACAACGAATGTATAGCCACCTTCCCGCAGGAAGTGTGGGATAAGCTTAAGAGCGAGAAGTTCTACATGCGTTACAAGGCTGCCGACCCGGCATCTTACCAGATCCGTACCACCACAGGCTGGTGGGGTACTCAGTGGCTTGGTAAGGAAAATGATATTGCGCCCTGGAACATGGCCGAGAGGATTATCGACAACGAGGACGGAACGTTCAGCATTGCTGTCGACTTTGCTGAAGACCCGGAAATCCTGGAGACCATAGATGCTCAGCATCTGCTCTTCACCGGTGCCGGCTACACGCCGCTCGAAATCTACTTCGAAGAGGAAGTATGGGTAGGCGGAGGAGGCCATCTGGAGGTTGTCAAGACTTCCTTCTGGACGAACAGCGATCCTGATGGAAATGGCGCTGTGAACTGGAACGGCACCTACCGCTTCACCTACGACGGCAACGACGGCAACAACGAATGTATAGCCACCTTCCCGCAGGAAGTGTGGGACAAGCTGAAGACGCAGAAGTTCTACATGCGTTACAAGGCTGCCGACCCGGCATCTTACCAGATCCGTACCACCACAGGCTGGTGGGGCACTCAGTGGCTAGGTAAGGAAAATGATATTGCGCCCTGGAACATGGCCGAGAGGATTATCGACAACGAGGACGGAACGTTCAGCATTGCTGTCGACTTTGCTGAAGACCCGGAAATCCTGGAAACCATAGATGCTCAGCATCTGCTCTTCACTGGTGCCGGCTACACCCCGCTTGAGCTCTACTTCGAGGAAGAGATATGGGTGGGACCCAGCGACACTCCCTCTGATTACGACATCGCTCCCTGGTGTATGTATGAGGACCGCAGCGACTTCGTTTCGTGGCCGTTCAATCCTTCGTGGAGCGACAACACTGGCAAGTGGCGCATCATGCGCGGCGTGGGCGACCCCACCATTGAGTCGCTGAAGCTCACCACCAGCTCGAAGTTCGTCGTCTACAAGGAAGTGGGCACCACCGGACAGATTCAGTTCAACAATCCCAACTGGGTTGACCTGCAGGCTGGCTGTAACGACTGGGACGGCAGCCTTGAGCAGATTGAGGTGCCCATTACCGAGGACATGCTGAAGTGCATCAACGGTGAGGTGTCCGACGGATGGAGCGACACCGCCATCATCCTGCAGGGCGACGGTCTGACCGTCAAGAAGATTGTACTTGTGCCTTAAGCAAACAGCAGAGCGGCTCCCGGCCCACATCGGGAGCCGCTTTCTTCAGCTACCATAGATAAGGGCGAAGGCAGATCCTGGCCCGTTTCCTCTGCCGTTACAACTTTTTGCTTGCATCTGTGCTACAAAAGAGAAAACCACTGAAAGGAAAAATGTGATAATAATATTTGGATTATTCTCTCTTTTTATGTATCTTTGCACCCATTAAACACCAAACGGTCGTATCTTATGGCAACAATAACTTTAAATGCTTCAGCCTATAATGAAGCAATAAGATGCGCTAAGAGACATAATCTTAGTGTCGATGATTATGTGGTCTCGTTGATATATAAGTCCTCGAATGCGCAGCGTGAAGATAGTGCTATTTTAAAATCAGTAGATGAATTGTCTCCTGTTCTGAAAGAGGTACTGTCAATTCCGCTCCAAGGAAAGATGAACCCTGAAGATGTAAATGGCAACGAGGCAAGAGAGGAGTATTACAAAGAAAAATACGGTATATGAGAGTCTTTCTTGATACGAATGTATTGATAGATTTCATAGCTCGTCGCGAACCATTTATCCTGCCGGCAAGCAATGTGATGGATTTGGGTATACGTGGAAAAATTAAGATCTTTGTGTCTCCTCTGTCTTATGCCACTTGTGTGTTTGTCGCACGTAAGGTACTAAGCTATCAAGGTGTGCTCAAGGCACTGCAGTTAATTGACAATTATATTGAAGTCACTACGATGGATGGCTTGCAATGTCACAGGGCTTTGTTTTCAAATATGCCAGATTTTGAGGATATGCTTCAGTACGAGTCTGCTCAGGCCGCTGGATGCGATGTGATAGTAACAAGGAACGAAAAGCATTTTCCTGCTCAGCAGATACCAGCAATGAGTCCTATGGACTTTTTGCACTATTATTATGCGGATTTGTCTGGTCATTGAATCCAATGTCGTAATAAACCTAAAAACGCTACAAACGAAAAGAAAACGAAATCCTACAATGAAACAACTGAAAACTTGCTTTGCCACGGCCCTGTTCGTGCTTGGCCTTGTTGCTACCACGCAGGCCTGCGGCGATGATGAGCCGGAAATCATCACCCCCGAGACGACAAAGCCCGTCACACCCGTCACTACCGACTCCACCGAGACGCCCAGCAGTCCTTACAACCCGCTCGACCCCGTCGACCCAAACATAGCCACTACACCCGTCGTGGCCACCACCAGCGCTGCTAAGACTCTCTACAGCTATCTGCTTTCGGAGTACGGACGCAAGGTCATCTCAAGCGTCATGGCCAACGTGAACTGGAACAACGAGGAGGCTGAGCGCATAGGCCGCGCCGTGGGCAAGTATCCTGCCATGAACTGCTACGACTTCATACACATCTGCTTCTCGGGACGCGACAGCTGGATCAACTATGAAAACATAGCGCCCGTGCAGCAGTGGGTGAAGGCCGGCGGACTGGTGAACCTGATGTGGCACTTCAACGTGCCCAAGAAGCAGGGCGACACTGACATGACCTGCACTCCCTCGGAGACAACGTTCCAGACGGCCAACATCTTCGTCGACGGCTCGTGGGAGAACCGCTGGTTCTATGATCAGATGGACAAGGTGGTCAGCGTGCTGCTGCAGCTGCAGCAGGCCGGCATCGCCGCCACCTGGCGACCCTTCCACGAGGCGGCCGGCAACGCCACCTACAAGCAGCAGGCAGGCTGGACCAAGTCGTGGTTCTGGTGGGGAATTGACGGCGCAGAGACCTACAAGCGGCTCTGGCACACCATGTTCGACTACTTCAAGCAGAAGGGCATCAGCAACCTCATCTGGGTGTGGACCACGCAGAACTACAACGGCGACAGCACGAAGTATAACCAGGACCGCGACTGGTACCCTGGTGACGACTGCGTCGACATCGTTGCACGCGACCTCTACGGCTACAATGCCGACCGCAACCAGCAGGAGTTCACCGAGATTCAGGCCACCTATCCCACGAAGATGGTCATCCTGGGCGAGTGCGGCAAGGACGCTAACACCAACACCTCCTCGGCACTGCCCGCCGACTTCTGGCGCAAAGGCGCATGCTGGGGACAGTTCATGGTGTGGTATGGCTCAAACATGGAGGACAACGACTGGTGGACGCAGGCGCTCACCTGCCCCGATGTCATCACCCGCGACCAGGTGCCTGCCGCCCTGCATCAGTAAACGAACCATAACAAAAAACGTAATATGAAAACCCTAAGATCATTGTTTGCCCTGACCCTGATGGTGGCGGGCATCGCGACCCTGTTCACCGCCTGTGGCGACGACGACCCCGAAGAGACCATCTCTCCCGTCAGCTTGGTGCTGCGCCAGCAGAGCATCGCTGAGGGGGCCGAGGTCGACGCCACGCTGACCACCGCGCTCACGCTGACCTACAGCACCTCCGTGCGCATAGCCGATGCCGGCGGCATCACCCTCAACGGCAGTGCCGTGACGGCTCAGAGTAATGGATTGGACGTCAGCATACCGCTGCAGCTACAGCCCGGCGCCAGCTATACCGTCCGCGTGACCGAGGGCGCCATCATCTCAACGCTCGACGCCAAGGTCAAGGCACCCGCCTTCGCCCTCACCTTCACCACCCGGAGCGCATCGCAGCCCGTAGACAACAGTCCTGAGGCACTGCCCAAGCGCCTGGGATGGGGGTGGAACCTGGGCAACCACTTCGACACCAGCAGCGGCGAGGACGGCAAGCACCCGCAGTGGGGCTACTGGGACAACGCCACGCCCACGCAGCAGCTATATGCCAACCTGAAGAAGGCCGGTGCCAGCACCGTGCGCATCGGCGTCACCTGGGGCAACTACCAGAGCGGCGATGCCTATACCATTGAGCCGGCCTACATGGCCGAGGTGCGCCAGAACGTGGAGTGGGCCGGACAGGCCGGGCTGAACGTCATACTGAACATGCACCACGACGAGTACTGGCTCGACATCAAGACCGCTGCCACCAACAGCGCCACCAACACGGCCATCAAGGACCGCATCACTAAGACGTGGACGCAGATAGCCGAGACCTTCAAGTCCATGGGCGACTTCCTGTTCTTCGAGACTTTCAACGAGATTCAGGACGGCGGCTGGGGCTGGGGCGACAACCGCACCGACGGTGGCAAGCAGTACCGCACGCTGAACGAGTGGAACCAGACGGCCGTCGACGCCATACGCGCCACGGGCGGCAACAACGCCACGCGCTGGATTGGCGTGCCGGGCTATGCTGCCAGCCCCTCCTTCGTGCTCATCGACCAGTTCCAGCTGCCCACCGACGCCGCCCAGCGACTCATGGTCAGCGTCCACTTCTACGACCCCAGCAACTACACCCTCTCGCCTTATAAGGATGACGACAACTCTACCTACAAGAAGGGTGGCTACAGCGAGTGGGGACACACCGCTGCCGCAGGCAAGGCCGACACGGGCAGCAACGAGGCCCATGTCGTCGACGTGTTCAAACGGCTGCAGCAGAAGTTCATTGCCAAGGGCATACCCGTCTACATAGGCGAGTATGGCTGCGTGCAGCACACCAACAACCGCTCCAACCTGTTCCGCCGCTACTACCTGGAGTACGTCTGCCGTGCTGCCCACACCTACGGCATGCCCCTCTGCATCTGGGACAACAACGCCACGGGCGGCGGCAACGAGCACCATGGATACTTCAACCACAGCGACGGCACCTTCCTCAATGCCTCGGCCCAGCTGGTGCAGACCATGGTCAACGCCGCCACCAGCGACGATGCCTCCTACACCCTGGAGACCATCTACCAGCAGGCACCGCAGTAGCAGCCAAAGCGGCTGCAACTGGCACGGGTGAGGATCGTGAACTTCAATCCCTCTGCGTGAGCCCAAGCAGCCACAAATCGATAAGATAAGGGCCGGACTCAATAAATTGGCAAATGATTTAGGCTCCGGGCTTCTGATAGAAAAGCCTGTCGTGTCGTATATATAAATCATTTTGAATGTAAAAGAACTCAAATCCCCCTGTGCGGGAGCATCGGGGGATTTTTCAAAAAAAAGTACAATTAATGATATGGGCATCATAACAGGCATATTGACACTCTACGGCCTCGGAATGGTTGGCTGGCTGGCATGGGAAGCAATCAGCCGAACATGCCAATCCACCGCGAGCAGAGGGAAGGTGGTTGCAGCATCACCATTCATAGAGCTTGTCGTGCCCCCCGTGTCGGAAGGCGATGAAGTAAGCTTCGCCTACATGCAGGACGGCAGGTACACAGCCCATATAGAGAACAAGCGGAAGAAGGCAAAGCTCGACATCGAAGCTGACAGCCAGGAAGAACTGACGCAGAAAGTGGCCGACACGTTTCGTGCATGGGCCATCACAGGAAAGAAGAAACCTGGGCGGTAGTTTTGTCACGCTCCCTGCCTGGTCTGAAACGGTCGAGCATGTTTGTCCGAATTGTGTCCGAGCTGTTGGCCCGAAAAAGCCGCAAGTCCTTTGTACAGGGCACTTGCGGCTTCTCTTGTTGCGGAGGCAGGACTCGAACATGCGACCTCCAGGTTATGAGCCTGGCGAGCTACCAACTGCTCCACTCCGCGATCATTTTCTTCTAAGCGGGTGCAAAGGTACTGCTTTTTTCTGAGATATGCAAATTTTATTGTATCTTTTTTCACTTTCAGCATTTTTTTGCCCTAAACGCTTGGCCGTTTGAAAGAAAAACGCTAATTTTGCACACGATACATGCAGTGTGCAAGAAGGTTGCCCGCACAAGAACAGAGAGAGAAAGCAAAAACAGAATAGTAAATCCGTAAATCGTAAATCACCCAAGATGTCAATATCGAAGACCCGGCAGCTGCTCGTTGACGTGGCACGGCAGCTCTTTGCCAAGAACGGGTTAGAGAACACCACGATGAACGACATTGCCCAGGCCTCAGGCAAGGGGCGGCGCACGCTGTACACCTACTTCAAGTCGAAGGACGACATCTACTACGCCGTCATCGAGACCGAGCTGGAACGCCTTAGCGACAAGCTCGACGAGGTGGCAGCCCGGAAAATCAGCCCCCAGGAGAAGGTCATAGAGCTCATATACACACACCTGAGCATGATACGCGAGACGGTGGTGCGCAACGGTAACCTGCGCGCCGAGTTCTTCCGCAACATCTGGATGGTGGAGAAGGTGCGCAAGCACTTCGACCTGGCCGAGGTGGAGCTCTTCCGAAAGGTCTTTGCCGAGGGAAAGGAGGACGGAGAGTTCGACATAGAGAACGTGAACCTGGTGGCCGACATCACCCACTACTGCATCAAGGGCCTCGAGGTGCCATACATCTACGGACGCATAGCCCACGGCATGCGCGAGGAGGACACAAAGCCGCAGGTGGCCAAGTTCGTCTACGGCGCGCTGGGGAAACATAAGCTGTAGTGCTGAGACTTTAGTCTTCAGACTTTAAGTCTTCGTCATTGCGAACCAATATTAAACTGATATATTATAACAGAAAGAAAATGGGATTATTACAAGGAAAGACTGCGCTCATCACGGGTGCAGCACGCGGTATCGGAAAGGCTATCGCGCTGAAGTTTGCCGAGGAGGGATGCAACGTGGCGTTCACCGACCTCGCCGTTAACGAAGAGACCGAGCAGGAGATTGCCGCCAAGGGCGTGAAGGCTAAGAGCTACGCCTCGAATGCCGCCGACTTCCAGCAGACGGAAGAGGTGGTGAAGCAGGTGAAGGAGGAGTTCGGCTCCATCGACATCCTGGTGAACAACGCCGGCATTACCAAGGACGGACTGATGCTGCGCATGACCGAGCAGCAGTGGGACGCCGTCATCAGCGTCAACCTGAAGTCGGCCTTCAACTTCATCCATGCCTGCGTGCCCGTCATGATGCGTCAGCGCGGCGGCAGCATCATCAACATGGCCAGCGTCGTGGGTGTGCACGGCAATGCCGGACAGGCCAACTATGCCGCCTCGAAGGCCGGACTCATTGCCCTGGCCAAGAGCATCGGCGCCGAGATGGGCCCGAAGGGCATACGTGCCAACGCCATCGCCCCCGGATTCATCGACACCGCCATGACGCAGGCCCTCAGCGAGGAGGTGCGCCGCGAGTGGTGTCAGAAGATTCCCCTGCGCCGCGGTGGCACCGTCGAAGACATCGCCAACTGCGCCACGTTCCTGGCCAGCGACATGTCGAGCTACATCAACGGACAGGTCATACAGGTCGACGGCGGCATGAACATGTAGCCTGGTGCTGCATAGCCTGGCGACCCCGGTGCCTTCGCGCGCATGCGCGCGATAACGCGCGCGCGAGGATAAGCACGCAGCACTCCCTACACCGACATTTTGAACAACACCTCGTTTTTTTGAATACCGAGCGTAGTGTTATACGTCGCATTGTTCTGATAATGAGAGGTGTATGAAATGCATGTCTCATCGCGAATGAGACATACAGAAAAGTGTTGCAAAGAAAAATGGAGGCTCCGCAGAAACGTCCCAGGCCCTGGGACGTTTCTGCGGAGCCCGCATTTTTTCACGAGCGGCCCGCTCATGAAAAAAAGCGGGCCGCTCGTGAAAAAAAGCGGCCCGCTTTTTCAGTAAAACAACTTGTTTTGCCAACTCATCACCCATCACCCATCACTTCTGTCAGGTGTAGGGAGTGTAGCGTGTATGTCATCGCGCGCGCGTTATCGCGCGTGCGCGCGCGAACATATGTTTATGCCTTTTTCTATACTCTTTTTCGAGAAATCTAATTTTTTTATCTCGGGCGGAAACTGCCACCGTTAGATTTCGTTAGTAAATCAGCGGAATCTTAGTTTTTTCTTGTCTTTCCGCACTGTTTTTTAAGGTTCACCTGTATCGGCTGCGGGGCTGCAGGCGGTAGAGTAGGGTGTAGACGATGAGCACCAGCACGTAGATGAGGACTACCTGCAGGGCCGAGGGGTGCAGGCCGCTGACGGTGGCGCCGGGCAGGGTGATGAGGGCGGCGAGCACGGTGTTCAGGGTGCCCGTCAGCCAGAGCAGGGCGGTGCCCAAGGCCGGTAGGAGCAGGGTGGCCAGCGCCCCGTAGAGGATGAGGGTGGCGGCGGGCACCACGATGATGTTGGTGAGCAGGAACCAGGGCGAGAACTGGCCGAAGTAGTAGGCCACGAGGGGCGCCGTGCCCAGCTGCGCCGCCATGGAGAGGGCCATGAGGCTGGCGAGCCAGTGCAGGGGCGGGAGGCGCAACAGGCGGGGCGAGGACAGGTAGCGGTCGAAGAGCGGCATGAAGAGCAGGATGGCGAGCATGGCCATGAACGACAGCTGGAAGCCGACGTCGAAGAGCGCGCTGCTGTCGGCGAGCAGCATGACGATGGCGGTGAAGCTGAGCACGCCGAGGGGTGCCCGCTGGCGTCCGCCCAGGCTGAAGAGGGCATAGACGCTGATCATGATGGCGGCGCGCACCACGCTGGGCGACAGTCCGGTGAGCAGGGCGTAGGCCCAGATGGCCAGCACCACGAGCACCTGTGTGAGCCACCTGCGGCGTCGGCCCAGGGTGAGCCGGCTCAGCAGCAGGTAGATGATGCCCATGTGCAGTCCGCTGAGTGCCAGTATGTGTGAGGCGCCGGTGCTGCTGTAGGTGGCTCGCAGCTGTCGGGAGAGGGCACTCTTGTCGCCCAGCGTCATAGCGGCGAGCACGGCCTGTGCGTCTTCGTCGTCGCCGAACTGGCTGTAGCGCTGCAGCAGTCGCTGGCGCAGCAGCAGGGCCCTGATGCGCAGCCGCTGCCAAGAGCTGAGCTGCTGCCAGCCGTCGCCGTCGGGGCGCCAGTGGGGGGCATGCACAAAAAAGAAGCGGCGCGGCGTGGCTGCGCTGTCGGCATCGCCCGCCGCAGGGATGAAGCACACCTGCAGCCGCTGGCCGGGCATGAGGCTGAGGCTGGCCGTGTTCTTGCTGATGTAGCAGCGGCGCTGCTCGCCGGTGGCGGTGAGCAGCAGGTCGGTCATCACGGTGCGGGGCTTCTCCACGGTGGGCGTGATGACGATGGCTTCGGTCCAAGTGCCGTCGGCCACGCGCTGTTGCTGGCGTGGTGCTATGACCATGCCCAGCAGCGCGGTGCTGAGCCACAGCCCTGCCGTCTGCACCCGTGGCCAGCGGCCGAGCAGTGCCGTGGCCGCGACGGCAGCTGCCATCAGCCACAGCGTGGGCACCGCTGTCGGCAGGTGCGTGCCAACAACGATGCCCACGGCAAGGCATGCGGCCACAGGCAGCAGAGGTGCCTGCTGGGCTATGTTCAGTCGGTGATGAGGCATTCGCCCGTCATGTCCTTCGGCTGCTCCAGCCCCATGATGTGCAGGATGCTGGGAGCCACGTCGGCCAGGCGTCCGTCGCGCACGGTGGCCGAGTTGTTGTCGGTGACGTAGATGAAGGGCACGGGGTTCAGCGAGTGTGCGGTGTTCGGCGTGCCGTCGGGGTTGATGGCGTTGTCGGCGTTGCCGTGGTCGGCAATGATGATGGCCTCGTAGCCGTTCTTCTTGGCAGCTTCTATGACGGCCTCCACGCATTTGTCGACGGCCCAGACGGCCTTGGCTATGGCGTTGTACACGCCGGTGTGGCCCACCATGTCGCCGTTGGCGAAGTTCACCACGATGAAGTCGTACTGCTGTGTGCCGATGGCAGCCACCAGCTTGTCCTTCACCTCGTAGGCGCTCATCTCGGGCTTCAGGTCGTAGGTAGCCACCTTCGGGCTGGCCACGAGTATGCGGTCCTCGCCCTCGAAGGGCTGCTCGCGTCCTCCGTTGAAGAAGAAGGTGACGTGTGCGTACTTCTCCGTCTCGGCTGTGTGCAGCTGCTTCTTTCCCTGTCGCGAGAGGTATTCGCCCAGCGTGTCCTCCACGTTCTCCTTGGGGAAGAGGATGTGCACGCCCTGGAACTTGGCGTCGTAGGGCGTCATGCAGTAGTACTGCAGTCCGGGTATGGTCTTCATGCCCTGCTCGGGCATGTCCTGCTGTGTGAGGACGATGGTGAGCTCCTTGGCGCGGTCGTTGCGGAAGTTGATGAAGATGACGACGTCGCCCTCCTCTATCGTTCCGTTGACGCTGGCGTTGTGTATGGGCTTGATGAACTCGTCGGTGACGCCCTCGTCGTAGCTCTCCTGCATGGCAGCCACCATGTCGGTGGCCTGCTTGCCGGTGCCGTTGACGATGAGGTCGTAGCCCTCCTTCACGCGCTCCCAGCGCTTGTCGCGGTCCATGGCGTAGAAGCGTCCCACGATGCTGGCTATGGCGGCGTCGTTCTTCTCGCATTCAGCCTGCACCTGCTCTATGAATCCCTTGCCGCTGTGCGGGTCGGTGTCGCGTCCGTCCATGAAGCAGTGCACGAAGGTCTGGTTCTTCAGGCCGTAGTGGCGTCCCACCTCTATGAGCTTGAACAGGTGGTCCAGGCTTGAGTGCACGCCACCGTCGCTGCACAGTCCCATCAGGTGCAGCTTCTTACCCTGCTCCTTGGCGTAGGTATAGGCCTGCTTCACCTGCGGGTTCTCCACGATGGAGCCGTCCTTGCAGGCGCGGTTGATCTTCACCAGGTCCTGGTACACGATGCGTCCTGCGCCGATGTTGAGGTGTCCCACCTCCGAGTTGCCCATCTGCCCGTCGGGCAGGCCCACGTCTTCGCCCGAAGCCTGCAGCTGCGAGTGTGCGCTGACGGCCGTCAGGTAGTCAAGGTAGGGTGTGGGGGTGTTGTAAATCACGTCGCCCCGTCCGTGCTGTCCGATTCCCCATCCGTCGAGAATCATCAGTAGTGCTTTCTTTGCCATTGTTCTTTTCTGCTATATTATTAATAATGTGTGTCTTTGGGGCTGCAAAGGTAATCATTTTTTAGCGAAAACGCATATTTATAGCGAAAAATTTGGCTGTACGAATGCTTTTTTATAACTTTGCACCAAAAGAATGGTCTGGCTATGGGAACGTTCATCAACTTGGGCAATGCCGGATTCCGCAGGGCCCGCAATGGCGAGTATGTCGACAAGTCGCAGCTTATTGCCGTCGTCAACAGCACGCTGAACACTGAGCACAGCTTCAGCTGTGTGACGCGTGCCCGCCGCTTTGGCAAGTCGATGGCAGCGAAGATGCTCTGCGCCTACTACGACCACTCGTGCCAGTCGCGCGAGCTCTTTGCCGACCTCAAGATAGCCCGCGACCCGTCGTTTGAGGAACACCTGAACCGCTATCCGGTCATCTATCTCGACGTGACTGATTTCACCACACGTGACATACCCCGCCGTGAGCTGGCCACCGTGATGCAACGCCGCGTGATGGAAGATGTCCTTGCTGCTTATCCTGACGTGAAGGCCGCTGCCGACGACGATTTGATGGATGCGCTAATCAAGGTAAACCAGCAGCATGGCGTGCAGTTCATCATGATTATCGACGAGTGGGACGCCATTTGCCGCGAAGCCCTGGGCGACGAGGTGGCCATGGACAAGTATGTGAACTTGTTGCGCCGTCTGTTCAAGGGAAGCAGCACCACTGCGGTCTTCGCCGGTGTGTACATGACGGGCATCCTGCCCATTAAGAAGTACCGCACGGAGTCGGCACTGAACAACTTCTGGGAATACTCCATGATCATGCCCCGCCAGCTGGCACCCTACTTCGGCTTCACCAAGGACGAGGTGCGAGCGCTGGCCGCACGGCACGGCATGAACTTCGATGAGCTGGAGAAGTGGTACGACGGCTACCAGATAGGGCCGCAGCCTTCGATGTTCAACCCCAACTCCGTCATACAGGCGCTGAGCAACCAGTGGTGTGAGAGCTACTGGGGGCGGACGGGTGCCTACGATGCCGTGGCTGACTATATCAACATGAACTACGAGGGGCTGAAGGACGACATCTTGTGCATGCTTGCCGGGCAAAGGGTGGGCGTTGACACCGGAACATTCCTCAACGACCTGAGCGAAATCTCCTCGCGCGACGATGTGCTCACCGTGCTCATCCACCTGGGCTACCTCAGCTACGACCGCGTGGAGCAGGAGTGCTATATCCCCAACCACGAAGTGAGGCTTGAACTGGAGAAAGCCGTGCGCAAGAACAACTGGAGCCCTGTCGTCAGGGCCATCGACACTTCGAAACGGCTCATGCAGTCGCTGCTCGATGGCGATGAAGAGGCCGTGGCACGCGGCGTGGAGGCCGTGCACGACGACAGCACGAGCATCCTCTCCTACAACGACGAGAATTCGCTGGCCTGTGTCATCAGTCTCGCCTTCTACCACGCCCGCAACGACTATGTGGTGCACCGCGAGTATGCCAGTGGGCGGGGGTTCGCCGACTTGGTGTTCATCCCACGGAAGAACGTCAGCAAGCCTGCGGTCGTCATTGAGCTGAAGGTGAACAAGGATGCCGCCACTGCCATCAGCCAGATACACCAGAAACACTACCCCGACAGGGTGGCGCAGTACAGCGGCGAGCTGCTCCTTGTGGGCATCAGCTACGACCGCCAGTCGAAGCAGCACACCTGCCAGATAGAGCATATAAACGTATAATCAGAATAAAGGCCTGCCCACGCCGGGCCAGTAAAAAGCAGATGAGAACGCTTATGAAAAGAACCTTACTCCTTGTGGCCACCCTCATGGTCAGCATCGTGCTGACGGCAGCCCCCGTCAGCCGCGAGCAGGCGCAGCAGCAGGCTCGCCAGTTCCTCGTTCACAAGAACCTCGGCGGCAACGGACGCCACGCCGCTCCGCTCAACACACCCCTGTCGCTGGTCAGTGACGAGGGCTGCTATGTCTTTAATGTGGGTCAGCAGCAGGGCTTCGTCATCGTCAGCAGCGACGACCGCACGCCCGCCGTGCTGGGCTACAGCGACAGCGGATCCTTCTCCCCGCAGGACATGCCCGACAACCTGCGGGCCTGGTTGCAGGGCTACGCTGACCAGCTGCAGTGGCTCGGCCAGCAGCCGGAATCAACCACCCAGCAGGCTCCGCTCAAGGCTGCCGCCCGCCGTGCCATCAGTCCCCTGCTCAGCAGCCAGTGGAACCAATATGCTCCCTATAACAACCAGGCGCCCGCCATCGACGGCAACCAGTGCCTCACCGGCTGCGTGGCTACGGCCATGGCGCAGGTGATGTTCTACCACAAGTGGCCCACAGAGACAAAAACGGAGATACCGGCATACACGTCGAACACCACGCTGGGCACGCTCGCCGCCCTGCCTGCCACCACCTTCCGGTGGGCCGACATGCAGGCCACCTATAGCAGCAGCTACAGCAGCGAGAGCGGTACCGCCGTGGCCAAGCTGATGCGCTACTGCGGACAGTCGGTGCAGATGAACTACGGCACGGGCGTCTCTATGGCCGACACACGGCAGGTGGCCACGGCGCTGAAGCAGTACTTTGACTACGACAATACTGCGAAGAGTGTGGAGCGCCTATACTATACCTCGGCCGAGTGGAACGACCTTATCTACGCCGAGATGGCCGCCGGGCGACCCGTCGTCTACGGCGGACAGTCGACAGGCGGCGGACATGCCTTCGTCATCGACGGCTACGACGAGGACGACTACTTCCACATCAACTGGGGATGGGGCGGACAGGACGACGGTTTCTTCCTCCTTTCAGTGGCTAACCCCTACAGCAACAGCGGCGCAGGAGCATCGTCGTCGAAAGACGGATACAGCTACCAGCAGAATGCCGTCATAGGCATACAGAAGCAGGCGGAAACACCGGCCGATGTACCTGTAATGACGGCAGAGGGCCTTTCTGTCAATACTGCCAGTGTGACGCGTAGCTCCGCCGACAGTCCTTTCAGCAATATATTCATCACCTTCAGTACGTATAACAGGACAGGGCAGACGTATAAGTTCTACGTGGGATGTGGCCTGTACGATGAAGACGGCCTGCTGGTGAGCACCTGTGACATCACCTCTGCGGAGCTTCAAAACAATTGGGGATGGGGCAATGCCAATGCTAATTATGTCAGCTTGGGAGCCGGTGTGGGCGATGGCACCTACAGCCTTCGGCTCATCAGCCACATCGACGGTTCTGAGATGTGGCAGCAACAGGCCAATGCGGCTAAGACGGCACTGGCAGTGGTAATCAGTGGGAATACGATGACCATCACCAACAACTCTGTCGAGCTCAGTGCCACCGAAATCACCGCCACCGGCACATTGGAGCCCAACAACCTCATCACTCTGAGCACCAACATCACCAACAGCGGCATAGGCTTCTTCAACGGATATCTCTACCTGTTCGTGAACGGCAGCAAGGCAGGCGGTAAGGTGTTCGAGTTGGAGGGCGGACAGACGGCCCCCTTCAGCATTGAGTACACACCAAACTTCACCGGCACCGCACCCGTCAAGATATGTACCGACGAGGAAGGCAATAACACTATTGCCACGGGCACGCTGACCATACAAGCAGGCCATTCTGCCAGCAGCGACGTGGTGCTCTCGTTGCCCACCGTCATTGTCAACAAGAGCAGCGACGGTCAATATGTCTACGGTACCACGCTCCATCTCGTCACCACGGCCACCAACGACACCGACACCCCCTTCAGTGGGCGTATGGGCATGCAGCTATACAAGTGGACGAGAACGGGTGGCGGCTGGTCATACCAGTATGCCAATATAGATACCTACCAAAACTTCAGCGTGTCCGCCCGTGGCACCCAGGAGCTGACCTTCACGATGGAGGGACTGGAAGAAGGCGGTGAGTACAGCCTCAGAGTATTCTATCTGAAAGGCAGCAGCTGGGTCAACGAGGAAAGCGTAGACATACAGACCACCTTTATCGTCAAGCCGGGTTATACGCTCTACGATGCGGGGGGAGCCATCAGCTTTGCTGAAGCAACCTCCACCCTCACCCTTCCCTCCACCGCCACCTGCGTCGACCTTCGCGGTCAGAACACGGTGACGAGCCTGAGCGGTGCCGACAATCCCAACCTGCTGGTCTTCGTCGATGCCGACGGCACGGTGCCCGAGGGTGCCACCAACGTGGTGAAGGGCGGTCAGGCCAGCCAGCTCACCCTCGCTGACGGCTATCCGTTCTATACCCCCGAGACGTTCACCGCCCAGACAGTCACTTACACCCGTACCTTCAGCAAGGGCTTCAACCGCGGCAGCAGCGGCGGCTGGGCCACCGTCTGCCTGCCCTTCACCGCTACCGAGGTGAGCACGGCGGAGAAAACCATCGACTGGTTCCACAGCGCCACCGACACGGGCAAGCACTTCTGGCTGATGGAGTATGCGGGCGAGAACGGCAGCGACGTCGTCTTCGACTATGCCCCGCAGCTCGATGCCTACACACCTTACATCATCGCCATGCCTGGCAGTAGCTACGGCACGAAGTGGGACCTCACCAACAAGGCTATCACCTTCAGCGGCACCAACGCCACCATCCAGGCCAGCAGCAGCGCCGTGGCCAAGGTGTCGGGCCAGCGCTATAAGTTCGTGGGAGCCCTCATGCAGACCACTGCCCCGGCTGATGCCTACGTGCTGAACGATGCCGGCGACTGGTTCGAGGCCACCCCGGCCGATGCCACCACCGTCAGCCCCTTCCAGGCCTACTTCCAGGGCACCGGCCACAGCGCAGCCTCCGCCGGCCTTAACATCCGCATCGGCCAGAGCGAGCCCACCGCCATACTCACCCTGGGCACCGAGGCCGACAGGCCCGCTGCCACCGGCAGCTACGACCTGCAGGGACGCCGCGTCAGCAGCACCGTGCAGCCCGGACTATACATCGTGAACGGAAAGAAAGTCATTGTTAAGTAAACACACCACAGTCATGAAGAAATACACTAAACCACAGATACTGATCATCAGCATTTCAGCACAGTCAAACCTCATGGAAGTCTCGCCGGGGAGCGGACCCAGCGCCGGCGATATCAGCGGCAGCACCCCCGGCATAGGCACCAAACCTGCCCGCCGCCGGGGCGGAGGCTACGACTGGGGCGACGAGGAAGAAGATTATTAATCATCACAAGAATACAACACAAAGAAAACAGCATGAAAGTAGCTATTGTAGGCGCCAGCGGCGCCGTGGGCCAGGAGTTCCTGCGCCTGCTCGACGAGAGAAATTTCCCTATGGATGAACTGGTGCTCTTCGGCTCGGAGCGCTCGGCCGGCACGAAGTACACGTTCCGCGGAAAGGAGCTCACCGTGAAGCTCCTGCAGCATAACGATGACTTCCGCGACATCGACATCGCCTTCACATCAGCCGGGGCAGGAACATCGAAGGAGTTTGCCGACACCATCACGAAGTACGGCTGCGTGATGATCGACAACAGCAGCGCCTTCCGCATGGACGACGACGTGCCCCTCGTGGTGCCCGAGTGCAACGCCGAGGACGCCCTCAACCGCCCTCGCAACATCATCGCCAACCCCAACTGCACCACCATCATGATGGTCGTGGTGCTGCAGCCGCTGGAGCAGCTCAGCCACATCAAGCGCATCCATGTGGCCTCATACCAGAGCGCCAGCGGAGCCGGAGCTGCAGCCATGGCCGAGCTGCAGCAGCAGTACAAGGAAATCGTGGAGACCGGCGAGGTGAAGACCATAAAGAAGTTCCCCCACCAGCTGGCCTATAACGTCATTCCGCAGATTGATGTGTTCCAGCCCAACGGCTATACGAAGGAGGAGATGAAGATGTACAACGAGACGCGCAAGATTATGCACACCGACGCCCGCTGCTCGGCCATGTGCGTGCGTGTGTCGTCGCTGCGCTCGCACTCAGAGAGCGTGTGGATTGAGACCGAGCGCCCGCTGAGCGTGGAGGAGGCCCAGCAGGCCATTGCCCAGGCTCCCGGCTGCCAGCTCGTCGATGACCCGACGACCCTCACGTACCCCATGCCCCTCGACACCGCTGGCAAGGACGACGTCTTCGTGGGCCGCGTGCGCAAGGACCTCAGCGACGACAACGGGCTGACCTTCTGGCTCTCCGGCGACCAGATTCGCAAGGGTGCCGCGCTCAACGCCGTGCAGATAGGCGAATACCTCATACGCGTAGGAGGTGTGAAGAAATAATACAAATGCGGCCCGCAGAGACTTCTGTGCGGGCCGCATTCTTTTCCTGTGGCGGGCCGCAAATTCTTCTGTGCGGCCCGCAATTTTTCCTGTACGGGCTCCCTCACTTCACTTCATCATCCATCGCCCGTTGGCGCCCTGCACCATGGGCACCACTATTTGCTCTTCCGAGCCATCGGCGTAGCGCAGCTGCAACAGGGCCTGCACCAGGTGCAGGGTGCTGTCGGCCTGGGCTTGCGACACGCTGATGCTGCGCACGCCGCCCCGCTCGCCCTTCACCTGTTCGGCATGGTGCACCAGGTTGCGGCGCATCTGCTCGCGGTAGTCGTCGCTCATGTGGGCTGCGCCCTGCATGCCGTTGATGAACTTGTCGGGCTGGTTGTTGTAGAGGGCCTCGTACAGGCTCTTCGCCTCGGCGGCGGCCTGCTGCTCGCTGGTCATCTGCTCATCGCTGCTGCCCTTGCAGGCAGCCATGAGCAGCACAAATACACACAGGCACACCCGTGCAAGGGTGTGCCTTTGTAGTGGAGTTATCAGTCTGACGTGCCTCATTTCTGGCGAATGAAGATGTTGATGGGTGTGCCGGTGAGCGGCCAGTTCTCGCGAATCTTGTTCTCCAGGAAGCGCTTGTAGGGCTCCTTCACATACTGCGGCAGGTTGGCGTAGAAGATGAAGGTGGGAATCTGGGTGTCGGGCACCTGGCTCACGTACTTTATTTTGATGTACTTGCCCTTGATGCTGGGTGGCGGCGTGGCCTCGATGATAGGCAGCATCACCTCGTTCAGCTTCGTGGTGCCTATGCGTGCCTTGCGGTTCAGGTACACCTGCTTCGCCGTCTCCAGCACGCGGAAGATGCGCTGCTTGGTCAGTGCCGAGGCGAAGATGACGGGGAAGTCGCGGAAGGGCGCCATGCGGTTGCGGATGGCCTCCTCGAAGGTGCTGATGACCACCTGGCTCTTGTCCTCCACCAGGTCCCACTTGTTCACCACCACCACCAGACTCTTGTTGTTCTTCTGTATAAGCTGGAAGATGTTCATGTCCTGCGCCTCAATGCCGCGCGTGGCGTCGATCATCAGTATGCACACGTCGCTGTTTTCAATGGCGCGTATGCTGCGCATGACGCTGTAGAACTCCAGGTCCTCGGTGACCTTGTTCTTGCGGCGGATGCCGGCGGTGTCGACGAGGTAGAAGTCGAAGCCGAACTTGTCGTAGCGGGTGTAGATGCTGTCGCGCGTGGTGCCGGCGATGTCGGTCACTATGTGTCGGTCCTCGCCTATGAAGGCGTTGATGATACTCGACTTTCCCACGTTCGGACGGCCCACGACGGCGAAGCGCGGTATGCCCTCCTCCAGTCCCTCGTCCTTCTTCTCAGGCAGCATCTCCACCACCTTGTCAAGCAGGTCGCCGGTGCCGCTGCCGGTGGCGGCGCTCACGCAGAAGGGGTCGCCCAGTCCCAGCTTGTAGAAGTCGTACTGGCCGTAGAGGTCCTTGCCGTCGTCGGCCTTGTTGGCCACCAGGATGACGGGGACGCCCGTGCCCGGCTTCCCCTCCTTCGAGGCTGAGTTGCGGCGCAGGATCTGGGCCACGTCCTGGTCCCAGTCGGTGACGCCGTTCTTGATGTCGCACAGGAAGAGCACCAGGTCGGCCTCTTCGGTGGCGATGACCACCTGCTTGCGAATCTCCTCCTCGAAGATGTCGTCGCTGTTCACTACCCATCCGCCGGTGTCGACGACGCTGAACTCGCGACCGCACCACTCGCACTTGCCGTACTG
>DGHX01000145.1 GCA_002392835.1 Prevotella sp. UBA3837 | reverse complement strand
ACTTTCCTCTTTCCTCTTTCCACTCCCCTTCACATAGCGCAAGGCGATGTTCATGCCTCCTATGTAGCCTATGTGCCCGTCGATGACGATAATCTTGCGGTGGTTGCGATAGTTGGCCTTGCTGGTGAACTGTGGGAAGCGTACCGGCATGAAGGGCTCCACGTCGATGCCCTCGCGACGCAAGCGCTCGAAGAAGCGGTTCTTCACGCGCCAGCAGCCCACATCGTCGTATATGACGCGCACCTCTACGCCCTGGCGGGCCTTGCTGATGAGTGCATCGCTGATGAGGCGCCCCAGTGCGTCGTCCTCGAAGATGTACATCTCTACATGTATGTGGCTGGTGGCGCGGCTGATGTCGCGCAGCAGTGCGGGGAAGAACTCATAGCCGCTGACCATGATGTCGGTATGCTGGTTATAGAAGGGCAGGGAGTAGCTCTGCCGGGTGAAGAGTTCTATGGCCGACTGGTATGTGGCCGGCAGGGCCGGGCGTCCTTGCTCCACGAAGTCGAGCATGGAGCGCTTGGTGAGCATGTCGATGCTGCGGCGGCTGATGAGTCGCTCCTTGCGGTAGTTCAGTCCGAAGAAGATGTAGGCGATGACGCCGAAGATCGGGAGAAAATAGATGACGAGGGCCCATGCCATGGTCTTGGCCGGCTGGCGGTTGTCCAGCACCACGTGAATGATGGCTCCGATAGCGATCACCCGCGAGAGAATATATAACAGGCCAAGAACGCTCAAGTTATTTACGATTTACGGATTTTCGATTTACTATTTGATAGACTCTTCCCTTTCCTCTTTCCACTTTCCTCTTTCCACTCTCCCCTACTCTATTCCTATGAGTTTATGGGTTTGCAGGGAGAGCCGCCACTGTGGGTGGTGCTTGATGTATTCCACGCAGCAGCGCAGGATGCGGGCGCTGCGCACGGGGTCGCCAGTGTCGCAGGGCTGGAGATAGAGGTGGAGGGCAGAGGGTGAAAGGTGGAGGGTGGAGGGTGGAAGGTGGAGGGTGGAGGGTGGAAGGTGGAGGGAGGATAGACGGGCGGGGGTGTCCTCGTCGAAGACGAGCTTCAGCTCGCTGATGGCTGAGAGGTTCTCACGCCACCATTCGCCCTCCGTATTCCACCAGTTCTTCGGCGAGACGGTGAGCCAATCGAGGTTTATGGGAGCAGGGCGTGTGCCGTTGCTCTCCATGGCGACGAAGAAGCCCTGTTGGTGGAGCAGGTCGATGAGGGGCTCATCGGCCTGGAGGGTGGGCTCGCCGCCAGTGAGCACCACCATGGGGAGGCTGGGGCGGCTGCCGGCGTCAAAACCGCCAGACGCACTAACCGCAGAAGGAGCGAGAGCGGCAGCGGAAGACGGAGCGGAAGGGGAATACGCAGAGGGAGCGGCAAGTGCCAGGGCTGCGACGATTTCTTCAGCGGTCATCTCGCGGAAGGAAGCGAAGTCAGTGTCGCAGAACGGGCAACGGAGGTTACAGCCGGAGAAGCGCACGAAGAGTGCCGCACGCCCCGTGTTGTGCCCTTCGCCCTGCAGCGAATAGAAGATGCTGTTGATGCGGTAAGAAGTACTCATAGCAGAAGCAAATTCATCACTCATCACTCATCACTTATCACTCATCACTCATCAATTTCGTAGCATGCCATGTTGCCCTCGCTCTCCTGAACGGTGGCCTTGTAGCAGTGTGGCACCTGCTCCACGCACCAGCGTGCTATGTTCTCTGCCGTTGGGTTGAAGGGCAGCACGTCGTTCAGGTTCTGATGGTCCAGACGCCGCTTGATGCGCCGTTTCACCTCGGTGAAGTCTACCACCATGCCGTTCTGGTCGAGCTCTTTCGCCCGACAGTAGATGGTGATAATCCAGTTGTGCCCGTGCAGCTGTGTGCACTTGCTCTCGTAGTCGACGGTCAGCCTGTGGCTGGCCGAGATTTCTATCCTCTTCTGAATGTAATACACTTTCTTAATGCTTAATTCTTAATGCTTAATGCTTAATTATTTAGCTTCTTACGCTGAGTTCGTTTCCGAGCTGCTTGGCTGCGGCGTCGCGCAGCTCCTTGGTTTCCATGTATGCCTTCATCAGCTGCATGATCAGCTCGTTGTTCTGTCCGGCCTGCTTCATCTGCTGCTGTATGGCCTGCACATGGCTGTCGAGTATGTCGAAGCGCAGGTCCTTTACCAGGTGCAGCACGCGCTGTCGCGTGGCCCCCTCGCGCTCTGGCATGACGAAACGCCCTCCGAGCTGATAGCGGTCCACCACCAGCTTTGTGGCGAGCTGGCTTACCTGCGGGTCGGGATGGCGTGTGAAGTATGTCTCGGCCTTGAAGTCCGGCTCACTGCTGTGTGCCGCTGCCTCGTCGAGTATGAGCTGGTAGAGCGGCGACGAGAAGTGCAGGTCGTCCTGCGCCAGGTCGAGTGCCACATACTGCGCTACGGTGAGCGTGATGAGCTGCCCGTCGTCGTTCTCCACATTATCGAAGATGACCTCCTCGCCGTGTCGCACCACCTCGCGTATGACCAGCAGCTCTATCTGGTTCTTCTGTTCCTGCAGCGAGTGGAGGCCTATGGGCGTTATCAGCCCCTTCCTGTCGTCGGCGGCCTCGCCTGCGGGTTGCTGCTGCGGTGCCGCCTGCTGAGCCTGCTGGCCGCTCTCCGCCCGTTCCCTCTCCTTCTGCTTCTCCTCCTTGTCGCGGCGTATGTATTTGTTGATGGTGTCGATGAGCACCGCCTCCTTCACGTCGATGCGGTGTGCGCAGTCGGTGACGTATGCGTCGCGCACCACCTGCTCGGGTATGACCGATATGCTTCGTGCTATGCTGCTGATGGCCTCGCTGCGCTTGATGGGGTCCGTGACGTTGTCGAGCAGCTGCTTTGTCTTGAAGGTGATGAAGTCGGTCTGGTTCTGCTCTATGAATTGCCTCAGCTCGCCGATGCTGTGCTTACGTGCGAAGGAGTCGGGGTCGTCGCCGTCGGGCAGCAGCAGCACCTTCACGTTCATGCCGTCGGCCAGCAGCATGTCGGTGCCTCGCATGGCAGCGTGTATGCCTGCCTCGTCGCCGTCGTAGAGCAGCGTGATGTTCTGCGTGAAGCGGTGCAGCAGGCGTATCTGGTGTTCCGACAGTGCCGTTCCGCTGTTGGCCACCACGTTCTCTATGCCTGCCTGGTGCATGGCTATGACGTCGGTGTAGCCCTCGACCATGAATACGCGGTCCTCCTTTGCTATGGCGCGCTTGGCCTGGTATATGCCGTACAGCTCGCGCTCCTTGTGGTAGATGTCGCTGTCGGGCGAGTTGACGTATTTCTGTGCCACGCCCTTCGTGCGGCTGTCGAGCACTCGTCCTCCGAAGGCCACCACCTTTCCGCTGACGTTCATCCAGGGGAAGATGGCGCGCCCGGAGTAGCGGTCGTAGATGCCGCGCTCGTTCTCGATGCAGAGTCCTGTCTTGACGAGGAACTCCTTCTTGTAGCCCTTCTTCAGTGCCTCGTTGCAGAGGCTGTCGCGCCGCTGGGGTGCGTATCCCAGCTGGAACTTCTCGATGATGTCGTCGCGGATGGCACGGCTGCGGAAGTACTGCAGCCCGACGGCCGTTCCCTCGGGTGTGCCCTTCAGCGTGTTGTGGAACCAGTCGCGAGCCCACTCGTTGACGATGAACATCGACTCTCGCTCGTTCTGCGCCGCCCGTTCCTCGTCGGTCAGCTCCTTCTCCACCACCTCGATGTTATACTTCTTCGCCAGCCACCGCAGCGCATCGGGGTAGGTCATCTGCTCGTGCTCCATGAGGAAGCCGGCTGGTGTGCCGCCCTTTCCGCAGACGAAGCAGTGGCAGATGTTCTTCACGGGGCTGACCATGAACGAGGGGTTGCGGTCGTCGTGGAAGGGGCACAGGCCCTTGTAGTTCACCCCGCTCTTTCGGAGCGTGACGAACTCTCCCACGACGTCGACAATCTTTGCCGCGTCAAGGATTCGGTCTACTGTTGCACGATCGATCATGGGCTTTTGAGAGGGGTGTCATTTCTTCAGGTACTTCGCCAGCGGCGAGCCGGCAGCCTTCAGGCCCCTTGCGAAGCTCTGGGCGTTCATCTGGGCGCCCAGCTTCGAGGCGTGTGTGTGGTCCTTCTTGAAGTAGCGCCCTGCCTTCTGCTTGATGGCGGCCACCTTTGCCTTGGCCTTCTCGGGGTCAGCGGGCAAGCTGCTGACGGCGAACTTGCGGTCGAGGAAGTCGGCGCTCAGGTTGTGCATGTCGATGAAGTCCACGCCCGTCTGCTCCACCACCTCTCGGTACCAGCGTCCGTAGGTGTCGTCGCGGCGCTCAATGCGCCCTCCGGGCCATTCGTTGCGCGGCGTCAGGCTGACGAGGATGGGGGTGGCGCCCTTCTCGCGCACGTCGTCAATCATCTTCCTGAGGTACCAGCCGAAGCTGTACACCACCTCGTATGAGCCGTCGGCGTCCATCTTATACACGTGCAGGGTGTCCTGTGTGCCGGGAATGACGCCGCGTGCCTTGCGGTCGGCGATGGGGCTGATGTCGTTGTGTCCGAACTGTATGGTGACGAAGTCGCCGGGCTGCAGCGAGTTGTACACGCGTTCCCAGCGGCCCTCGCGCACGAAGGTTCGCGTGCTGCGTCCTGCCATGGCGGCGTTGACCAGCGTGACGCGTGTGGTGTCGAAGACGGTGTAGGCCTGCGATGCCCATCCCCACATGCCGTCGTCGTCGCTGTCGGCGTTCTTCACGGTGCTGTCGCCGGTGAAGAAGACCACGGGCCGTCCGCCGGTGCGGTCCACCTGGTAGGTGTCAGGCTCCACGCCCTGCATCATCTGCTGCAGGGCAGCCAGCTGCGGGTTGGCGCTGTGCCATAGCCCCTCGGCGGCGCAGCGTGCGTTCAGCTCGGCTCCGAACTTCGAGGTGTGTATCTTGTCGCCCATGAAGTGGTAGGCCACCTTCCACGGGCTGAAGCCGTCGAGGCGGCTGGCGCTGAGCTCGTTCAGGTCGACGAAGGGCACGCCCTCCATGGCAGCCACGTAGGCGGCCCACTCCGTCTGGGGCTTGCGCACCACGTTGCCGGGCCGGTTGCCGCCCTGCAGGCCGCGAGCGTCGGCAGCGTTAAAGGCATGGCGGGGCGTGAGCGACATGAGGATGGGGAATGCGCCACGCGCGCGAACATCATTTATATACATGCGCAGGTAGTGGCCGTAGCTGTAGACGGTGTCCTGGCGGCCGGTGCGCTGGTTCATGCCTATGTAGCAGGTGTCAGGGTCAACGCCGGGAATGACGGCGCGGGCGCGGCGCTTGTCGAAGAACTCGCCGTTGTCGTTATGCCCTATGCTGACGATGACCCAGTCGCCGGGGCGCAGGGCCTGGCGCACGGCGGGCCAGAGGTCGGTATAGAAGGTGCGTGTCGACATGCCTCCCAGGGCCTGGTTCTCCACGCTGATTTTCTTGGCGTTGAAATACTTAGGGAAGTAGTAGCCCCATCCCCACTGTCCGTTGTTGCCGTTGCCCAGTGTGCCGTTGCGCATGGTGCTGTTGCCCACGAGGAAGAGCACAGGGTTCTGGCCCTGGCGTGTGGAGCCCGGTGCGGGGCGTGCCGACAGGGCCTTGGCTATGGAGTCGGGGGTGTTGTCCACCACCTTGTTCACGTCCTCGATGGGATCGGGCAGGTTGTCGAAGCCCAGGCTGTCAGTGCGTGCGGGCTGCTGTGCCTGCAGGCCCAGGGCCGACAGGGCAATGATGAAAGAGCTGACGATTCGTTTCATAAGTAGTGTTGCTTGGTTGTGACAATAGACTGCAAAGTTACTACGTTTTCCTTAAATATGCAAATTTTGGCGCAGAAAAAACAGCACTGGGGCTGCGCACCGCCGTTGGTGCGCAGCCCCGTGCTGTTTTTTTCTGACTAGTAGAACTAGTTGGACTAGTAGGACTAGTATGACTAGTAGGACTTGTATGACTAGTAGGACTAGTATGACTAGTAGGACTTGTATGACTAGTATGACTAGTAAGACTAGCAGGAACTAGTGTGAGCCTTACTTCACCACCACTTTCTTTCCGTTCACCACGTAGACGCCCTTGCTGAGCTGTCCGCGCACCTGCTGTCCGCCCAGTGTGTAGGCCTGGCGGGCCTCAGTGCCGTTGCTGATGGTGCTGATGGCGGTAGTGGGCTGCTCAGTAACGGCAGCTTTGAAGTCCTCCTCAGCCTGTTGCAGCTTGGTAATCATCTGCAGCATCTCGTCAATGGTGACGCTGGTAGGATCGGTCTTGAATTTCTTGTAGAGAGTGTCAGCCTCATCAATAACGTCAAGCAAGGCGTTCTCTGCTTCTACAGGAGCAGTTGCGGGCTCAGCAAGCACATCGACAGCATGATCGATTTCCTTGTTCAACTGCTCTGCAACGTCAACGATGTCGCCATCAATGATTGAAAGAGCTGTGTACTTCACGTTTTTGAACGACAGCCAGCTGACGGTGTTGCCCTCGGCCACGTCGAAGACGATGTTCATCTTCTTGTCGGCACCCACTATACCCTCTACGGTAACTTCCTTCAAGTAGAGGTTGGACTGGCCAATCTGTTCACCGTCGCAAACGCTCACGGCTTCGCCATTATTCACCTGGAGCGTTATGCCCTGAGGGGCATTGTCGCCGCTTCTCTGTACGCGCACAAGAGCCGTCACCTCATAGCGTCCCATGGGAAGATCATTAAGCGTAGCCGTCAGTTTCTTAGCTGCTAAAGTACCACTGGAAACCCAATATTCGAAGAAAGGAACTTTGAATTCGGAGCCATCAGTCTCACCCTCTACCGACCATGTGTTGATGTAATAAGGAGCAGGATCAGCGAAGTCGGGGTTGGTATCCCATGCGCTCAGCAGGAAGTCGTCAAGGATAGTTGCAGCATGCCATCCTGGCACTGTCTCAGGATTCTCAATAGCCAGAGCCTCAGCGTCGGTCAGCGTGCGTGCTTCGTACTTCTCCAGATTCTCGGTGTAGATGCCGTTGTATGTGTCATAGGCAGCGGGTGTGTATACATTTGTACTCTCCATCAGACGCTGCATGGCATCGAGGGCCTCCTTTGCCTTTGCATAGGCATTGACAGAAGCCTCTACCTTATTAAGAGCTTCATTCAACTGGTCGATGGCAGCCAGATAGTCGTTTATTTCTTCCGTGTCGTTATAGGCTTTCTGCAATCCGGCAAAGACTTCCCCGTTCATCGGTGCAGCATCGTCAATGGCAGCTTTCACCTTGTCTCTCAGTCCATTGACATAGACCTCTACGTCACCACAGTAGTTCAGCTCAAAGCGGTCAAAACACACCCAGTTGGAAGTACCGTCCTTCAAGCCAGCCTCGATGGTCACCTCTCCATTATTGACAACGGTAGAAACGGTGTATTTGCCAGAAGCGTTGGCGGGTATCTCCTTTATGTTGTCATTAGCCTTGACATAGGCTCCCGTTCCGCCATAATAGCAATAAACCGAAAGGTTATACAGGCCGTTAGGAATGTTTGTCAGGGTCTGCTTCATGCTGCGGTCGCTGAGTGCGCCCGACTGTTGCCACTGCTCGCAATAAAAGCCTCCGGCCTTGTTGTCAAATGAAGTGTTACTCTGTGCCTTAAAAGCTCCGTCGGCCGACATCGTCCATCCCGTCATGTCACGATACTCAAAGCCGGGATTAGTAATGAGGCCCGTCATGTCGAAAGGACCCTCAATGGTAGCTTTGGTGTCATTGTCAATGAGTTCGAACATGCCTGCAATCACCCACGACTGCTTCAAATCGAAGGTACCTTCAAGTCCTATTTCTATCTCGGTGTTATCGGCATCAATGGTGAAGTCCACCGTATTGCGATACATCTTGCTGTCAAAGCAATTGGCACCTTCTGCCTGACTATTAGCGTAGCCATTGGCTGTAATACTTCCAAGGGTCTTGACAGCCACCTTTTGGTCGCCAGCCTTCAAGAAAGCCAAGGATTTCGAGGCATCAGTATTATAACTTACGCCATAGCGGAAGAACGAATAGTTCACCAGGGTATAATGACCGGCAGGCAATGTCACTTTCTGCGTAAGACTGTAAGCTTCTTTCTCCAGACTTCCCCATCCGGCATAGCTCTCACTGGCATAGCCCGCCGTTTTATTACCTCGTACAGGATCGTTGAAATTGACATTGGTCCAGCCATTAAGACCGTCGGAGAGTTTAGCGTTAACGATGTACTGCGAAGTGACATCCTTCTGTGCCTGTGCCCCCATGCCCATGGTCAGCGCTGCTGCCACGAGCATTGATTTTAGTAATGCTTTTTTCATTTGTTGTTATTATAAGTTAGTAAATATGGTTCTCATACATTTCGCTGCAAAGGTACGAAGTTTTTCTGTAACTGCCAAATTTTACAGCAAAATATCAATTATTTGTGTCTTCTGAGCCTCGCGCGCACATACGCGCGCGTGAAGACAGATACGCTACACTCGCTACACCTAAACTCATTATCAGCAAGTTACAGGCTGGCATTCCTACACCTAAAAAAACAGGACGCTACACTGAAAAAAGGGGGCCGCTTTTTAAAAAAAGGGGGCCGCTTTTTAAAAAAAGGAGGCCGCTTTTTGAAAAAAGGAGGTCACTTTTTGAAAAAAGGAGGCCACTTTTTGAAAAAAGGAGGCCACTTTTTGAAAAAAGGGGGCCGCACAGAAACGTCCCAAGGCCTGGGACGTTTTTTCAGAGCTTAGGTGTAGGAAGTGTAGCATCCTTGTCCTCGCGCGCGCGTTTCGCGCGCGCGAGCATCCGTGTTCAAAAGAAAAAAGAGCAAGCCCCAGGGGGGGCTTGCTCCTATGCTCTTATGCTCTTATGCTCACTTAATCACCACCTTGCGGCCGTTGATGATGTACAGTCCCTTCTGCAGCTGTCCGCTGACGCGCTGTCCGCCCAGGGTGTACACCTGGCGGCGGCTGTCGTTGGCGCTGAGGGCGCTGATGCCTGTGGTGGGATCGTAAGCCTCGGCGGCAGCCTTGTAGGCGTCGATGGCGGCAAGCAGCTTCGTGATCTGCCCGTTCACGTCGTCAACGGTGACTCCCTCCTTGCCGCTCATGCCCTTGCGGTAGAGGGCATCGGCCTCGTCGATGGCATCGAGGAAGGTGTTCTCATCCTCGGTGGAAGCCACGTTGTCGGCCAGCACGTCGATGGCGTCATCGATGGTCTGGTTGAGCAGGGCCAGGGCCTCGGCCAAGTCCTCGGGCAGCACGATGGGCTGCTCGGCCTCGGTGGTAACCTCAATCTTGGTGATGAAGAGGTTGGTGCTCGTGTACGAGCGCGTCAGGGTGATGACGGTGCTGCCGTCGGCCTCCTGGGGCACCTCTACGACGATGGTGTTGGGCTCGGTGCCGCGGTTGCTGTCAGCAGCAGAGCCATTGGAAGCGTCGAGGTTGACGAACTCCAGACCCTCGCCCGTGGTCAGCTCGCCACCCTTGTCGAACTTCAGCCTTGCGCCCGACTTCTTGTCGGCAGCAGTCTTGTTGCGGTAGGCAGTGATGCTGATCTTGTCGCCGGCCTTTAGGGGCTGGTCGAGGGTGATGGTGGTGTTGCTCCTCGAGTTGTCCTCAGGGATAGAGTAGTTGGCGTTGCCGTTCAGGCGGATGGTGGTGTAGGTCACTTCTGCCGGAGTACCGCTGTTCACGATGTTGGCATAGCCCACGCTCGTGCCGTCGGTAGCCACGGCCTTGCCGCCGGCTTCCTTACCGGCATCCCACAGGTAGACGGTGCCCTCGGGCAGCTCAACAGGCTCCTCGCCCTTCTCCACGCGCTTATAGAAAGCGGTGACGCAGCCCATGATATTGTTGTTGATGCTGGTGTAGCAGCGCCAGTCCTGAGCGTTGTAGGCACCGACGTAGCGGGTATTCTCTCCTGTGGGAATAGTCAGGTAGGTGATGCCCTCGCCCGATTTATCGTCGGCGGTAGAGGTGTAGACACTGAACACATTGTTCTCGTTTCTGCCCACACGCAGGCCGTTGTTGCTGTCGGTGGCATAGAGGTAGTTCTCTGCATCTGCGCCGAACTGCAGTCCGTCTTTGGCTACGGTGACCTGCCACTGCAGGTTCTTAGCAACGTCGCTGGTAATCTCAGAGAGGTCGTCGCTCAGGGTGACGGCGACGGCGGCGGGAGCCATGCTAGTGCCGTTGTCATTGCTCATGGCCACGGTCTTATCCTCCTGCTGGTCCACGATGGCGATGATGTCGCCCGTAGCCAGGTCCTCAGGAGCGGTCAGCACCCACTGGTAGTCGCCTGCGGGCTCCTCAGGCTCCTGGGCAGCGGTGATGGTGTAGGTAGCCTCGGCCACCTCGCTCTCCACGCCGTTGATCACGGCGAGGGCCTTGATGGTAGTGGTCTCAGTGATGGTGATGGGCCCCAGGTACTCCATGCCCTGCTTGTTGCGGGGGTCGGTGCCGTCGAGGGTGTACATGATGCCGGCGCCATCGGTGGTGCAGCTCAGCTCAACGGTCTGAGGCTCGGTGTACTCACCGGCTGCCAGGCTGAAGGTGGGAACGGCGGGAGTGACGACTACGGGCTCTTCGGTGCCGGGCTCACGCAGCACTTCCAGCTTCGTGATGAAGAGGTTGGTGCCGGTCAGTGAGCGCGTCAGCGTAATGGTTGAGCTTCCAGCGCCTGCTTTGGCGGTAACAGTCGACTCAGTAGTCGTGATGGATCCAGCGAAATTCTCATGAAGATTGGCCTCATCACCATACTCTTTGCCTTCGATATTGGTGCCATCAGCGAACAAGATATAAGGACTGGCCTTTTTCGACGCATCCTTGTAGACAAAGGCTGAAATGGCAATGACGTCACCAGCGGCAAGAGGTTTGTCGAGTGTTATCACCATCTTGCCAGCATTGGCCGATGCAGTAGCGTCGTTCAGGTTGGCTTTCTTTCCGTTCAGGCAGATGGTGTAGTAACCAGTCTCATTCTGTAAATAGTTCAGGCGGTTGCCATCTCCATTGACATAGGCGATGGTGCCACCCGTCTCAATAGGCTCGCCCTTAGGCGACTCCCAAGAGTAGATGACCTCCTTCTCAGGCAGCACGATGGGGCCGCTGCCATAGACCAGCCCCACGCTGATGCTGGCGATGCGGCGGTGGCCAGTAGAGCCTCCCACGGTGAAGGTGACACTGTGGGTGGCCTCGCTGTTACTCCATTTGCCCTCGCCGGTCTCGGCATTAACGGTATAGGTACCCTTGTCAACAGTAATCTCGTTGGTGCCATCGCCAGAGCCGAAGGTAAGCCACACCGAGCTGATGTCGGCGGACTCGCAGCTCACAGTGAAGGTTCCGCCGCCATAGACGCGCACGGCCTCGCCTGTGCTGTAGTACTTGGGGGCATTTGTGTTGGTGCCCTTGTCGAAGGTGACGGTGGCACCGCCAATCTCGACGCTGGTCACTGCATCACCATTGCCGTAGCCGGCCTCGCTGGCCGTCCACACATCCATCGTGGCCTGTCCCCATGTTGTTCCGCAGAGCATCATGAGCAGTGCCATGAGTGAAAATCGTAATGTTTTGTTCATAATAGTTGTTTTGTTTTATGGTTAAGAATTATAGGTTTATGCCGTAGAATGCTGCAAAGATACGAACTTTTTCTGACTCCGCAAAGAAATCGGTGTTTTTTTTCGTGCCAGACGGCTACCAAGTCAACAGCGGTCGGCAGGCATTTCGGGTACTTAGTAAGGCTTCTGCAACTCTTCAATTGCAGCACGGAAATCAGCGATAATAGATTCCAGGCTTGGATTCGACTTTTGTACAATGACAGCTGCAAAATTCATCACACCTTCTGCCTCAATCTCTACGTGCTCTACAAAGAAAACATCTTTCTGCTCATAGTCCTTCAGCCATCGTAGGAAAAGCCTATTACGCATGGCTTCCTTACCATCACCTGTCTCGCAAACATACAGAAGGATTTCCGGGTTAGCATCAAAGAAGGCTTCAATGAGGCAGGCTACTGTATCACGCAGCTTTGCATCGTTGGGCGATTTCTGCCTGGTTTCATTACCAATGATGAACTGATATGCCCCCTCCTCCCATATAGAATAGTCGTCCATGAAGTTCACCACACAGGTCACCCCATAGTCCGTATGAAATACATAGTCCCTCTCCGAACGCATTTCGACTGCGTATGGCGACTTCTTGTTGAGGGAGGCCACATCAAGTTGCTTCATAACTTTATGCCTCCGCTATTTTCAGCTCCTCTAAATGATGGGCCTCCAGCCACTCTTTCTTTTTAGCGAGTGCCTGCCTAAAGCCGTTTATAAGCTCTTCCTTAGTCCGCTTCTTCTGATACTGCCTAATCATAATTCACTTGTTTTTGTCATAACATGCTTCTTATAACTAACGGTTATTCCACCGCCTCCTACTTGTATGCTGCAAAGATACGAACTTTTTCTGACTCCGCAAAGAAATCGGTGTTTTTTTTCATGCCGGGCGTCGAAGCCAGCCGAACGAAAGCGCGCCCCCGCAGATACGGAGGCGCGCTTTTTGTTATTGAGTTTGCTCTTCTCTCACTTAATCACGACCTTGGCCTTCGCCCGAGCTCGTTCACGTTCGGAAGAGCAAACCCTGAGTTTGCTCTTCTCTCACTTAATCACGACCTTGCGGCCATTGACGACGTAGACGCCCTTCTGGAGCTTGCCGTCGACCTTCTGTCCGCCGATGGTGTAGACGCTGCGGCGGCTGCCGTCGGCATTGAGGCTGCTGATGGCGGTGGTGGGGTCGTAAGTCTCGGCATCCTTCAGGTAGGCGGCCTCGGCATCCTGCAGGCGCTGTATCATCTCGGCGATGGCAGCGGGAGTCACCTCCTGGTCGCCCTTCTTACCCTTCTTGTAGAGGGCGTCGGCCTCGTCGATGACGTCGAGCAGGGCATCCTCAGCCTCGGGCGAAGCCACATTGTCGGCCAGCACGGTGATGGCATGCTCGATGGCAGCGTTCAGCTCCTCCAAGGCCTCGGCCACGTCGGAAGAGACGGTGAGGCTGCTCACGTAGGTGATGCGCTGTGCATCGATGACGAACCAGTTGCCGCCCTCGGCGATGTTACGCAGACCATAGGTGAGCGTGCCGTCGGTGACGATGCCCTCGATGGTGTAGGTGTTGAAATCGTTGTCGCCAAGCGCCGTCAGGCTTCCTACGGTGATGTTCTGTTTGCTGTTGTTGGCAAAGAGCTCGGTGAGGTCGTCGCCAGTGTTGCCAGTAACCCAAGCTACATTGGCGGCAGCGCGGAGCGTGATCTCGTACTTGCCATTGGGCAGACCGTCGACGGTCTGCGTCAGCACATCGCCAGTGTAGAGGCTTCCGTTCCAGCGCTCTGCGTAGTATTCGCCCTGGAAGAGGTAGTTGCCTGACTGGCCCACCCAGGTATAAGCGATGACGGGGGTGAAGTCGGCACCTTCCTTGGTCTGCTGCTTCACAATGGCGATGACGATGTCGCGCAGTGAGCTGAGCACGCCCTCTATCTCGCTGTCCTCGTAGGTTCCGTTGGCAGCGGCTTCTGCTATCTCATCGTAGGCCGACGTGTCGGTGGCGCCATACTCCACGCAGTTGTCGATAACGTCATCGATGGCTTCAAGGTTCTCCACCAGCGGCTCATAAGCGGCGGCAGAGGCCTGTGCGTCGGTGATGGCAGTGCTCAGGGCAGCCATGTTCTCCTCGCTCTGGTCTAAGCGGGCGGCGGTAATGGCAGCGGTCATGGCAGCCTTCACCTGGGCGTTCATAGGCTTCTCGACGAGGGCGGCATAGAGCAGCTCGGCGTCAACCTGTGCGATGACACTCTTCAGCTGCACGAAGTGCCAGTTGGTGAGGCCGAGTTCCTTAGCCAGACCTACCTTCACGGTGCCGTCGTCGCCTACGACGATACCTTCGAGCTTGGCGGTGGGGATAGCCTCTTCGCCGCCACGGTTGTTCATGTCACTCTCGATGATGGCGGGAATATAAGTCTTCGTCACCGTGCCACCAGCCTCAGCGTAGAGGTAAGCGGCCTTCTTCGACTGCTCGTCGCCCTCTGCGAAGTCAGTGGTCATACCAGCACGGCCAGCGGTAAGGTTGGCCGAGCCGTACAGCTCGATAGCATAGGTGCCGGGGGTGAGACCAGTAATGGTCTGGTACATTACATCGCCGGTCTTCAGCTTGAACTCCTGACCTTCGCCATAGCTCTCGACGAGGGCTACTTTATTGCCGTTGACAGTGACCTGAGGTGCAGCCCAGCCGGCATAAGCCATGGTACTTGCACCGATGGCGTTGACCCAGTTGACGGGATTCGTCAGTGCGGTGAACTGTGCGGTGAGGTCGGTCTCGAGGTAGAGGGGCTTCTGCTCGGTGTACACCTTGTAGCTGGTGATGGCCTTGTCGAAGCGGTTCATGCTCCAGGTCTGGCTGCCGCTGAGGACGACCGTAGAGTAGTTGTTGTTGCTGTAGCCGGGACGGTAGGTGATGATGGCAATCTTGCCCTCGGGGTTAGCAATGCCTATCTTCATGGTGGTGAGGGCAGGCGAGCTGGCCTCAGTGCCGTCGGCATTGAGCACATGCACGGGGTACATCAGTCCCAGGGTATTGAAGAGCTGCGGGGTCTTGCCGTTGTCGTCAATCTCAAGGGTGAGGCCGGGCAGGATGTCGTCGGCGGCAGCCGTCTCGCTGCCGAAGTTATACCAGTAGCCGTCGAGGGGCTCAGTGAAGTAGCGTGCCCACTGGCTGCTGCTGCCCACGGTGCGAGCATCGGCGTAGGCCGTCCAGTTGCTGCTCACGGTGGTGGGGTCGAGGGCGGTGACGTCGACGTCGGTCACCAGGATCATGGCCTTGTTCTCGAAGGTCAGCTGCGAGCTGGTGTAGCCTTCGGCGGTGGCGGTGAAGGTGTAGGTGCCGGCAACGTCGGCCTCGATGGTACCGTCGACGGCGGCACCCGTCACGGCCTCGCCGCCCTCAGCAGGCACGAAGTCGTAGGTAATGGTGGCTGTGGGCTTGAGCAGCACGCTGCTGTTGTCGCACGTCACGTTGAACGACTTTTTGGCACCCTCGCCGATGGAAATGATGCTGATGGCGGGGGTGGCCAGCACTACCTCGCCGGTGGTGACGGCGACGGTCACCTTCTCGGAGGTGGCGGCGCCGTTGGTGGCCCAGGCCTGCAGGTCGCCGTCGGTGGTGACGGTGATCTCGGTCTCGGCGCTGGCAGAGGTCTGCTCAGTGCCGCCGGGCACGATGTAGTGCAGGGTCTCACCGTCCTGAATGGTGGCGGTGTAGATGCGCTTGGCACCATCGACTTTCGTGAGCGTGACAGTGGGAACGTTAGCCACGGCCATGTCGACGTACTCATATATCGACAGGTTGTCGAAGCAGATGTCGCCCGAGCCACGGCCCAGCAGGCCGAAGAACCCTGTGATGGTGGGCATCGACGTCACAGCCTTCGAGACAGAGGTAACCACGGTCTCGCCTTGCGTAATGGTGGCATCGACCTTGGCAGCGGTGACTACCAGCTTGACATGGTACCACTTGCTGACTTCAAGGGTAACGGTGGAGGCAGTATTGGTAAGGTCGTTGATGCACCATGCCTGACTTCTGGATTTGTCATCGCGTTTCGGCTGGGAGATGGAGAAGATGTAGTCTTCACCCGAATAGTAGGAGTTGTTGGCCAGGTTCGGGCCTGTGGTGGGAACCACGAACTGCTGCTCGGAGCGGTCTTTGACATTTCCGCCCGACATCTTCAGGTCGAACTCGACGTTGTAGCCGGCAGTGGCAAGGTCGGCAGCAGTAAAGCCGTCGGCAGTGTAGCTGACCGACATGTAGCAGCTGCGGTTGCCGTTGCCCGACACAATGTTCTGTGCATAGGTGCCATAGGGGGCATCGCCGGGGGTCAGCCTTGCCGTGGCATTGGGGCATGTCCAGTCGGTGGCAGTGGCGCTCTCGTAGTCCTGCGAATAAAGCACGCGCTTGTTGCCGTCGGCCCACGCCGTGCTGCCCACCGCCAACAGCAGTGCGGCGAGCATGGTCTTTAGTAGATTCTTTCTCATGTTGTTAATAGTTTGGTTAATAAATGAAGGTGTTATGAATATTTAGTATTGATTCGTTTTAGGAAGGCGTCAATTTCAATGACATCATATAGCTATCTTCCTTCAACGCTGCAAAGATACGAAAAGTTAGCGGAAAGGACAAATAAAAAGCAGTTTTTTTCTTCCTGCGCCGCCCCAGGCTGCACAAAAGCGGAAGAAATGTGCAGAAAACGGCGGTTTTTCAGCGTTTTATTTGGCTGTGTGCGCAAAAAGTAGTAATTTTGCAGCCGCTTTTTGCGCGAATAACAAAATAACACATTATTATATTATATTTATGGCATTAAAAATTGTAGTGCTGGCCAAGCAAGTGCCAGACA
>DGHX01000043.1:322-7153 GCA_002392835.1 Prevotella sp. UBA3837 | reverse complement strand
GCTCAATCTTGTCGTAGTTGTCGCCCACGAGCTCAGCGCTCTCCTTGATGTGGTCGACGACGGTCTTCACGGCCTTGTCGATGCCGCGCTTCAGGTCCATGGGGTTGGCACCGGCGGTGACGTTCTTCAGGCCCTCGCTGACGATGGCCTGGGCCAGCAGCGTGGCGGTGGTGGTGCCGTCGCCGGCATCGTCGCCAGTCTTCGAGGCAACGCTCTTCACCAGCTGGGCGCCGGTGTTCTCGAAGTGGTCCTCCAGCTCAATCTCCTTGGCCACGGTGACACCGTCCTTGGTAATCTGCGGAGCACCGAACTTCTTCTCAATCACTACGTTGCGGCCCTTCGGTCCGAGGGTCACCTTTACTGCGTTAGCCAACTGGTCGACGCCCTGCTTCATCAGTTCGCGGGCCTCAATATTGAATTTAATGTCTTTTGCCATAACTTTGTTAAGTGAAGAGTGAAGAGTGAAGAGTGAAGGATTTGCTACCGCACTCCCTTGCACCTGCACTTTTGCGCTCTTCTTTTTTTAATTATTGTTCGTTAATAATATTTGTTTCTTTTAATTGAAGAACTCCGATGGAAGATGAAGTCGGCACGCCTGCCTTTGGGCGGCAGCAAATTCTTCACTCTTCACCCTTCACTCTTCATTTTTCAATGATTGCCAGCACGTCGCTCTGGCGCATCATGAGGTACTTCACGCCATCGTACTCGAGCTCTGTGCCGCTGTACTTGCCGTAGAGCACTTCGTCGCCCTCTTTCAGAATCATCTGCTCGTCCTTGGTGCCATGGCCTACGGCCTTGATGGTGCCATGGAGGGGTTTCTCTTTTGCGGTGTCGGGGATGATGATGCCGCCAATCTTCTCTTCTGCCGGTGCGGGAAGCACGAGCACGCGGTCAGCTAATGGTTTAATGTTCATAGTGTTTACTTTTTTTAGAGTTTTTATTTTGTTTGTTGTTTGTTGTCACTCATTGGTGCCTGGCACCCCCGCTTTGCCGTCGTGGGCAGCCGTTCGGCTCCGCTATGGTTAAAGCGAAAAGCGTGCCAAACGGCTGGTTGTGCCACAAAAAAGGCTGAGGCTGACAATGTGTCAGCCTCAGCGCGCGGTTATGCAAGCCAATGTGTCATCAGGGCTCTACGGTGAACTCGTTCTCGAACAGTTTGTGACCGTCGTAGAACAGTTCCAGCCTGTATACGCCGACGGGATAGTTGGAATGGGTCTTCACGCCCCATGCCGCCAGCTTCTCGCGCTGTCCCACCTCGCCGTGTGCCACATAGAAGCTGCCCCCGTATGTATAGCCCGTTGGCGAGCTGCCCGATGTGTCAAGATGTCCGTCGGGATAATAGAGCCTGTAGGTGAAATACTGCTTGACGGTTCCTTCATCCTCAGGCAACAGCGAGTTGTAGACCACCCAGATGCTGAGGTAGCGCATGTCGTCGGTATAGAGCGTTGACCCAGGCGTGGTGAGGGTGTTGCCGTCGGTGTCTTCATTGCCGTAGACGATGTCCTGCACATCGATGAAGCCAATCTTAGCTGCCAGGGCAGTGCGCAGGTCGAGCAGTTCCTCGTCGTCGGGCAGTGCGCTGATGGCATCGTTGTAGAGGCCAAGGGCATCGGCATACTGCTCGTCGTCGATGTATTCTTCCGCCTTCTCGATGCAGTCGTCGCGCAGGTCCTTCCGCTGCTCGTCGCGCAAGTCCTCCAGGTCGGCCAGGTTGTCATAGACGTCGGGCATCACGCTGCCATGTTCGTCCTCCAGCTCCTCTATCTCCTCAAAGTACTCCTCCTCGGCCTTGGTCAGGTCAGCGAAGCGGTCGGCCTCGCGCAGTGCGCTGCGACAGTCGTCGACCAGCTCTTCGTAGTATTCCTGGTCGGCCTCGGCAGCCTTCTGCTCCGGGCTTTTGTGGAAGAAGATGAAATAGGCTGCTGTGGCCAGTGCTGCCACGGCGAGCAGTGGCACGGCAATCTTCCATGGTGCTGTGCCACGAGCCTTCTGCGGCCGTTGCGGCTTTGAGATGTTGGTTTCCATAATGAAAGGATTATTTTACTGATTCCAGGATGTCGACTTCAATGATGCGCAGCTCCACCTTGCCTTCCACCGACCTCAGCTGGTCGAACTCTCCGGCATTGCCTCCGGCCAGCTCCTTCTGGTTGCCGAAGCGGTTGCTGCCCTGTGAGGGGGCTATCATGCGCAGGGTGAGACGGTCGGTCATGACGGGCTGGTCTATCTGTATGTGGCAGTAGCCCAGTGTGGCGTCGGTCAGTCCCTCCCACACCTTCTTCTTCCCTGCATAGACCTCGAGGGGATAGCAGCGGTTGCGCCAGCCGGAGAGCTTCAGCGTGAGCTCGTCGACCAGTGCCTTACGGCCGAGGCGATAGGTGACCCAGGCGTTCTTCTTCTCGCCGTCGCTCTTCCACTCCGACAGTTCGTTGTCATCGTACGAGCGTGCCACTTCGGCGGCATTGCTGCCGGCCTGTGCACTGACGATGTCGACGGTACGCTTCACATCGGTATAGCTGGGAGTGGCGGGTGTCTCGCCACGCACGAGGCTGGGCTTCAGCGTGAGCTGCGGCAGATAGTGGGGTGCGTCTACCTGGCGGGTGTGCACGGTGAGGTAGGCGGGCTTCAGGCCCTGTGCGCTGACGCTGAGCCCTATCTCGCCAGCGTTGGCAGTGGAGCGCACCAGCACGCGGTTGACGCCGCACTCCACGGGCAACGACATGTGTCCCACGTAGTTATCGCTGGTGTTGCGCTTGTTGGCAGCGTCGAGCAGCGCCTTGTCGCGGTTGGGGTCGTCCTGCTGGAAGAGTTTGTTGTTGCGGGTGCCGATGCCGCCAATCCAGCGGCCCTCGCCCCACAGCTGGAAGTTCACCATGCGGTCGTCGAGCGGACAGCGGCGTCCCTCCTTGTCGAGCACCTCCACCTCTACGAGCACCATGTCGGCGCCGTCGGCCACCATGCCCTGCGGGTTCTCGATGGCGGTGAGGCGCAGCTGTGCGGGCTCGCCGGCGGTCTGCAGCTTGTGGCGCGACGTTTCCTTGCCGTTGGTATAGGCCACAGCCTCCAGGGTTCCGGCCTCGAACTTCACGTCGCTGAAGGTGAAGAGCCACTTCCACCGGCGCTCACCCTTGCCCACCGACTTGCCGTTGACGAACAGCTCGACCTCGTCGCCTGTTGAGACGACGTAGACGGGCTTCACCGTGCCGGGCTCGTAGTTCCAGTGACCGACGATGTGTGTGCGGTCGCGCTCGGGGCTTACCCATCCGTCCCACATCACCTGGTGTGCATAGAAGGCATCCTTGGGCAGGCGCATGGCATCGGTGACGCCGCTCGTGCGGTAGTTCGACTCGCCGCGGTGGTGGGTGTTGGTGTCGCTGAACACAATCTTCACGCCGCCGCTGCTGACGCGGCGCCCTGTGCCGGGCCGTTCGAGCCAGTACTCATACCAGCGCTCCACCATCTGGCGTGCGAAGTGGTCCATGTTGTGGTTGTATTCCAGGGCCGGTGCGTTGCGGTAGAGCGGGCCGTCGCCCTCGCGGTGGTAGGGGTATGACTTGTCGTCCCAGTACTTGCGCAGTCCCTCGTCGCGACAGTACTCCATGGCCCACATGGGGTGCTTGCCGCTCTTGTTGATGTAGAGCATCTCGCCGCCATACTCTGCCTCGTTGATGTCGAGCATCTCACGGCTGCCGATGGCGCGTCCGCCGTTGGGGTCGTACTCGTCGCGTATGGCCTTCAGCTCGAGCATGTGCTCGCGGCTGATGCTCTCGTTGCCGCCCTCATAGAAGATGATGCTGGGGTTGTTCCTGTTATAGATGATGGCATCGCGCATGAGCTCCTTGCGCTGCTGCCAGCGCGGTCCCTCTACGTCCTTCTCGGCATCGCCTGCGGGCATGGCCTGCAGCAGTCCCACGCGGTCGCAGCTCTCTATGTCCTGCTTCCATGGCGTGACGTGCATCCAGCGCACCAGGTTGCCGCCACTCTCAACCATCAGCGCATTGCTGTAGTCGCTGAGCCAGGCGGGCACGCTGAGGCCCGTGCCGGGCCACTCGTTGCTGGTGCGCTGGGCATAGCCGTGCACCATCATGACGCGGTCGTTCAGGCGGAAGAGGCCGTTGGCGAACTCCGTCTTGCGGAAGCCGGTGCGGATGACGACGGCATCGCTCATGGCTACCGTGCTGCCACCGCTGACCACCTCGCGCAGACGGCTCTCCACGGTGTAGAGATAGCCGTAGCCCCAGCTCCAGAAGTGCAGTCCCTGCACCTCGGCCTGTGCCTTCAGCACCACGGTCTGGCCTGCGCCGATGGTCACCAGTTCGGTGCCGGGCACCTGCAGGACGGTCTTGCCGTCGAGGTCGGTCATGGTGAAGGCGAGCGCCACCTGATGGTCGCGCACGTCGTCGTTCCTGACCTGTGACTCCACATGGATGACGGCCTTGCGGGCGGCGATGTCGAAGTCGGTGGCGTAGACGTATGTTCCGGTGGTGCCCAGGTTGCTGTAGAGCGGCAGGGTCTGGTACACCTTGCCCGTCTTGTGCAGGAATACGTTCTTGGGCAGTCCGCCGTAGTTGGCGTTGAAGTTACGGTCGTTCCACTGGTAGCGGCTGTCGTGCACGCGCGAGCGGTACTGCCATGAGTTGTCGCAGCGCACGGCGAGCACGTTCTCGCCCTCCTTGGCATAGGGGGTGAGGTCGAATCCGCAGGCCATGACGCCGTTCTCGCTGATGCCCAGGCTCTGGCCGTTCAGGTAGAAGTCGGCACCCTGGCGCACGCCCTCAAACTCTACGAACACCTTTCCCTTCACGTCGTCGGCAGTCAGCGTGAAGTGCTTGCGATACCAGCAGATGGTGTCGGTGAGGTCTACGATGTCGCGCTTGAAAGCCTCGTCTCCGTTGAAGGCGTAGGGCAGCGTCACCTGCTGCCAGCCGTCATCGGCGAATGAGGGCTGCTGTGCCTGGCTGAAATCACCTACGCGCAGCAGCCATCCATCGTTGAAGTTCAGTTTCTCGCGGTTGGCCGCCATGGCCGCCACGGTGATTAAGAACGTGAATAAAGTCCAAGCAAAACGTTTCATGTTGTAGAATAGTTATCAAGTTTGGGGCAAAGTTACGAAAAAAAAATGGTATTGCCATGCAGCAATACCATTTTTTTTCTGTTTTATGGTAAATATTACTCTGCGACGAGGGTGAAGCGGCGGAAGGCCACAATCTTCAGCTCCTTGTCCTGCTGCTTCAGCCACTCGGTGACGGTAGCCTTGTCGCCGTCGCCGAACTGGAACTCCTGGTCCACGAGGCAGTTCTCCTTGAGGAACTTCTGCACGCGTCCCTTGGCGATGTTCTCAATCATCACGGGCTTCAGCTGAGCCTCGCCCTCGACCTTTGCGTCGGCAATGATCTTGCGGGCCTCGTCGGCCTGCTCCTGGGTGAGCCACTTCTTGTTGATGTTGCTCTCGATGTGGTCTTCGCTGTCAACCAGGTTGGGGTTGATGCCGGCCTTCTTCAGCTTCATCTCCACGAACTTCTCCACCTGCTCGAGCTTGGTCTTCTCAACGGCGGTCTTGTACTCCTCGTCGAGCACCTTCTGATCCACGCTCTGGGCGTCGAGTGCCACGGGCTTCATGGCAGCCACCTGCATGGCGAGTTTGTGGCCCACCTCCTGGTTCTCCTTGTTCAGCTGAACCATGGTGCAGAGCATGTTCTTGCCCATGTGGTTGTACACCTCGATGTTCTCACCCTCGAGGATGAGGTATCCGTCGAGCTCCATCTTCTCGCCGGTGATGCCCGAGCGCTGTGTGACAGCCTCCTGGGCCTTCTGTCCGTTGATGTCGAGTTCCTTCACCTCGTCGAGGGTCTTGCACTTGGCAGCGACGGCGGCATCAAGGATGCTCTGCGTCAGGGCGATGAAGTCCTTGCCGTTGGCCACGAAGTCGGTCTCGCACTTCAGGGCAATCATGGCAGCAAAGCCGTTCTCCTTCTTCACGAGCACGCAGCCGTTGCTGGTCTCACGGTCAGAGCGCTTGGCAGCGATGGCCAGGCCACGCTCGCGCAGCAGTTCCTTGGCGCGGTCGAAGTCGCCCTCGGCCTCGGTCAGGGCTTTCTTCACGTCGGCCAGACCGGCACCGGTCATGGCACGAAGCTTTTTGATATCGTCAATTGAAATAGCCATTGTTTTTAATGCTTGATTCTTAATGCTTAATTAAAACTATACTTCTAGATAAATGCTACTGCCCAATGCGTCCTGCGTAATCATGGTGTTAACCAAATTAAGCATTAAGCATTAAGCATTAAGCATTTATTCTGCGGCAGCCTCCTCCTCAGCGGGAGCCTCGGCGGCAGGAGCAGCCTCGTCGTCCTTGCGTGCGCGGCGTGCACCGGCAGCACGGCGGGGCTTGCCCTCCTCGGCCTCGGCGTCAGCCTGAGCCTCGGCAGCCTTCTCGTCGGCCTTCTCAGCCTTGCGCTCCTCCAGGCCCTCGGCGATGGCGGCGCAGCAAGCGTTCAGGATGGCCTCGACCGAGTCCTTGGCGTCATCATTAGCGGGAATGATGAAGTCGACGTTGGTGGGGTCGCTGTTGGTGTCGACGATGCCAAACACGGGAATGCCCAGGCGGTTGGCCTCGTGCACGGCGTTGGCCTCCTTCATCACGTCAACCACGAACAGGGCGCTGGGCAGACGGGTGAGGTCAACGATGCTTCCGAGGTTCTTCTCCAGCTTGGCGCGCTGGCGGGTCACCTGCAGCAGCTCGCGCTTCGAGAGGTTGCTGAAGGTGCCGTCCTGCATGAGCTTGTCGATGTTGGCCATCTTCTTCACTGCCTTGCGGATGGTGGGGAAGTTGGT
>DGHX01000043.1:0-247 GCA_002392835.1 Prevotella sp. UBA3837 | reverse complement strand
CGCCCGGCCAACGCTCGATGACGTATGGCATGTTAATGCTGGTTGCCTTCTCGGCAATCACTTCCTTAGTCTGTTTCTTAGTACCTACGAAGAGGATTTTCTTGCCCTGGCGGGCGATGTTCTTCAGGGCCTCGGCAGCGTCGTCAATCTTGACGATGGTCTTGTGGAGGTCGATGATGTGGATGCCGTTACGCTCGGTGTAGATGTAGGGAGCCATAGCGGGGTTCCACTTGCGCTTCAGGTGGCC
>DGHX01000155.1:10350-16576 GCA_002392835.1 Prevotella sp. UBA3837 | reverse complement strand
GGTTTCGCTTTGCTCCACCCCTGCCTGTATTCCTTCGCCCCTTCGGGGCTTTGGCTGCGCACGCTTTTGCAGGGGTTTCGCTTTGCTCCATCCCTGCCTGTATTCCTTCGCCCCTTCGGGGCTTTGGCTGCGCACGCTTTTGCAGGGGTTTCGCTTTGCTCCACCCCTGCCTGTGCTCTATCACCCCTTCGGGGTTTATTCGGCTGATTCATTTCGGTGAGATGTGTAAAAAGGGTAGGGTGCCCCCGGAATGTTGGGGAGCTTGCAAGCCCTGATGGGGCTTTTCAATTGTCAGTCCGAGTCAACGAGAATTTAAATTAGGCAACTATATAGTATATGACCCTACGAGGGTTGGGAATGGCCTGTGCTCTTGCTTGCAACCGATGGGGAGCGGCCTGAAAGGCCAATAAGCATATAGCCCAGGGCATCGCCCTGGGTTAATCGGGGTGGCTGTTTTCGCCCTGACAGGGCAAAAGCGCTAATAGAGGGCATCGTCCTCGTATGTTTACCACAGGGGCTTTGCCCCTTCATTATGCTTTTGCCCTGTCAGGGCGGTGGCTGTGTACGCTATATTCCCAGGGCGCTGCCCTGGGCTATGTGCTCGTTGGCCTTTCAGGCCGTTCTCCATCAGTTGCAAGCTCGAGCGCAGCTCGCTCCCAACCTCTATAGGGTCAAATGCTATATAGTTGCCTAAAATTAAGTTTAACCTGGGGCAACCCAAATTGCAGATATGGTCGAAAGTAATCAACCTAAATTGGTAAACTACACAGCTAAATTGGTAAACTATACAGCTCGACAGAGTCCTCGATGTCCGGACTCTTTGTCCCTGGTGCGCGGACTCTTTGTCCCTGGTGTCCGGACTCTTTGTTCCTGGTGCGCGGACTCTTTGTCCGCGGGCCGCGGACAAAGAGTTCCAAGTTCACGTACACTTTTTTGGAACTTTGATTAAGTTTTCTTAAAATTGGCAGTCGAGGCGCAGGAAGCGTTGTGGGAGAAAAAGATGCAGGATGTGGTGCTGGAAATGGTGCAGGAAGTGCTGGAAATGGTGCAGGAAGTGCTGGAATTGGTGCAGGAATTGGTGCAGGAGGTGCAGGATGTGGTGCAGGAATCGGTGCAGGAAAAAGAGTGTAAATAGCTGAAAACCAGGGCTGGTGCAGGTTTTCTGCTAATTGCGGTCATCTATACGCAGCCGCTCCCACGTAGGGGAGCGGCTGGGCGTATAAGAAACCTGGTATAATCTATCTCAGAACGTCATGCGAATCATGAAGCGGACGCCGTGCTTGTGGGCCGTGGGCAGGTGGAGGTAGCTGAGGCGGCGCACGTACTCCACGTGCACAATCTTGAAGATGTTGTGGATGCCGGCCGAGACCTCCCAGTAGGGCTTCTTCGAGTCCATGACGTACGAGCCTTCGGGGAAGTACATCAGCACGGGGTCGCCCTGGTTCTGCGCCAGCGTGGGGTTGTTCATGTCGCTGAGCGAGCCCCACAGGCACTTCACGGTGAGCCACTCGCGCCACTTCAGGTGCCGCAGCAGCGGTATGCGGTTGAAGATCTTGCCGTTCAGGTCCCAGAACATCATGAACGAGGCGTAGCGGTCGTTGAGGAACTCCATGTTGTTGATGGTGGTGAAGGTGTAGTCCTGCATGATGTACGAGAGGTTCGTCTCGGGCATGATGAGCAGTGGGAAGGGCACCTTGTTCCACTGTGCTCCGGCCTTGAGGTAGCAGTCGAGCTTTCCCCACGACTTCAGCCAGAAGCGCTTGTAGATGCTGGCCTCGGTGAAGTTGTAGTTATAGTCGCCTCCGAGGAAGTCCTTGAAGCCCATGGTGTGGCTGACGGTGAAGACGGGCGCGTCGAGGTTGATGGGCAGTCGGCGCTGCTTGGTGTTGATGAACGTCTCGCCTGGTGCGAAGCGCAGCTCGGCACGCAGCTCGGTGGTGCGGAAAGATCCGGCCCCCCCTACGGCCCCCGAGGGGGCTTCTATAGTTTCAAGGGCAGGGGCATTAGTAGCCCCCTCGGGGGCTGAAGGGGGGGCCTGATTGAGCGTTACGAAACGCAGCTGTCCGGCCCCTTCGTTCTCCTCGGCCTTCAGCTGCAGGGTGGTGCGGAAGCCCCAGTCCTCCTCGCGCTCGAAGGTCAGCGACTGCCGGTTGTAGAACATCATCTTGTCGACGGTGGCCCACTTGAAGGCGGTGAAGACGTTATCCTTGTCGGTGTGCATGAACTTGTCGCTGGGCGACATGACGTCGTAGGTAGAGGTGAAGGACAGTGTGCGCTTGGGGAACTCGCGCGGCAGGTATTCCTTCTTGTTGAACGACCAGGTGACGTCGCCCTTGTAGTAGGTCTTGCGCGAGTCCATGCCGCGTGCGATGTATCCGCTGACGAAGAGGTTCGAGTCGAGGTTGGCGGTAGTCTGTGCCGACAGGCGGAATCGGTATCCGTCCACGAAGTTGCGGGTGATCATGGTGTTGATGGGCCCTATGTCAACCTTCGACGGTGTCTTCGGCGTGCCTGTCTCTACGAAGTTCTCGATGAATGCCTTTGCCACGAAGATGATGTAGTTGAAGCCCTTTATCTGCTCCAGTCCGTGCACGAAGGCGTCCATCGAGCTCTCGCTCTTGGTCAGCTCCACCTGCCGGTACTGCGCCCAGAAGTCGTCGTTCTGCATCATGGCGTTGGCGTCCTTCACCTCTTTCTTCTTGCCTTTGAACAGCTGTCGCGGCAGCTCGTCGAAGGCATAGTCGGTGAGCCGCGTGTTGCGTATGACGGCAAACTGCTGCAGGAAGGATGCCACCTTCAGCTCGGTGAACATGTCGTCGACGGAGAGCACCCACTCGCCGTTGGGCAGCTGGCGGAACTCCTGCGTCACCTTCATGTTCTCCACGAAGTTCACGTCCGAGCGCTTGGGGATGGTCATCTCGCAGCGCTTCACCTGGTAGCTGCTGTCGGCCAGCACGTACAGCTCGCCGCGGAAGCCGAAGTCCTGCTGGTTGTTGGGCAGGAAGGAGAGGTGGAAGCACAGGTCGTGGTCCACGTAGACGGTGTCCTGTATGTAGTAGCGGTAGAAGCTGATGGCATCGTTGCCGATGGGCGATGTGAAGGGGTACTGCAGCAGGCGAATCTGGTCGTCGTAGATGTTGATGTCGGTGAAGACGTCCTTCATCAGCGTGGTCAGTATGTCGCCCGTCTGTATGAGGTCGTTGATGCCCTGGTTGTTCATGCCCTTGATGATGGTACGCTCGTCGTGCGGGTCGCGGCGGTATATTTTCTGCGACACCGTCTCGTCGACGGATATGGGCAGTATGAGCTTCTGGTTGTAGGGGCACACCTCAATCTGGTTGAGCAGCCACTGCTTCTTGGCAAACTTCGTGCTGTCGAGGAAGCTGGAGGTGACGTCGTTCAGGGCCAGCGTCAGCTTCTGGTATTTGTTGTACTGGTAGAAGTCGTGGTTGCTCAGGTCGGTGCGCTTCTTGGCGGCCACCACCTTCTTCATCATCTCCACGGCGGGGTTGTTCTTGCGGCTGTAGCGCTGGCGCTTGGTCTTCACCACCACCTCCTTGAGCACCTTGCTGTCGGGCTTCAGCTTCACGCGCAGGTAGTGCGGCGTGCGGCTGTCGACGACGATGGTCTGCTGCTGATAGCCCACGGCGCTGAACGTCAGGGGCCATCCGTCGTGACGGTCTATCTGGAAGTATCCGTCAATGCTGCCGGCCACGGCCACGCCGTGTCCGTGGTAGATGCAGCTGGCCATGGGTATGGTGTCGCCGGTCTGTGCGTCGAGCACGTGTCCGGTGATGGTCTGCGCCCCTGCGGGGGTGTATGAGAGTAGATAAATGATAAATGATAGGGCTATCGCCAGCTGTCGCTTTGTCATCATTGTGATTCTCAAGTGTTAAAAACAAATTCGCGGCACATCTTCTCGTGGCGGTATCGCATGTAGTAGTAGAGGGCGGCCAGGACGGTGATCTCGAAGAGGGGATAGATCCACGGCAGGTTGATGAGACAGGCTATGTACATCACCGTGGCCCGGGTGTTGTGGGTGAGCGTGTTGGTCATCCACATCAGCGGCAGGCTCTTCCGGCGGAACTGCTGGCGCAGCTCCTGCGGCATGTCGGCAGCGTTGGGGTAGCGGGTCTTCACCTCCTTGAAGAAGCGCTGGAACTGGGGGGTGTTCTTCTCCTGCTTGCGGCACCAGCCTATGTAGAAGTAGTGGAACAGATAGTCCCAGAAGTGGCCGTCGGCGCCCACGGTGAAGGGCCCCCACTTGCGCTTGGGCATGCTGTCGAGCAGCTGCTGCTCGCCGCGTGTGCTGCTGAGCTCGCTGCCGTCCTCGCCCTTTATAAAATAGAGGTGTATCTGGCGGTAGTAGTCGGCCAGCTGGCACTGGCGTGCATGCCAGTAGAAGCCGGCGAAGCCGCAGAGCACGAAGCCCCAGAACGTCCAGTTCACCGACCCGTCGGTGAAGGGCAACGGCTGGTTCCACAGGCGCAGGGCGATGCCCAGATAGCAGAAGAAAAACCACACGTCGCTGGCCAGCCCGTCGAGCATGCGGCCGATGGCCGTCTTGTGGTTCGTCAGGCGTGCCATCTGGCCGTCGGTGGAGTCGCAGAAGTTGGCAAAGAGCATCAGCACCACGCCGCAGACGTTCCACCACAGCTCCGTATGGTAGAAGCAGAAGCCGGCGGCGGCGCCGAGAAACATCGAGAGAATGGTGACGAAGTTGGGCGTCACGCCAATCTTTATCCACATCAGCGCAAAGGCCAGGCCGATGGGACGGGTGAAGTAGACGTCGAGCGTCTCCTCAGTGTCGTTGCTTTTGAACGACTCGTGTAGCAGTTGTTTAAATGACTTTTCCATTGTTCATCGTTTGCGTGGCAGGCAGGGCCCCACGGGGGGCGTTTTGCAAACTGCGCGTCGCTGTTGAGTTTTTTCGGAGTGCAAAGGTACGTATTTTCTGCGACATCGCAGCCGTTTAGTGTTCATTATTGTCTTTTTTTAATTAATCGCATAACCTATGTCAAAAAGTGCTAACCCCGCGTGGGCGAACAAAACGGGCCTTTTGCTTGCCAGTACCGAAAAAAAGTAGTACCTTTGCCGCACAATAACCGATAAGAACGCAAACGACATGAAACCGACGGACAGAAACATCATCATGATTACCTCGGGGGGCGTGGGCCAGCGCTTTGGTGCCGGCATGCCCAAGCAGTATGTGGAGATTGACGGGCGCCAGGTCATCGGCTACGTCATCGAGGCCTGCAAGCGCTGCCGGCAGGCTGACGCCATACTCGTGGTGGCGCACCCCGACTACCACCAGGAACTGGTGGGAAAGTACGGCGTCGACGTGGCTGCCAGCGGGCCCGAGCTGAACGTCACCAAGCGCAACGGCCTGGACTACATACGCCGGCACAGCGACTGCCAGAAGCTGGTGGTCGTCGATGCCGTCAGGCCCGCAGTGGAGAGCCACGTCATCGACCGCTTCTTCACACAGCTCGACGACTACGACGCCGTGGCCTCGGCACACAAGATTACCGACAGCCTGGGCTGCTACGGACAGTGGGTCGTCGACCGCTCGCAGTACTACACGCTCAGCACGCCGGAGGCCTTCCGCTTCAGCCTCATCGACCGCTGCTTCCGGGCCGACTCGCCCCTGACGGAGTCCATACAGCAGTTGCCGGAGACGTCGAGCGTATGCCTCGACTTCGACGCCCCCTACTACGACAAGCTCACCTATCCCGAAGACCTGCTGAAGATACAGGCCGTGCTGCGAGGCAGGCAGCATCAGCCCGCGGAAGAGAGGAAATGAAAGACTGACGAATACTTTCGCCGGATTATTTGGCTGTTTGAGATTTATTTCGTACCTTTGCAGCCGATTTATTTTTATCTACTTAATGGAACAAACATTTGAGCTCATTGCCAAAACCTTTATGGGACTGGAGCCCGTCCTGGCAAAGGAGCTGACAGCACTGGGGGCCAACGACGTACAGATAGGCCGGCGCATGGTGTCGTTCACCGGCGACAAGGAACTGATGTATCGCGCTAACTTCCAGCTGCACACGGCCATCAAAATCCTGAAACCCATACACCACTTCAAGGCACGCAGCGCCGACGACGTCTACGAGGAGATCAAGAAGCTCGACTGGACGGAATACCTCGGCGACGACCGCACCTTCGCCGTTGACAGCGTGGTGTTCAGCGAGGAGTTCCGCCACTCCAAGTTCGTCAGCTA
>DGHX01000155.1:512-10231 GCA_002392835.1 Prevotella sp. UBA3837 | reverse complement strand
GTGGCCAACCCCGACCTGCGGCTGCACATACACATTGCCGAGGACCAGTGCACACTCTGCCTCGACAGCAGCGGCGAGAGCCTGCACCGCCGTGGCTACAGGCAGGAGAGCGTGGAGGCTCCCATCAACGAGGTGCTGGCAGCGGGCATCATACTCATGACCGGATGGCAGGGCGACACCGACTTCATAGACCCCATGTGCGGCAGCGGAACCTTCCTTGTGGAGGCGGCCCTCATAGCACGCAACATGGCGCCGGGACTCTTCCGAAAGGAGTATGCATTTGAGAAGTGGCCCGACTTTGACGCCGAGCTCTTCGACAATATATATAATGATGACTCGCAGGAGCGTGAGTTCAAGCACCACATCTATGGCTACGACATCGACTTCAAGGCCGTGAACACCGCACGCATGAACGTGAAGGCCGCCGGACTGAGCGACTGCATCAGCGTGGAGCAGCAGGACTTCAAGGACTTCCAGCAGCCACGCGAAAAGGCCATCATCGTCACCAACCCGCCCTACGGCGAGCGCATATCGACCCCCAACCTCCTGGAGACCTACCGCATGATAGGCGAGCGGCTGAAGCACCAGTTCATGGGCGGCGACGCATGGATCATCACCTACCGCGAGGAGTGCTTCGAGCAGATAGGGCTGAAGCCCAGCATCAAGATTCCGCTCTACAACGGCTCCTTGGAGTGCGAGCTGCGCAAGTACCAGATGTTCGACGGCAAGATGAAGCAGTTCCGCAGCGAGGGTGGCACCGTGAAGACCGAGGAGGAGAAGCGCCAGATGGCACAGGCGCACCGCTTCAAGAAGGAGCGCGAATTCAAGCAGCGCATCACCGAGCAGGAGGAGAACGAGGAGGCCGACATTCGCTCCTTCACCTTCCACCGCCACGAGCTGGAAGAGCCCAAGAAACCCAGGATTGCCCGGGCTGCTCGCAACTCGGACGACTTCCCTTTCTCCAAAAACTCAAAAGAACAAAAATCTGCCAAATCTGCCAAATCTGCCAAATCTACCAAATCTACCAAATATACCAAATCTGCCAAACCTTCCCGCCCCTCTCGCGACTTCAAAGAGAACCGCGGCGGACACGAGCGCTTCGACCGCAGCGGAGGCAAGCGCGGCAACAAACGATTCAACCACGATGAAGATTAGAGGCATACTGATAGCCCTGACGCTATTGCTCATACCGGCAACCATGACTGCACAGAAGAAGCTCTTCACACTGGAAGACCTGAACTTCGGAGGACGCAACTACCACAGCCTGCGGCCGCAGAACATGTTCCTCACATGGTGGGGCGACCAGCTGGTGCAGACCGACGTGGAGGAGTGCAGCACCATCAACCCCAGGACGGGAAAGAAGCAGACCCTCTTCACACTCGACGACGTGAACCGCTGGGCTGGCAGCAACGGCACCACACACGAGGTACGGCATCTCATGTCGGCCACATTCCCATACGCCGACAAACCCATCGTAGCCGTCGGCAACAGGAACGCCTTCCTGCTCATCGACTTCAAGACGAAACAGGTGGTGTGGCAGGACAGCATCTCCGGGCAGCAGGCCAATGACTGGAGCCCGCAGTCGAAGGCCACGGCATACGTCGACGGCAACCAGCTGTTCGTGGTTGATGCCGAAGGCAGGAAGCACCAGCTCACCACCGACGGAAGCCGCGACATCGTGTACGGGCAGAGCGTACACCGCGATGAGTTCGGCATCAGCAAGGGCACCTTCTGGAGCCCCGACGGGCAGCGGCTGGCCTTCTACCGCATGGACCAGTCGATGGTCACCGACTATCCGCAGGTGGACATAGACCCACGTGAGGCTGAGCACCAGCCCGACAAGTACCCCATGGCGGGCATGAACGCCCATGTGGTCAGCATCGGCGTCTTCAACCTCGCCACCGGCAAGACCCTCTACCTGCAAACCCCCGCCGTCGACTTTTCCGCAACATCGTTGCAGTCCACCCTCTACTTCACCAACATCAGCTGGAGCCCCGATGCAAAGCACGTCTTCGTACAGGAGCTGAACCGCGACCAGAACCACTGCCGCCTCGTCAGCTACGACGCTGAGACCGGCAAGCGCGAGTACGTGCTCTGCGAAGAGAAAAGCGACAAGTACGTGGAGCCCCTGAACCCCATCATGTTCCTGCCATGGAACGGCAACCAGTTCATCATGCAGAGCCAGCGCGACGGCTACAACCACCTCTACCTGTACACCATCAAGGGCGAGTGCGTGAAGCAGCTCACCAGCGGACCGTGGGTGGTGATGCAAGTGCTGGGCTTCAATGAGAAGACGCGCAGCATCATCATCGCCTCAAACGAGAAGCACCCCCTGCAGCGCAACCTCTACGCCGTAGACGCCTGGACGGGCAAGCGCACACCGCTCGACAACGGCGAGGGCGTGCACCGTGCCGTGCTATCACAGGGCAGCGGCGCACTGCTCTACGACAAGTGGCAGACGCCCACCACGCCCAACAACATCGACGTGGTGAGCACCAAGGACGGCAAGGCACAGCGACTGCTCACCGCCCCCGACCCCTGGGCCGACTACGAGCAGCCCGGCTACCTCAGCGGAACCATCAAGGCCGCCGACGGAAAGACCGACCTCTACTGGCGCATGGTGGTGCCACGCGAACTGAGCGGAATAATTGCTGCCGCAACAGGTGGTGAGCAAAACAGTGCGGAAGCTAATTCTTCACTCTTCACTCTTCACTCTTCACTAAAAAAATATCCCACCGTCGTCTACGTCTACGGCGGGCCGCATGCACACAATGTTGACGCCAGCTGGCACTGGGCCAGCCGCTCCTGGGAGACCTACATGGCACAGAAGGGCTACATCGTCTTCATACTCGACAACCGCGGAAGCGAGAACCGCGGGCGCGACTTTGAGCAGGCCACCTTCCGCCAGCTGGGACAGGTGGAGATGCAGGACCAGATGAAGGGCGTGGAGTTCCTGAAGAGCCTGCCCTATGTGGACAGCAACCGCCTGGGCGTGCACGGCTGGTCATTCGGCGGCTTCATGACCATCTCGCTCATGACCAACTATCCTGATGTGTTCAAGGTGGGTGTGGCCGGAGGCCCCGTCATCGACTGGCAGTGGTACGAGGTGATGTATGGCGAGCGCTATATGGACACCCCGCAGCAGAACCCCGAGGGCTATGCCAAGACCAGCCTCGTCAGCAAGGCGAAGGACCTGAAGGGCAAGCTGCAGATTATCATCGGCTATAACGACCCCACCGTCGTGCCCCAGCATGCGCTCTCCTTCCTGAAGGCATGCGTGGAGGCCGGCACGCAGCCCGACTTCTTCGTCTATCCCGGTGAGGGCCACAACATGATGGGCCACGCCAGCGTGCACCTGCACGAGCGCATCACCCAGTATTTCGAGGACTACCTGAAATGACACTAAAAGAATTCTTCAAGGGCGACCGCTTCGCCGTGCTTGCCGGCTGCAAACTGCTGGACATTCGCCAGGGCTATGCCCGCGCCAGCATGACGGTTGAGGAGCACCACCTCAACGGCGGGAACTTCTGTCAGGGCGGAGCCATCTTCACCCTGGCCGACCTGGCCTTTGCCGCCGCCGTGAACAGCCACCTGGTGCTCACTGTCAGTACCAGCTCGAACATCAGTTTCTTCCGCTCCGTCCCCTTGGGCGAGACGATATACGCTGAAGCCCACGAACTGGTAGACCACAAGCGCATGCCCTATGCTGAGGTGCGCATCACCGACAGCCAGCAGCGGCTCGTGGCCATCTTCACCTCCAGCGGCTACCGCAAGCAGGACGTCAGGCTCGAGGGCGTGCTGCCCCCGGAGCAATAAGAGTATATGTAAAATAAAGCCCGCCAAATGCGGCTCTGCTCTGGAGCCACATTTGGCGGGCTTGTCGTTGGCGGCTGTTCAGCAATTTTGTGGTGCTGGTCCTCAGCCTTCGGCAGCTTTGTGGGGCTGGTCACTCAGCCTTCAGCAGCTTTGTGGTGCTGGTGCCTGCGGCTGTCTGTCGGCGCACTACATACAGGCCTCGGGGCAGGCGGCTGGTGCCGTTGCCCAGATAGTGGCCGGCCAGGTCGTAGACGGCGATGATGGTGCCGCCGTCGGCATGGACGGCGCTGCTGATGCCGGCCGGGTCAGCCACGCGGAACGTGATGGTGTCGCTGACCTGCTCGGTGCCCAGACCCTTCAGCGTGACGGCGAAGCGGTAGTCGCCGGGCTGCTGCGGTGTGCCCTTGATGAAGAGGCGCTTGCTGAGCGTGCTCTTCTCGAAGCCCTCGGGAACCTTATACTTCATCTGAGTACCGTCGGGCAGGATGGTCGATACGAAGCTGATGGTGCTGACGTAGCGGCCCGGGGCCTCGAAGGTCATCTCCTGGCCTGCCACGCCGTTCACCACCTTGCTGTCGGTGGCCAGGCAGGGCAGCATGGCGTCGGGCAGGTAGTAACCCAGGTGCGGTGGCTGGTTGTAGGCCACGTTCTGCCAGCAGATGCCCATGCGGTAGGTGTGGTCGTGCATCAGCGTGGGCATGCGGTACTTCGTGGTGGTGTTGGTGGTGAAGATGTTGATGGTGGCGTTGTCGCCGCTCGACCACAGGATAACCTCCTCGCGCCAGTCGCCCAGGATGTCGGCCTGCAGACAGGGGGTGTTCTTCGTGCTGTTGCAGGTGCTGCTGCCGTTGTAGTCGTACAGGTCCTTGCCGTTCAGGTAGAGGCGCTGTGTGCCGTTGCCGTTCCATTTGTCTATCTTGTTGCCGTCGAGCAGTTCCTCCTGCAGGTCGCCGTCCCAGAAGATGCGGAAGTTGGACGTTCCGTGCTTGGTCGAGGCTACGGTGCCGTCGGTGGCGCGTCGTGCGTTGCCGTCGTTTGACGACCAGAAAAGCGATCCGCGCACGTTAGCGTCAATCTGTGCGCAGAAGCCGCGCCCGTTGTCGCCGCCGCCGTTAGCCGAGAGGAGAATCTCGCCGGTGCGGGCATCGTGCACGTCCCATCCGTAGGGCGACTCCTCGTGAATCTGGAACACCTCCAGCCCTGGGCGGTCAGGACAGTGGTCGCCCAGGTGCATGGCGTCGCCGTGGCCGAAGCCGGTACCATAGAGCAGCGTGCCGTCGTGGTCGAGGGCGGCCGAGCCCCAGATGATCTCGTCGCTGCCGTCGCCGTCGACATCGGCCACCGAGAGGTTGTGGTTGCCGTTGCAAAACATGGTGCCGCTTTTGCCGCTGCGCCCGTTGGTGGGCTTGCAGCCGCTGTAGTTCTTGCGGGTGCGGGTGCCCTCGTCATCCCAGGTGTAGACGGAATAGGACGAGTTGGAGCGGTGGTCGCTGAACCAGCGTGACCTGATTTGCTGCCCGTCGAAGCTTACTGCCCAGAGGAAGGCATAGCTGTAGTAGCCCCGGCAGAAGACGGCGCTGGCGGGCTTGTCGGCTCCGTCGATATAGGCCACGGCAGCCAGATAGCGGTCGCCGCGGTTGTAGCTGTGGGTGTCGGTCTTGCCTATGGCCCAGTTAAAGGTGCCGTCGGCCTCGCTGAGCGTCAGCTCGGCATTGCGGTTGGGCAGATAGGCCACGGTGTGCACAGCCTGGCCGGTGAGGCCGCTGAAGACGGTGAGATACTCCTGTCCGCCGTCGACACGGCCCGAGCTGGTGTACCAGGTCTTGTTGTTCGGCGCTGCCTTGATCTTGTCGTCGGTGGCCGCCTGGTTGACGTAGCTGCCCTGGCCGTCCTTCGAGCCGGGAGCCGTCTTGCACATCAGCTCGGCACGTCCGTCGCCGTCGAAGTCGTAGACCATATACTGCGTGTAGTGTGCACCGGCACGGATGTTGGGGCCCAGGTCCACGCGCCACAGCTGTGTGCCGTCAAGGCGGTAGCAGTCGATGATGACGTTGCCGGTGACGCCGTTCTGCGAGTTGTCCTTCGAGTTCGAGGGGTCCCACTTCACGAACAGCTCGTACTGCCCGTCGCCGTCAACGTCGCCCACCGACATGTCGTTGGGAGTGTAGGTGTAGGTCCCGCTGGTGGTGGACCCTCCGGCGGGACGGTTCAGCTTGATGGGGTTGTACACCTGCTCCCAGGGTGAAATTGCCTCGGTGGTGTCGACGGCCTCGCCGTTGACCTTGGTCACGATGCGGTAGACCGAGGCCTTGCCGCCGCCGCTGTCCTCGAGGTTGGTGGCGTAGAGGTCCTTGCGGATGACGGTGTTGTTGCGTATGACATCGAAGGTGGTTACGTCTTCATTGTCGGTGCCCAGCATACGCCAGCTGAGGAAGATGCCGCTGCCCGAGGAGCGCGGCAGGGCCACCACGCCTCGGTCGAGCCGTTCCATCTGGCTTACGGGGGTGTTCTGGGCCGTGGCCTGGCCGAGCCCCAGCAGGCTGGCAGCAACGGCAAGTAATGCTTTTTTCTTCATAGGGTTGTTAGTTGAAAGTAGTTTGTATGTCAGTTATTTTGAGTGCATGATAAGTGCCGACTGCGGGCCGACGGTGACAGTGTTGCCGCTGACCTCGCCCAGTCCCTGCTGGCTGATGACGCCGTCGTGGCACACCACGACATAGTCGCCCTGGGGCACGGTCAACTGCACGGCCTTGCGGTTGGCATTCAGGACGACGATGATGTCGCTCCACTCGTCGCCGGGGGCATCCTGAATGCGCCAGGCCACCACGCAGGGCTGCTGCGGCAGGAACTCCAGGTGGGCGCGCACCTGCTCGGCACTGCCCATGCGGAAGGCAGGGTGAGAGCGGCGCAGGCCGATGAGCTGGCGGTAGTATTCGAACACCTGGGGGTAGCGCGTCATGTGAATCCACTGCAGGTTGTTGATGCTGTCGGGCGACTCGAAGCTGTTGTGCACACCCTGCTTGGTGCGCAGCATCTCTTCGCCGCTGAGCATGAAGGGTACGCCCTGCGACGTGAACACGGCGGTCTGGGCCAGCAGGTCGAGACGTATCAGCTCGTCGGTCTTGATGCCGGGGATGCTGGCCCTGAGGCGGTCGGCGAGGCACATGTCGTCGTGGCAGCTGACGTAGCTGATCATCTGCGTGGGCTCCATGGCGTAGGGCTGCTGGCTGTAGTTCACCTGCGAGTAGTCGACCTGCGGGTGGCTGATCATGCCGGCCACGCCGGCCATGATGCTCATCTCCTGTCCGGGCAGCCCGGCCAGGAAGGCCCCCTGGGTGTCATCGCTGAAAGGTCCGCGCAGCGCGTCGCGCAGGTCATCGCTGAAGGCGGCTATGCGGGGCATCTGCTGCACGTTGGCCTTCACGCCCAGCTGCTCGGTGGGCAGCGCACACTGGCCGGCGCTCCAGCCCTCGCCGTAGACGAAGATGGTGGGGTCTATCTCGTCCAGGGCCCGGCGTATCTGGTTCATCGTCTCAATGTCGTGACAGCCCATGAGGTCGAAGCGGAAACCGTCGATGTGGTATTCGTTCACCCAGTAGCGCACGCTCTCGATCATGAAGCGGCGCATCATCTGTCGTTCGCTGGCCGTCTCGTTGCCGCAGCCCGAGCCGTTGCTGTAGCTGCCGTCGGCGTTCTTACGGTAGTAGTAGTCGGGATAGGTGCGCTGGAAGTTGCTGTGTTCAATGTCGTAGGTGTGGTTATAGACGACGTCGAGGATGACGCAGATGCCCGCCTGGTGCAGGGCCTGCACCATCTGTTTGAACTCGCGTATGCGGCACAGCGGGTCGGTGGGGTCGGTGCTGTACGAGCCTTCGGGCACGTTGTAGTTCACAGGGTCGTAGCCCCAGTTGTACTGTGGCTCGTCGAGCCGTGTCTCGTCAACGGAGCCGAAGTCGTAGCTGGGCAGCAGGTGCACGGCGTTGACACCCAGCCGCTGCAGGTGCTGCAGGGGGTAGGACTCGGTGAGGGCGAGGAACTTGCCGGGATGCACAGCCTCGGGCAAGGCAATGGTGTAGTCGCGGTGGTGCAGCTCGTATATGACCCAGTCGGCGAAGGTAGCAGGCCGCGGGCCGCGGTCCTCGGCCCAGCCCTCGGGGTCGGTGTCGCGCAGGTTGACGACGACACCCTTCTGCCCGTTCACGGTGACGGCCTTGGCAAAGACACCGGGCGAGGACACACCGTTCACCACGAACTCATATTCGCAGCCCTTCAGGTCGCCTTTCACCGTGGCACGGTAGATGCGTCCTTCGCTTATCAGCGTGTCGTCGGCGGTGGGCCTGTGCTCCATGAGCACGCTGTCGCCACCCACCACCACATAGCAGGTGGCATCGTTGGGAGCAAACACCTTAAATACGGTCTCTGTGGGCGAGTAGGTCATCTCATCGAAGCAGAACGGAGTTTCCTTCGTGGGTTCGCAGGCCAATGCAGCTGCTGCCAGGCCTGCCAATAGTAGACGTTTCATAGGCGTAGCATAGTTTTGTGGGTGCAAAGTTACTGATTTTTGCAGAAAAGACAAAGAAAACGGTGCTGTTTTTCGCTTTTTCTCTTTTTTATTCCTACCTTTGCAGCAATCTTTTCGAATCACCGAAAGCAAACATAAATAATAACAATACAGACCCCACCCCCAACCCCTCCCCTTGAAGGGAGGGGAGTGCCTACGGGCATCGAAGGCGGAGCCGCTCCCCTCCCTTCAAGGGGAGGGGTTGGGGGTGGGGTCTGTAACTTAGTTATATAGAATCATGAGTTTTGCATCAACGCTGATTGAATGGTTCGGCGAGTTCGGCCGCGACCTGCCCTGGCGCCACACCCGCGATGCCTACGCCATCTGGCTGTCGGAGATTATCCTGCAGCAGACGCGCATTGAGCAGGGCCGTCCCTACTGGGAGCGCTTCATGCAGCGCTGGCCCACGGTGCAGGCACTGGCATCGGCCACCGAGGACGAGGTGCTGCGCCTGTGGCAGGGACTGGGCTACTACAGCCGTGCCCGCAACCTGCTGTTTGCCGCACGCCAGGTGGTGGCGATGGGCGGATTCCCGCAGACGCTCGAAGGCATACGGCAGCTGAAGGGCGTGGGTGACTATACGGCTGCCGCCATCGGCAGTTTCGCTTTCGGGCTGCCTGCCGCCGTCGTCGATGGCAATGTGTATCGTGTGCTGGCCCGCCATTACGGCATCAGCACGCCCATCAACAGCACCGAGGGAAAGCGCGAGTTCAGCACCCTGGCCCAGCAGCTGCTGCCCCCGAAGGAGGCAGCCCTCTTCAACCAGGCCATGATGGACTTTGGCGCCACGCTGTGCACGCCCGCTGCGCCGCACTGTGCCGAATGTCCGTTGCAGGAGTCGTGCATGGCACTGCGCCAGGGCCGCGTGGCCGAGTTGCCGGTGAAGCTGCGAAAACTGAAGGTGAAAGAGCGACACATTATATATATATACGTGCGCTATGAGGGACAGACGGCACTGCACCGTCGTGCTGCCGACGATATCTGGCTGGGACTCTACGAACCGCTGTGCTGCGAGGAGGGCGACGACGGCAATGGCGTGCGCCAGCTCCTCGCGTCGACCGGACATCTGCTGCTGCTGAAGAAGGGCGTGAAGCATGTGCTGACGCATCGCGTCATCCACGCCGACTTCTACCTCTGGGAACCCACCGAGCGCCCCGCATTGCCCGACGACTATTTCTGGACTGACGAAGATCAGCTCGACCACTACGGCGTTCCGCGACTGGTGGAGCTGCTCTATGAGGAGGTCGGGAAAGCTATCGGATAATAGCAGCATTCGCAGAAGTACACATCCTGCTTGGCAGACTCGCAAAGGATTTATGGTTCTACAGGATTTCGTGTGGGT
>DGHX01000155.1:0-416 GCA_002392835.1 Prevotella sp. UBA3837 | reverse complement strand
AGGGGAGTTGCTGCCGCCTTGTCCGTCGCAAGGGACTCCGTAGGCACTCCCCTCTGAACCCTACCCTTACGGGGAGGGGTTGGGGGTGGGGTCTGAACTTATACAAAAGCACAACCCACACAAAATCTTGTGGTACCAAAAAAACTAAATAAATTCATATCTTAATTCTGATTTTTTTGATAATACTTTTATTTTATCTATTCCCTGTTGCCAGCAACTATATACGAACAGTATTTACTCAGCAGGTTGGACAATGGCAAATCTCCTTTCTTGAATCGCTCCGCATCAAGTTTCAACAATCTTTCGCTCACAGTTTCCTTTCCCTTGAACAATGCCTTTAGATATGGAATGCCATTTTCCTCTGTGATGCTCACCTCGTTGAAGAATTGCGTCAAGTCCTCTGAATCATGGACAAT
>DGHX01000045.1:15546-26873 GCA_002392835.1 Prevotella sp. UBA3837 | reverse complement strand
CCCACGGAAGTTTTCATCTGCGCCCGCAAAGGCTTGGATGCTGCAATACTCAAAAAACACGATTTCTGTTTTCCGACACTGCGTGGGGCGTAAGGAAAGTGATTAACTAAAAGTAGGTAACAGGGCGGGCCACATGGTGTCTACAACTGCAAAAATCGGAGTTGTAGATACTTTTGGCGGCAGAATGTTTGTTCATATCGCATATTATTCGTACCTTTGCCGCCGTAAAAACCGAAAACGAGGTATTTATGGATGACTTGTTTAAACGACCATCATAAATAATGATACATAGCAAGATGAAACACTCAGTGATGATAGTGGCCCTTGTGGCCACATGGGCCATGGTGGCTTGCGGCCGCCAGGGCAAGACGGCCGGGAGCGAGGCTGCCACCGGCCACGACGCCACGGCGGTGAAGGTAGAGCCGCGCTATGCCACGGGCTTCACCGTGAGGGACTCGGCACAGGTACGCCTGGTGACGGTGGCCACCGGCGAGCGCTTCGCACTGGTAGCCGATGACACCACCGCCGTGCCCGGGGGCTACACCCGCGTGGTGGTGCCCATCCAGCGCTGCATCTGCATGACGGCACTGCAGCTGAGCAACTTCACCGCACTCGACGCACACGACTGCGTGACGGGCATCACAGGCACGAAGAACCTCTTCAATGCTGACATACTGCAGCGCGTCAGCGACGGGCGCATCGTGAAGATCGGCATGGAGGGCAACTTCGACACCGAGCTGGTCATGGCGGCACAGCCCGACGTCATCTTCATATCACCCTTCAAGCGCGGGGGCTACGAGGCCATCAAGGAGAGCGGCGTCACGCTGGTGCCACACCTGGGCTACAAGGAGCTGTCGCCACTGGGACAGGCCGAGTGGGTGAAGTTCATAGGCATGTTCATAGGCCGCGAGCAGCTGGCCAACGACATCTTCCAGGGCATAGAGCAACGCTACAACACGCTGAAGGCAAAGGTGGATTCGCTCAACTCCCCCGTCCTGCCCACCGTCACCAGCGGCGAGATGCACTACGGTACGTGGCACGCCGTGGGCGGCAAGAACTATCTGGCCCAGATCTTCCGCGATGCCGGGGCCGACTATGTGCTGCACGACGATGAGACGGCTGGCGAGGACCTGGAGTTCGAGAAGATGTATGCCCTCTCGGCCGAGGCCGACTACTGGCGCATACTGAACAGCCACCCCGGCAACTTCACCTACGACGACCTGCGCAGCCGCGAGCCGCGCAACGAGCTGCTGCGGGCTTTCCGCGAGCGGAAGGTCATCTACTGCAACATGCAGCAGACGCCCTACTACGAGATAACCCCCGTGGAGCCCGACGTGCTGCTGAAGGACTTCGTGGCCATCTTCCACCCCGAGCTGGTGGAGCCAGGCTACAAGGGCAAGTACTATCAGCTGCTGAAATAATGAGCAATTAGTAATTAGTAATGAGTAATGAGTAATTAGTAATTATGATTAGTTGATGCGGCAGCAAATTCTTCACTCTTCACTCTTCACTCTTCACTTTCCTCTTTCCTCTTTCCACTTCAGACGCAATGAAACAACTACTACTTACCCTACTCTTCACCCTGTCGGCAGGCTCGATGGCCACCCATGCTGCCGACTACAACATCGTGGACTATGGTGCCAAGAACGACACCACGGTGCTCAGCACCCATGCCCTGCAGCAGGCCATCGACGCCTGCGCACAGGCCGGCGGCGGCCGTGTGGTGGTGCCCACGGGCAGCTACACCACGGGCAGCATCGTGCTGCGCAGCCATGTGGAGCTCTACCTCGAGACCGGCGCCACCCTCTACGGCAGCACACGGCTGGCCGACTACCAGCCGCAGCGCACCGACTACATGTCGCTGCGCACATGGGGCAGCACCATACAGCTCATCTTCGCCGACGGACAGGACGACATCACCATCAGCGGTCGGGGGACCATAGACGGACGCGGAGCCGCCTTCCCCAAGCTGACGTGGGACGACGAGGGCATCACCCGGCCCCACCTGCTGCGCTTCATCAGCTGCCGCGACATCAACGTCAGCGGCGTCACCCTGCGCAACAGCGGATGCTGGATGCAGCACTACCTGGCCTGCGACCGCGTCACCATCAGCGGACTGCGCATCTTCAACCGCAATAACTACAACAACGACGCCCTCGACCTGGACGGATGCCACGACGTGGTGGTGAGCGACCTCATCTGCGACAGCGACGACGACGGCATCACGCTGAAGAGCACATCGCCACGCCTGTGCGAGAACGTCACCATACAGAACTGCATCGTCAGCAGCCACTGCAACGCCATCAAGCTGGGCACCGAGACCAACGGCGGCTTCCGCAACATCAACATCACGGGCTGTGTGGTGAAGCCCTCGGCCGACCAGTCCTCGCAGTTCTTCGGACACCCCTCGCGCCGAGGCACATCGGCCATCTCGCTCGAGATTACCGACGGCGGCGTGCTGGAGAACGTCAATGTGGGCAACATCGTGGTGGAGGGCACCGAGTCGCCCATCTTCATCCGCCTGGGCAACCGCGCACGCAGCTACGCCCGCGATGTCGTCATCAGCCATGTGGGCACCATCGACGGCATATGGCTGCACGACATCAGCATCCGCGGCGCCGGGCCCACGGGCTGCAGCATCACCGGACTGCCGGGGCATCCCGTGCAGAACATCCATCTGACGAACATCAGCCTGCAGCAGCAGGGCGGACAGCAGGCAGTAGCCATACCCGCCGACGAGAAGGCGGCCGAATACCCCGAGGCCACCATGTGGGGCGTGCTGCCCGCAAAGGGCTTCTTCGTCAGGCATGCACGCAACGTGGTGTTCCGGAACATAAGCATCAGCTGCACCGAGCCCGACCAGCGCCCCGACTACGTGAAAGAGGATGTGGAGTAGCCTCTCATCTACCATATCTACTATATCTACCCCATCTATCATATCTACCCCATCTACCCCCCATCAATGAAAATAAAGTTCAAGCTGCTCCTCCTGCTCGCCGCCATCCTGCTGCTGGTGGTGGTGAACCTGGCGGTGGGCACGGTGCCCATACCGCCGGGCTCGGTGTGCCGCATACTCATGGGCAGCGACGGCGAGCCGGTGATATGGACCAACATCGTGCTCTCCAGCCGTCTGCCGCAGACGCTCACGGCCATGGTAGCCGGAGCCGGACTGGCGGTGAGCGGACTGCAGATGCAGACCGTGTTCCGCAACCCCCTGGCAGGCCCCTCGGTGCTCGGCATCAGCAACGGCGCCGCGCTGGGCGTGGCCTTCGTGGTGCTCATGTCGGGCTCCATAGGCGGCGTGGCCCTCAGCCGGCTGGGATACCTCGGCGACGCCGCCATGAGCCTCGCCGCCATCATGGGGGCGCTGCTCGTCATGGCCGTCATCATCTGGATATCGAACCGCGTCGAGGGGCGCGGCACGCTGCTCATCATCGGCGTGATGATAGGCTACCTGGCCAACGCCATCATCGGCGTGATGAAGTTCCTCTCGCCCGAGGAGGACGTGAAGGCCTTCGTCGTCTGGGGCCTCGGCTCCTTCTCGCGCGTCTCGGGCGGCGACATGCTGCTCTTCGTGGGCCTGATGTGCGTGCTGCTGCCCCTGGCCTGCCTGCTGGTGAAGCCCATGAACCTGCTGCTCCTGGGCGACCGCTACGCTGCCAACCTGGGCCTGAACATTCGGCGGGCGCGCACGCTGGTCATCGTCAGCAGCTCGCTCCTCGTGGCCATCGTCACCGCCTACTGCGGCCCCATCATGTTCATAGGCCTGGCCGTGCCCCATCTGGCACGCGGCCTCTTCCGCACCAGCGACCACCGCGTGCTCATGCCCGCCACGCTGCTCAGCGGAGCCCTGCTGGCACTGGTGTGCAACCTCATAGCCCGCATGCCCGGCTTCGAGGGAGCCCTGCCCGTCAACTCCGTCACCGCACTCGTCGGCGCACCCGTGGTGGCCTACATCCTCTTCCGCAAACGGAAGTGAGGGGGAGAGTGGAGTTGAGCGAATGCAAAACTTAAAATAATGATTATAAAACGATTATTTTTCAGTAAAACCTTTGGTGGTCTGCGAAAAAAGTAGTACCTTTGCACCCGCTTTTCGGAAACCCCGAAGCATTCGACGCTGTTAACGCGCTGTGATTAAAGGCCTTGGGCAGCCGAAGGATGTTATGAGCAACAAACCATTTAATCATTTCAACAAAACGCTATGTATTTAGATCAGAACAAGAAGCAGGAGATCTTCACCCAGTTTGGCCAGAGCGCCACTGACACCGGTTCGGCCGAGAGCCAGATTGCCCTGTTCACCTACCGCATCAAGCACCTGACGGAGCACCTGAAGAAGAACCACAAGGACTATGGCACCGCCCGCTCGCTGACCATGCTCGTCGGCCGTCGCCGCAAGATGCTGAAGTACCTGTACAACAAGGACATCAACCGCTACCGCGCCATCGTCAAGGCCCTCGGCCTGCGTAAGTAATCGTCCTTAGCAAGAACACCGGCCGGCAACAGCTGGCCTGCTCAACTGGGTTCACCTGCATGCAGGTGAACCCAGTTTTACAAATGATGAAAAAGCCAATTCGTACTATAGTCGTCGCATGTCACCTTATTATAATAATAGGGCTGGTCACCGCATGCTCTGCTGATGGCAGCCGCATGCGCCGGCAGCTCCATGCCCTTCAGGCCCACAACCAGGCCGACTCGCTCATGACCGATGACTCGCTGGCCTCGGCCCTCTGCATCTGGTTCGACAGCCACGGCACCCCCAACGAGCGCATGCTCGCCCACTACCTCATGGGACGCACATGGGCCGACAAGGGCGAGGCACCGCAGGCACTCGAAGAATACCATAGGGCGGCGGAGTGTGCTGATACCACGACTGCCGACTGCGACTACCACATCTTGACCCGTATCCATGCACAGACAGCAAATCTTTTCTACGAGCAACTCATGCCCAATGAAATGCTTGGTGAACTGAAACGAATGTATGCTTCTGCTCAAAGTGCTAATGACACATTATCAAAAATATGTTCAGTGGAATGGCAAAGTATAGCCTATGACCTGCTTGGAGAGACGGATTCCGTTAGTGCCGCTCTACTCGAAGCTTATGCTGAATACTCCGATTGTGGTTACAAAGATATGGCTGTCAATTGCTTGCCAGTCTTGATAGATCTTCTGGTTAACAAAGGCGATTACGAACAAGCAAAGATTTATATAGATATCTATGAAAACAATGCCAATTGGCTCCGCAACGACAAAATATCTGGAGATCAAGGAATCTATTACTATTATTTAGGTAATTATTACGTAGGTGTCAACAGCCTTGATTCTGCAGAGTATTACTACAGAACGGCATTGGCATCTTTAGGCAATAACACGCGTGAGGCTGCCCTGAAAGGATTGTATGAGCTGTTCAAAAGACGGAACATGACAGATTCTGTGGCTAAATATGCAGACCTTTGTTACAAAACCAGTGTAGAGCGCTTTACAGAGTCAAATGCAGAGAAGCTACGACACATGCACTCACTCTACGATTATTCTCGGAATCAGTCAGTAGCTGCTCAAATGACTATTAAAGCTGACCGCAATCAGCATAGGCTCAATGTTGTCATTATAGTAGCCGTTTTTGCTGTAGCAGCCTTCATCTTTTTTATTGTCTCTGCTCGGCGCAAAAAAGAAAAAGAGCTTGCATTATTACGTGAACAATTCCAACGGGAAATCGAACAGCAGATATGTGTAAAGAACGAAATACTGCAGTTGCAGAAGAAAGAATATGAGGCGTTGCTGCAACAAAAAGAAGATGAGGTCGCCAAACACCAGGAAGCAATTGAGGCAATTCGCTTAGCTATCAATCCGCAGTCTAGTATTGAACAGCAAATTGCTGATACGGACATTTACAAGCGATTTGAGTACCTCGCACTGAATTTCAACAAGCGGGTTTATGCAGACGACTGGAAGAATCTTGGTGCCATGATTGACGATATGCTCCCCCATTTCCGGCCAACACTGTATGCACAGTATCATATAGATGAAAAAGACTATCGGCTATGCATGCTGATCAGGCTTCATTTTTCCCTATCGCAAATAGGCATTTTGCTGGGTGAGAACTCTCAATACCTTTCAAAAAGGCGCAAAGCTCTTCTGTCAAAAATGTTTCATCAGCAAGGAAAGCCCGATTCTTTTGACAAGATTATAAAATCTATTTCTTGATGCAACTTATTGGTTTACAGTTGTCTATACCGATAAATGGAAAATAGTTGGAAAAAGTTTCTTCGCCTGTTTATGCTGTTATTAACTGGAAAAGTTGTATATTTGCAGCGTCAAATTTAAAAATATGAAAAAACTATTTGTGTTGTTTTGTTTCTATGCCTGCATTCATATAGTAGCGCAGACACAACAGGATAGGATTGTGAATGGAGTTGTGGAAACATGTGACATGGCACAATCCGAAAAGATACTGCTATACAACTACACTACTGTTGAGTCGCGAGAATCTATGACGGCGTTGCGTAGCACATCGGAGCCGACACGCTATGAGGTACTGTTTCCTGATTATCCAGAAAATGACGATGAAATCAGCAGCATGTTACAGTTTAAGAAGTGGCTGCATGTCTCATTGGGGAATATACCTAATATAGCTCGGTCCCTATCTGGAAAAACACTTTCTATTTCCTTTTACAGGAAGGCAGACGGAACCACTATTTGTCGTAGAATCACCCTGTCGCGACCTTGTATGAAGTTGCTGGATATAATTTCAACTAATGAGATAAAAAGGATGATTGACAAAATTAACTCATACAAATTCAAAGCTTCGAAAGTTAATGGGAATTACTACCTATTTGCTGGAGTGACACTGTCTTTTAAGTGAAAAGACGGTGTTCTCAGGCTAACGGCAAAACGCCCGTGACGGTCAAAAGGATAATCGGAAGGAAAAATAATCCTCAAACCAGTTAAATGCTGATTAATTATGAAGAAAGTACTTTTTATTATGATTTTAATGGCAGGAATGATGCCATCGATACTATACATGTCAGGCATCAAAACGTTTACTGTCACGGCGCAAAGCATAGATACCGTATACGGATGGAAAACGGAAGACGTCGAATACTTACGTGTGCATAAGGATGAATTGAGATACAAGAATATGCAGGAGCTGTATACATTGTTAAGTCAAAAAGGAATGGAAATAAGGGATGTATGGTCAGTCCAGACAAGTCCTTGGGTGAACTCCGACGGGAAATCGTATGTTAGAGGGTTATGCATATATTCTTTACCTTTAGAGAATCTGAGCAAAGGGGACAAATACTACAGGATAGGTATAACATTGAATCTTGCGGATAATGATACGACCATCAGATACCCGGATTTTTGGCATACTATGGATCCCAACAAATCAGAGATTCTGCAATTTGTGGAAAAGACAAGTTCTCTGCCGATACGCGAGATAGACATTAGGCTCAATACTGCCATCGGCAAGTAACCAAATTTGTTTACATGAGGAACCGGAATGGAATTGGTCAAATGCCAATGGAATAAAACTATGAATAAAAGTCAGGCATATATGTCGGTGGTGTATGGTTTGAAGAAAATAAATAAGTCTGGTAAAAGGCAAAAAGAAGTTCTAAAACCAGTTAAATGCTTATGATGATGAAAAGGATTTGTACAATTATACTAATGACAGCAATCATATTGCTATCATCAACAGGTGCCTATGGAGTCCGCTTTTTTCAGAATGTCTCACAAGACGGGGACTCCTTGTACAACTGGAGCACAGGCGATGTGGAATATCTGATAGTGCATAAAGGGGATTTTGTCCGGAAAGAAATGGGTGTCCTTAACCATTTCCTTCAACAAAGAAAGATGAGAATAGGAGGTCTTTGGGGAAAAGGAACCAGTCCGTGGTTTGATCCATATCATCTCGGAAGGTCTTATGTAAGGAAATTCTACATATATTCCAGGGACTTTAGCGACCTTGTCAAGGGAGACAATTACTATAAGATAGATGTAACTTTGGACTATCCCGAGAATGACACAACTATTGTATTTGACGACTTCTGGCACTCTTTTGATGAAAACAAAGCAGAGACAGAACAGTTCTTTCAAAAGACAGAACACTTACCTGTGAAGGGCATTGAGATTAGTAGCGAAGCCATCAGATATGATTAGGACTCTAAGAACCGTTTTTTCATTCCTCCTTTCCCTACTGGCCGTGCTGTCGCTGTCGGCTCAGGACCGGCTGTCGCAGATAGAGCGGCAGCTGCGGCAGGCGCCGGTGCAGGAGAAGATATACCTGCACATGGACAACACGTGCTATTTCAAGGGCGACACCATCTGGTACAAGGCCTATGTGGTGCGTGCCGACAGCCTGACCTACACCGACATGAGCCGCATCACCTACGTGGAGCTGCTCACGCCCGACGGCATGGTGGTGGAGCGCCAGCAGATAGTGACGTCACCACAGGGCTGGACGTGCGGCAACTTCGTGCTGCAGGACTCGCTCTACTCGGGCTACTTCGAGCTGCGCGCCTACACCCGCTGGATGCTGAACTTCCGGGTTACACATCGCAATTATAACTATTTTGACCGCTTGGCTTTCTACGACAAGCAGATGGCCGATGACTTCTTCCGCGACTACGGTACACTCTACAGCAGGGTGTTCCCCGTCTACGAACGGCCCACCATGCCGGGTGCTTATGACGAGAAATATGTGGTGAGCCGCCCTAAGATGCGGCTTGACAAAGAGCTGAAGGAGCGTCTGCACGTGACGTTCTACCCCGAGGGCGGACACCTGATAGCGGGCTCGCGCTGCCGCGTGGCCTTCGAGGCTTGCGACGAGGAGGGGCAGCAGGTGCAGACAGAAGGACTGTTGGGCGACATGCCCATCCGCACGGAGCATCAGGGGCGCGGCGTGTTCACCGTCGACGTGCCCGAGGACGGCAGGCTGCGTGCCGAGTTCAGCCATGAGGGTAAGGACTACCGCTTCAGCCTGCCCGATGTGGAAGAGCGCGGCTGTGCGCTGATGCTGGACGAGGGAGGCGACGGCAGCCAAGTGACGGCAGCACTGACGCTGCGGGGTGTAGCCGACCGTGAGGTGGCCGTGGCGGTGCTCTGCCGCGGTGTGCTGAAAGTGTTCCGCCGCGTGACCCCCGACGGGCAGGGCCGCTGCACGGTGAACATTGACAAGGCAGAACTGCCCACGGGCGTGTGCGACCTTATCGTCATTGATGGCAACGGCCAGCCGCTGGCCGACCGCCTGTTCTTCGTGAACCACCACGACTACGCCGCTTCTGGGAGCATCAGCGTGAGCGGGCTGGAGAGCCAATACCAGCCATTAGAGCAGGCCACGGTCACGCTGCAGGCACCGCCGGGCACAGATCATCTCTCGGTGGCCATCCGCGACGGGGCTACCGATGACCCCACTTACGACACGGGCAACATCATGACCGACCTGCTGCTGTCGAGCGAGCTGCAAGGCTTCATCCCCCATGCCGACTACTACTTCGAGAGCGACGACACGACACACCGCCGCCATCTGGACCTGTTGATGATGGTGCAGGGCTGGCGGCGCTACGACTACCATGAGCTGACCGACCCAGAGCTGCTGCGCTACCAGCCGGAGACGGCGCAGACGGTGGTAGGCGGTGTGTATCCCTACCAAAGTGACGAAGACTTCAGTGACCTGACCATCGATAACCTGGACAGACTGATAAAGAAAGATGAGAAACCGTTGGCAGAGGATGCCACAACAACCTATTTAGATGCCACCGAGACTGACAGCGCTCCTACCGACGAGGAAGATTCGGGTAGTGAAGATTACAGTGTGGAGCCATTGCCATTTGATGACGTTGGGAACTACCTACGCAAGCAAGGCCGTATGAAGCGGGAGGTGATGTTGAGAGCCGAACTGGCGATGGGCAATGATGTACCAGAGGTGGAGATGCTGACACACGACGGTGGACGCTTTGAGTTCAGCGTGCCACCTTTCTATGGTGATGCCGTGCTCTTCATGATGGCCTGCAATGTTGACGACAAGGAGGCGAAGCTGAATAAATACAGGGAGGAGAATTGGAACGACGAAAAGTCTGTCGCCAACTACTACGTGAAGCGCGACTTGTTCTTCCCTATCTTCCCGAAAAAATACAGCTACTACCAGAGTCACCAGCCTGAGTATGAAGATCTGGACGATGTATTCAGCGGCATGCCGCTTCCTGGTGTTGACAGCATTTCGAAGATGGACCGCACACTACGGAACGTTACCGTGAAGGCGCACCGGCGCCGCTCGCTGCATGCCGTTGACTATTCAAAGCCAGCCTATGTCATTGACACCCATGAGATTTATAATCTGGGCATCGACTATGGTTTGTCGACAGGATACTATAGGGTTGGACGTCTGCCACAGACAGTGGCCCGTATGCTGTTGGGCACTATTCGCTCTTATGGTAACTACCAGAATTTCTGCGTGCGGGCACAGGTGGATGGATACACCTTCTATCGTGACTACTTCAGTATGCGAGATGATGGCAACCCCTACCGTTCAGAGGCGTTGATCGTCAGTTCATTGGCTTTAAAGCGGCAGGACAAAATACGGGTGTACACTGACCTGGAACCACGCAACCCCGACCTGCCGCGTACCCGCAGTGACTACCAGCCCGACGTGCAGCTCGATTTCAAACTTGTGCCAGACGGGGGCGTACGCCCTACCAACCGTGACCGCCGCCTTGTGCTGCACGGCTTCACCATGCCCGACCACTTCTACCACCGCGACTACAGCCACCGCCCCGTCCCCGCCCAGGTGAAAGACTACCGCCGCACGCTGTACTGGAATCCCAACGCCCCGCTTGATAAAGACGGACGCTTCACCGCCACCTTCTATAACAACAACAAGACTACCCGCATGCGGGTGAGCGCTGCGGGACTGACCGGCAACGGCCAGCTAGTGTTCTGCAAATAGGAGATTTATGTTGAATTGAATCTCTCTAATAATGACAGTTCAATGATAGCTGTCAATTTCTGGCGTTCATTTGACGAGAGTAAATCTGAGGTAAAGCAATTTATACAGAAGACGAAAGACTTGATTATAAAGAAAATAGAAATACGCCAGGATACTATTTTGAAGAGATAAACTGTCCGGTATCACAAGATTTTGTGTGGGTTGTGCTTTTGTATAAGTTACTGACCCCACCCCCAACCCCTCCCCTTGAAGGGAGGGGAGTGCCTACGGAGTTCCTTGCGGCGGACAAGGCGGCAGCCGCTCCCCTCCCCTACAAGGGAGGGGAGTGCCTACGGAGTCCCTTTCGGCGGACAAGGCGGTAGCCGCTCCCCTCCCTTGTAGGGGA
>DGHX01000045.1:11276-15476 GCA_002392835.1 Prevotella sp. UBA3837 | reverse complement strand
GGTGGGGTCAGTAATTACCCACACATCATCTCACAGAACCTTCAATAGCAAAGTCCGCATAAGCGAAATCTCGCAGAGCCACCCTATGCTACAGGCGGGGCGGACGGTATGCACCGGTGTGAGCGCTGGCGGTCAGCGGCGGAAGGCTTTCAGGAACTGCTGGTACTCGTCGCAGCGCTGCACGTAGCTGCTGGCGCTGCCCTGCTGCTCGTGGGCGAACAGGGCGGCGAAGGCCTGGTACTGCGAGGCATCCTTGTTGGCCACGCGGACGCTGACGCCCTGGCGGCTGTTCCAGACGTCGTCGAACCAGCGGTCTTCGTTCAGGTAGACGTAGCCAAGGGCGAAGAGTGCGCGCTCGCGCAGCTGGAAGTCGCTGCTCTGTGCGGCCTCACGCAGCAGGTCGCGGGCACGGGCGTGGAAGTCCACCTCGTTCGGGCGCTCCTCGTAGTCGGTGTCGTAGACGCTCTTGCCGTCGTGGGTGAGGAACCAGCAGTCGCCGGTGATGCTGGCCTGGGCGTAGCGCACGGCCAGGTCGTAGCAGCGCTGCTGCCGTTTCTGTCCCTTCAGCTTCTTCAGCTCCTTCTCCATCTTCTGCATCTCCTGTGCGAAGGCCGCCTTCGGGTTTGCGTCGAGGTGGTAGGTGTCGCCGCTGTACTCCAGTCCGAAGTCTACCCACTGGCGGGTGATCCATGGCTCCACGTCGTAGCGGCGCTTGGCTGCGTAGACGGCGTAGCCGCGGTTCTCATAGTAGGCGGTGGGCACCTGGCGGAGCCACTCCAGGGCCTCTTCCCACTGGCAGAGGCGCAGGTGCTTTGTGCCCATCATGTCGGCCAGCTGGCTGGCGTCCAGCAGGTCCTGCTGCTTCAGGTGGCGGTCCAGCGGCAGCTGTGAGGGCTGTCGTGCGTAGTCGATGAAGTCCTGCATCTGCTGCGGGCTGAGCGAGTCGATGGCGGCGCTGTACTCCCAGTAGCCGAACTTCTTCATCATGGCGAGCAGGGTGTTGGTGCGCCCTGCCTGCCGCAGCTTCGGCTCCAGTGCCTGGTGCACCAGCCGGTCGAGGCTGCGCTGGCGCCCGTCCACGCTCTGCAGCCACTCCATCTCGCCCACTATGAACTCCTCGTTCTGCTGCGTCAGCGGCTGTGTGGCGGCGTTGATGTAGAGGTTGATGGTGCGCGCGTTGTCCATGAGGTGCTGTTCGTCGGTCATGGCGGTGGCCTTCTGTATGTCGGCCACGGCCATCTGCTGCTTTCCGAAGAGGAACTCCATCCATGCCTTTGCCGTCTGCCACATGGCGGGGTGCTGCGTCTTCTGCTCGCGCACGGCCTTGCTGCAGAGGGTGATCATCTGTTCCACCTCCTGCTGTGTCAGCGTGCGCACGAAGAGCTTGCCCATGCCGTCGCCGTCGGCGGCCTCCTGTGCGTTGTTCACGAAGTCCTGCAGAAGGAAGGGCAGCACTGCCGACTGGGGGTCGCGCTCGTATTCCTGGCTGATGGCCTGGTAGGAGCGGCGCTTGTAGTACTGCGTCATCAGGCTCTCGTAGTCGCCCTGCTCGGCGAAGATCTGTCCGGCGCGGTCGCCGCGTCCGGTCTTCATCAGTGCCCCGGCGTAGATGTTGAGCATCATCTCCTTGTAGACGCTCTCTATGAACTTGCTGGCCGTCTGCTCGTAGAAGGTGACGTTCTCGCCGTTGTTGCCTAAGAGCATGTTGCAGCGCATGAAGAGCAGTGCGTGCTGCGAGCGCAGGCGCGATGTGAGCTTGCCCTGTGCGTAGGTGCGCACCTGCCGCAGCGTCTGCTGCATCTGCTGGCGCTCCTGCTGTGTGGGGTAGTTCCACTCATACTGCTCGCGCTGGCGCACGTCGACGCAGTCCAGGTAGCGCTGCAGCTGCTGGGCGTAGGAGACCATGAGCTGGTCGCCCTTCTCGCGGGCCGCTGCCGCCACCTCCTCGGCGTCGAAGCCGAAGTAGTCGTCGCTGCCCAGCCCTAAGTAGGCCTTCCAGTTCTCTACGGTCAGCTGGTGTGTACGCTCTTTGAAGTCGTCCTTGTCGCAGGCGTAGAAGAGGTAGCTGTTGTGGTTGTCAACCCACAGGCATGCCATGCTCCTGATTGCGATGGCTGCGAGGATGCTAATGGTGAAAAATCGCTTCATAGGTTTCTGGGGTATAACGGTTAATGTTTTCTTCGTCTATGTGGTAGATGATGATGTGGCGGCTCAGCTCGGGCCGCTGCTGCTCCACCATCTGCTTTACGCGGAGTATGACGTCGGCGCTGACGGTGTGCTCCACGCGCACGCCCTCCACCTGGCGTACCCACCGGTAGACGGGGTAGGCGGCGCTGAGGGGCAGCGGGTAGCTGCCGAGGTGGCGCACGTAGGGCTGCACGTCGCGCTCGTCGAGCACGGGGTTGCGCTCGCGGAAGCGGCGCGGGTCGCCGGTGTTGTAGAGCATCAGCACGCCGTAGTCGGCGGGCGGAGCCTTCATCTGCAGCTGGTGCAGGCGTATGGTGACGCTGAGGGCCAGCCCCTGCTGGGCGGCCTGTCGGCGGGCCTCACTGAGGAAGTCGTAGTACACCTGCAGGCTGCGGGCGGTGTAGTCGCAGTCCAGCTGCAGCTCGCTCACGCCGCTGATGCCGTTGGTGCGGCACATCTGCATCACGCGCTGCACCACGCGGGCGGCCAGGCTGTCGTGGCGCTGGTGCATGCAGTTCTCGGTGATGTAGACCGTCGGCACCAGCTCCAGACCCTTCGGCAGGGTGTCGCTGAAGGTGATGGTGGCGTTGGGGTGTGGGTTGCTGCCGTCGTCGCTGTCGCTCACCACGTCGAAGAAGCGGCAGTAGAGCCGGCTGATGTGGTGTCGGCTGATGAAGGCCCGCTCGGTGCTGTCCAGGTGAAGGTCGGTGCGCCAGTAGTAGGCGGCCTGTCCGCCGGAGGGCAGCGCGCCGCCGTCGGCCTGTCGGCTGCAGGCCTGCGCCAGCAGCACCAGGCAGGCTGCCAGCAGGAGCAGGGGGGTATGTGTGCGTCGGTTCATCATGGCAGGTATTGCAGGGTGGTGCCCCCGGGGCCTACGCTGAGGCGCACGCGGCAGCCCTCGACGAGGGGGAAGTTAGGACGTTGGTGACCCACGGGGAAGGCGTAGCTGACGGGTATGCCCAGCGGCCGCAGGTAGTCGCTGAGCATGCCGTACATGTCGGCATAGTCGTTCTCGGGGTGCTTGTACTTGGTGAAGTGGCCCACCACGATGCCTCGCAGCCGCTGCAGCACGCCGCGCAGCAGCAGCTGGTGGAGCATGCGGTCCACCTTGGCTATCGACTCGTCGGTGTCCTCTATGAAGAGTATGAGCGGGGTGGTGGCGCTGAGGCTGAGGCAGTCGTAGGGCGACGCGGCGAGGCCGCAGAGCACGCTCAGGTTTCCGCCCACGAGCAGCCCCTCGGCCTGTCCCGCCTGGTCCAGGGGGTGGTGGGGGGTGTGGTAGGTGGGCAGCTGTCCGCGCAGCAGGCGGCGCAGCACTGCGCTCACGGTGTCCTGTCCCTGCTGTGCGCTGATGGCGTGGAGCATGCTGCCGTGCAGGCTCATCACGCCGGCGCTGACGCTGGCGCTGTGCAGGGCGGTGACGTCGCTGAAGCCTATGAGCCACTTCGGCTGCCGCCGCCACTCCTGCGGGCTGATGTGCGGCAGCAGGTGGGGTGCGCCGTCGCCGCCGCGTGTGCACATGATGGCGCTGATGGTGCTGTCGCGCAGCGCCCACAGCAGGTCGCTGAGGCGCTCAGCGGTGGTGCCCGCGAAGCCGTGGTGCAGGCTGCGGGCGTGAGGCCCCACTACGGGCACGTAGCCCCACTGGCGAAGCATGTCGCAGCCCGCCCGCAGCGTCTTCTCCTCGGGCTGGCTGCAGGGTGAGATGACGGCTATGCGGTCGCCCTCCTTCAGGAAGGGCGGCATCACCGGCAGCTGGGCCGCGACCCGCAGCGCAACGACTGTCAGCAGGAGCAAAAGGGCTGTTCTCTTCATTTTCCATGCAAAGATACATATATTTCCTTGTTCTTGCCGCATGTTTAACATTTTTTGTGCAAAGGCATGGTGTCAGTAACTATTCAGTCATGCAGTAACTGTTCAGGCTCTGCCTATTGATGGGATGATACTGACCCCACCCCCGACCCCTCCCCTACAAGGGAGGGGAGGGGCTGCCGCCTTGTCCGCCGCAAGGGA
>DGHX01000045.1:0-11187 GCA_002392835.1 Prevotella sp. UBA3837 | reverse complement strand
GGGTCGGGGGTGGGGTCAGTGACTTACCCTTAATATCAGTAAATGTTACGCGCACGCGCGCGCACGACGTACGCGCGTGAGTGCTTTTTTGGTTGCACCTGCGAAGAAGTGATAAGTGTTGAGTGATGAGTGTTGAGATGAGTTAATAAATTAAAACAAGTTGTTTTGTGAAAAATGCAGCCTCCTTTTTTTCATGAGAGGGCCGCTTTTTTTCACGAGAGGGCCGCTTTTTTTCATGAGAGGGCCGCACAGAAATGTCCCAGGCCCTGGGACGTTTTTCTATGCTGTCATTAGGATTCATTAACTATTCCAATATAGATATTTTCGCGGTGCAACGAAAAATCCTTACACGTAACTGTTTGATATTCAGCCTCGGTGCAACCAAAATGAACGCCAGTGCAATCAAGATGTAAACCGGTGCAACCAAGATGTATGTCGGTGCAACCAAAACGTATTTCGGTGCAACCAAAATATCGCTCACGCGCGCGTATATACGCGTGCGCGCGATGGCGGAGCAGATCGTGACGGCAGGTCTTGGGAATCATTTCAACCTGTACGGTTGAAACAGTCCCGAAGGGACGTATGCGGTTTGAAAGAAGGGCTTTGCTGCGCCGTCCTTTGCGCAGGGGTTACACCCCTGCCTGTATTCTGTCGTCCCTTCGGGACTTTGGCTGTCGCATTGTGCGATGATGGTCAACCATACTGCACAATAAAAACTCCGCCCCCGCAGTTTTGCGGAGGCGGAGCCTGTTGTTATGCTTGCAAGCAAGCGGTTGTCCTTGCTACAGGATGACCTTCGGGTTGTCCTTACTTCAGGATGACCTTGCGGCCCTCGATGACGTAGGCACCCTTCAGGCCCTCAAGGCTGTTGGCCTGGCTGCGTACGAGCTTGCCGTCGAGGCTGTAGACGTCGACGCTCTTGCCGGTGGCCATGAGCTCGGTGATGGCGGTAACCTCCTGGTTGCCCAGGCCGAAGCGGACGATGACGGGCTTCGACTCCTGGCCGTTGTTGTAGACGGCGCTCACGGCGACGGCGGTAGCCTTCATCACCTCGGCACCCTTCAGCTCTGCGCTGCTGGCCGTGCCGGGCACGTCGTCGACGAGTGTCCACTCACCGCCGATGTTTGCCCAGATGTTGAACTTCGTGACGCTGACCGAACCCTTCTCGAAGGTGATGTTGGCCACGCTGAACATGAAGGCCGACTTGGAGTCGCTGATGTTGTGGATGGCGAAGTAGGTGGCACCTGCGGGCAGGTCGACGCTCACTTCCTCCCATCCGGCCACCTCGACGGCACCCTCGGCAATCTTGGTGAAGCTGCTGATCTGCTGGTCGGTGGTGCTGTAGAGCACCTCGTAGGTAGCGGGACCGTAGCCCACGTAAGGCGAGCCGACGAAGAACTTCACGGTCTGAGCGTTGCCGCTGAGCGTGGGCGAGATGAGCCAGTCGTCATTGTCCATGTAGCCACCATCTCCTGAGTTGTAGAACGAGGTGAGGTAAGCCTCGTTGGGATCGCCGCTGGGTCCGTAGTAGGGGCTGGCGTCCTCAAGACCTATTGCCTCGTACACTGCGGGCTTGAACACTGCAAATGCTGCGGTAGTGCCCTGGAAGGCGAACTGGTAGCCTTCGAAGATGCCGCCCTTCGGTGCGTTGTTGGCGTTGACGAGCGTCCAGTCGCCCAGGTTCTCGTACTGCTCGTTCTCGTAGGCCGAGAAGTCCTCGGTGACGGTCTCGGTGGCACCTGCTGCCACGGCGTCCCAGGTCACGGTGATGCTCTCAGAGCCCTTCGTGGCCTTCACGCCTGTGGGCTGCTTTGCTGTGCTGTGCTCGATGGCTGTGGTGGCGTTGGCGGTGTTGTTCTCAGGAGCCAGGTCGTCCTCAAAGCGCACCAGTGCCACGAACGACACGCTGGTGGCGTTGCTGAACATCGAGGTGTTGTACTCCACCTCTATCTCCTGCTTCTGCAGGGTCTGCAGAGCGGTGTAGGGCTGGTCGAAGATGACGTTGCTGCCGGCCTTCACTGCCACGCTGTAGTTGCGGGCGGTCTTGCTGCCGTTGTTCAGCACGGTGAGCTTCACGGGAGCGGCCTTGCCGGCGGCCACCTTGGCGGGAGCGTTGATGGCGATGGCCAGGTCGTACTCCTGCTGGTTGAACAGGCGGATGTCATCGACGCAGACCAGGCCCTCGGCGCTGAAGTTACCCTCGATGATGAGCTTCACGTAAGGCTCGGCCACGTAGTCCTTCAGCGACACGCTGACCATGCTGTACTCCTCGGTGGTTGCCACCGACTTCACGAGTTCCATCTTGCCGTCGGTCTTCTGCACGCGCACGTTGACCTTGCTGCCGGCGTCGCCCTTAGCCTGGAAGGTGAGCACGGGGTTCTGGCCCTCAATCTTCACCTTGCCCACGTAAGCCTGGGCGAAGTCGCCAGCGGCACCTGCGAATGCCAGGGCACCGCCATCCTCGTCATAAGCGTCCTCCAGGAGGCCCACCTCTGCCGTAGTGGTGTAGTTGATGGCCCAGTAGTGGGCGGGCTCGCCGTTGGCGAAGCTCTCCTCGAAGGGCAGCTCGTAGGGTGCGCCCACGCATACCTGTACCTCGGTGTCTGACTCGCCGACCTCGTTCTCGGCCACGAGCATCAGGCTCTCCCAGCGCTGCTCGCCCTCCTCGGTTTCCATCTCGACGGTGGCGCTGTTGCCATCGGCGTCGACCAGTTTCTCGTCGGGCACGGTGGTCTCGAAGATGCCCCACATGAGCTCAGTGGTAGTAGACCAGATGCTGTACTTGATGTCGCTGGGCACCACGATGCCGCCCGAGTAGCCCTCGGTGATGGGATCCCACTCCACGGTGACGGCACCGGGACGTGTCATGACATTGGTGATGGTGGCATAGCCCGGCTCATCGATGCCGATGAGTGTAGACGTAATCGGGCTCTTCAGGCCTTCCACCTCGCCGACGTAGGCCACTGCGCGGTAGCTGTGCGTGCCCTGCGTGGTCTGCTCGGAGAAGATATAGCTGCCGGCAGGCTCCACCTGGTCGAAGGTCTTGACGAGCTCGCCGTCGCAGAACACGTCGATGCGCGACAGGGCGTCGAGAGCCTGGCCGCTGATGCTATACTGCGGGGCCATGACGGTGACGACGGCCTTGGGCAGTCCGTAGGGGTCGGCCTTCACGATGACGCGCGGAGCAACAGGTGCTGCGGGGTCGAGGGCTGCGCCAACGGTGAAGTCGTCGGCGTAGAGCGCCCACATGTCGGCATCGCTGATGGCGTGCACGCCGAAGTGGTAGTAACCGCTCTTCTCAACGGTGAAGGTAGCCTCCAGTGCCTGCGGCGAAGTCCAGTTGATGAGGGTGGGAGCAATGACCTGCGTCTTCATGGCCGAAGTACGGGCGGTGGTGCCCAGCTTCACCTCGAGGCGCTCGGGGAATGAAGTGCTGCTGGCGTTGGCAATGATGCTGAAGGGATAGGTCTTACCGGCTTCGAGCTTGATGGCTGGCGAGAAGAGCCAGTCGTCGGCAGCCTCTTCGTTACTATAGTGGTAGTATGCCTCGCCTTCCTCGGTGAATGTCCAGGTGAGCTCGTCTCCGTAGCTGTCCAGATCGTCGTTGGCGTTATAGATGCCGAAGGCAGCCTGCTCCTCGGCGGTGTCGAAGCTGTTCACGTAGGGCAGCTCGTCGACGGGGTCGCCGGTGGCGATGATGGGGCCGGCGCTCATGTCGGCCTGCAGCATCAGCTCGGCGATGTAATCAAGCGCGTAGATGCGGTCGTCGGCGGCATTGGCCACGAGGAACTGGGTGACGGCGGTCAGCGTGCCGGCCTCCTTGTCGTAGTTCATCACGTAGTCGCTGATGGCCTTTCCGTCCTCGCTGCCCACGGCCCAGATGTTATACGAATCGTACTTGCCTAAGTACTGCATTGCTGCGAAGGTGACCTCGTTGCCGTTGATGGTGCCCTTGATCCAAGCCTCGGGGAAGTCCTCGGCGAAGAGGCCCTGCACGTAGATGGCATCGTCGGCCACGGCCACGTTCACCTCGCCCTTCAGCTTGCTCTGTCCGCCAAGGAGACCGCTGACGGTCCATTCCTCGGGCACGAGGCCCTCGGGCAGCTCGACGAGGTCAGTGGGGGTGGGCTCATAGTCGGCGTCGAGGGTCCAAACGGTCTCGAAGTCGCCAGGGCCGGCGAAGGTCTGGTCGTCGCTCCAGGTGCCACTCACGAAGAGATTCTTGTTAGAGTCCTGCATGGTGAACACGTCGCCGTCGATGGTGAAGGTGACGTCGGCCTTTTCCACTGCTTCAAACTCACTTGTCTCCTCGTTGTAGCTCCACCAGTACAGGTCGACGGTGGCATTATAGGTCGAGTTGTAGGACAGGGGCTGTCCGCAAGCGAAGGTAAGGGTGTTGCCGGCCTTTGTGCCCTTCACCCATGTGCCCTGGGGGTAGTGCGAGATGAAGTCCTTGACGTAGACGGTGCCGTCCTCGCACTCCACTATCTCCACACGGCCAGTCTGTTCGACGGGGCCGTATACGCTGTTGCCGGAAACGTAGTAAGCACTGCCCTGACGGGTGTAGAACTTGGTGACACCCTCGGCGGGGCTGGTGATGATGCCGTGTGCATCGACCACCTCGCCGGCCTTCTGCTGACCGGCCCTGAGCGGGGTGCGGTCATTGCTGAGGTCGCGCACGCTGACACTTCCAATGGGCGTGGCGGCGGCAGCGGCGGTGAAGTCGGCCATCACAGGCTTCACGCTGTTGCGCAGCGTGGCCAGGGCGTGGCTCGCCACATTCTTTTCAGACGTAGCTTTTTCTTTCATGGCTCGCATCAGGGCGCTGTCAACGGGGCGCACCAGTGCGCCTTTGCTCTTGACAAGCGACTTCCGGGCTACTAACTGAGCCTGAGCGGGAGCGACCAGCAGCATGGCTGCAAGCGCACCAAACAGTAAAGAAGTTACTCTCTTCATGGCTTAAATAGTTTAAAATTAATAGTAAAAAAAACGCTTTCTTGATAACTTCATTGTTCAATACAGACTGCAAAGTTAAACATTTTTCGTATAACTACCAAGAAAAAAATAACATTTTATTGCAGAAAGTTTAAAAAAACTTACACATTCCCTTTGCCGTTCACCGTTTTCTTAGTACCTTTGCACCCGATATTCAAGGGGTGCCTGCCGTGGGCAGGCTGAGATGATACCCTCTATGACCTGATGCGGGTAATGCCGACGTAGGGATGGATAGATTCGCAACGACCCCCTTTTTTTGTGTAATTTTATTAATGTTTAAAAGGGAATGAAAAAAACTCTCTTGCTGGTGGCCGCCAGTGCCGCCATGATGAATGCACAGGGCCAGACGCCCGTGCAGAACGATGTGGAACAACAGCTGGACTCGCTCAAGATGGAGCGGCTGCAGGAGGTGGTGGTGAGCGGTGTGCGCACGCAGAAGAACGCACCCTTCGCCACCACCAACCTGAAGCGCCGGGAGCTGGCCGCACACAGCACCACGGGCCAGGAGCTGCCCATGCTCTTCGCACGCACACCCGGCGTGCTGGCCTGGACGGAGAACGGACTGGGCACCGGAACCACCTACATGCGCATACGCGGCGCCGCCGACTCGCGCATCAACGTCACACTCGACGGCGTGCCCCTGAACTCGCCCGAGGACCAGTGCGTGTTCTGGGCAAACATGAACAGCTATGGTGCGCTGCTCGGCAGCGTGCAGCTGCAGCGCGGTGTGGGCAGCAGCACCAACGGCGACGGAGCCTTCGGAGGCAACGTGGCACTGGGCATGAAGGCACCGTCGCTGAAGCCCCAGGCCGAGGTGTCGTTCAGCTATGGCTCGTACAACACCATCAACGCCGGGGCATCGTTCTCAACGGGAGCCATCAAGGCGGGCGTGGGTAACCTCGTCATAGACGGCGCATACCACCAGACCACCACCGACGGCTTCGTGCACGGCACCGACGGGCGCTCGGGCAGCTACTACGGAGGGCTGACCTGGCAGAAAGAGGGGCTGCAGCTGAGCTACAAGAACGTGGGCAACTTCGAGAAGACGGGACAGGCATGGAACGCCATCACTGCCGGCAATGGCGACTACTCGCTCATGGACGGAAACTATGACGACGGCTCATGGGCCTACCAGACGAAGACCGGCATCAAGACCTACGCCGACCTCTACGACCGCGGGCTGGGACGCTACAACTCGCTCTACGAGCACCTGACCACCGGCGACGACGGGCTCTTCGCCACCGACGCCAACGGAAACTACCTTGCCGAGCGATACCAGATGAGCGACGGCAGCCTGTGGCCCCGCACCACCGACAACTTCTGGCAGAACCACTCGCTGCTGAACATCGTGGGGCAGTGGAACGAGCGCTGGAGCGCATCGGCCACCCTGCACTACACACACGGATACGGATACTATGATGAGTTCCGGTGGCAGAACAAGCTGAAGAAGTTCGGACTGAACGTGCCCGACATCAAGCGCAGCGACTTCGTGCGGCAAAAGGGCCTGCGACAGGACGTAGGCGGACTGGTGGCACACATCGACTACACCGACGAGCGATGGAACGTCATCGGAGGCCTCTCGGCACAGCACTTCTGGGGCAACCACTTCGGATACCTCACCTACGCCAGCAACGAGCAGCTGGCACGCCTCATAGGCGACCGTTACACCTACTACGACAGCGACGCCCGCAAGCTCGACGCCAGCGCATACGTCAAGGCTGCCTACAACATCAGCCAGCAGTGGAAGGCGTTTGCCGACGTGCAGTACCGCTTCGTGAACTACACCACCGATGGCATCAACGACAAATTCTACCAGGAGAACACCCTGTGGTACAACCAGACGCTCAACATCGACGAGGACTATAACTTCCTGAACCCAAAGGCAGGACTGAGCTGGAGCCACGGACCGCACCACGCCTTCGCCTCAGTGGCCATGAGCCACCGCGAGCCACAGCGCGACAACTTCACCGACAACTACAAGTACCCCCTGCCCAAGGCTGAGCAGCTCATCGACTACGAGCTGGGCTACAACTACTCTACACGTACGCTGCGCGCGGGTGCGAACATTTACTATATGGACTACAGCAACCAGTTTGTGCAGACCGGCGAGCTGAGCGAGATAGGCGAGCCCCTCACCACCAACATCAAGGACAGCTACCGCATGGGCCTGGAGCTGACGGCAGCCTGGGACCTTCTGCCCGTGCTCACCCTGGAGGGCAACGCCGCACTGAGCCAGAACAAGCTGAAGGACTTCACCGAGATGGCATCGGTGGACTGGGACAAATCCTTCCGCGCCATACACTACGACGACGCCACGCTGGCCTTCTCGCCATCGGTCATCGCCAACGGATTCATCGACCTGCACTGGCGCGGGCTGAAGGCCACCTGGCACACGGGCTACGTCAGCCGCCAGTACCTGGACAACACCGAGAACGAGGACCGCTCGCTGCCCGCCTACTGCCTGAGCGACGTGCAGATGAGCTATACCTTCAGCCTGCCGAAGCTCGCCATTCGCGAGGCCATAGTGGGGCTGAACATGGGTAACGTATTCAACGCACGCGTGGCCACCAGCGGATGGGTGTACAGCAGCATCCTCGACGACTACGGTCACCCCAACGAGAACCGCTACTACCAGATAGGTTTCATTCCCATGGCCGGACGCACCGTCATGGGCAGCCTCACCCTGCGCTTCTGACATAGGTGCAGCTGTTTTTGCGATGAAATCAGACATTTTGTGCGAAATGGACAAAAATGGACAAGAGTGGACAAGCACCTGACAAAAGTTGACAAAAGTTGACAAAAAGTTGACAAGCAGTGGACAATAGTTGACAATTAGTTTACTTTTTTGATGTAAAATTTAGGTAAAATCTTCAATAATGGTCGATTTCATCGAGAATTACTGGTTAGACATCACCACAACGGTGCTCGGACTGGCATACATTTTGCTGGAATATCGGGCCAGCGTGTGGATGTGGATCGTGGGTTTTGCCATGGAAGCACTCGGCATAGTGCTCTATTACCAGAAAGGGCTCTATGCCGATTGCGCCATGGAGGGCTACTATTTGGCCATGACCGTCTATGGCCTGTGGCGGTGGGTGCGCGGCCCGAGGAAGGGTGGGGGTGAGCCGAAGGCGGCAGTCATCAGCCACTTCCCCCGCAGGCTGGTGGCCCGCTGGCTGGCCATCATGGTCGGTCTGTGGGCAGCCATCTGGTGGCTGCTCGTCACCTTCACCAACAGCAACGTGCCCGTGGCCGACAGCTTCACCACGGCGCTGAGTTTAGTGGGCATATGGGCCCTGGCGCACAAGTACCTGGAGCAATGGTTCATCTGGATAGCCGTCGATGCCGTCTCGTCGGTCCTCTACTTCTCTAAGGACATACCTTTCAAGGCATCGCTCTATGCCCTCTACGTCGTCATCGCCATCATGGGCTACTTCAAGTGGCGCCGAATGATGGCTGCGGAGAAAGGGGCCGCGACGGCAGCGGCCTCACAGGTCGGCTAACAGCGCCTTCAGCTCGTCGAGCGTCGTGGCCACCTTGATGTAGGTGCGCCACTGCTTGCGGGTGACGCCCCGCGTGTGCAGGTCGTCGAGCATCAGGATAAGCGAGTCCCAGAAGCCCTTCATGTTGTACAATATGACGGGCTTCTGGTGGTAGCCGATGGTGGCTGAGGCAGCAATAGTGAAGATTTCATCGAGCGTGCCGATGCCTCCGGGCAGCGCTATGAACACATCGCTCTGGTCCTGCATCAGCTGCTTGCGGTCGTTCAGGTTGTCGCAGGGAATGTCCACGTCGACATAGTCCGACTGGCGTCCATGCTGCTCCACTATGCGGGGCACCACGCCCACGGTGCGGCCGCCGGCCTGGTGGGCAGCCCGCGCCACGCACTCCATCAGTCCTTGGTTCACACCGCCGAACACAATGGTGTGGCCCTCGGCGGCGGCCCACCGGCCCAGCTCGTCGGTCAGCGTGAAGAAATCGGGGTCTATCTGCGAATTGGCAGAACAAAAAATGCACAGTTTCATCGTATAATCTCGTTTCTTTTTATGAAGTCATCTCAATGTCAGACGGTCTTTCGACGTTGGCTCAGATGTTGATGCCGTAGTTCATTTTCACCTCGCTCATGACGAAGGTACTCTCGATGGAACTGACACTTTCTATCGTTCCCAGCTTGTTCAGTATGAACTCCTGGTACTCCTTCATGTCGCGGGCGCGCACCTTCAGCAGGTAGTCGTACTGGCCGCTGGTGTTGTAGCACTCCGTCACCTCGGCCATGTGCTGTATGCGCACCATGAAGCGGTCGGCAATCTCGTGGTTAATCTGCTTCAGCTTCACCTGGCAGAACACCACCAGGCCCTGGTCCAGCTTCTCGGGGTCGAGCACGGCCACATACTTCTTGATGTAGCCGCGCTTCTCCAAGCGCTTCTGGCGCTCAAAGACGGGGGTAGGCGTCAGGTGCACCTTGTCGGCCAGCTCCTTCGTGGTCAGCTTGGCGTTGCGCTGCAGCGTGCGCAGAATCAGAAGGTCGGTTTCATCGAGGTTCTCCATCGTGATTCGTGATGTCGTTATTTTCGTTTTGTCGTTATGCCGGTATTCCGTTATTACGTTATACCGTTATTCTGTAATCATCATGGGTGCAAAGGTAGTGAAATGATTTCAATCTCGCACATTTTTTGGTAAAATAATCGCCGTGGCAGGTCATTTTTTCCATTTTTTGCCACAAGGAGGCCTGAATATCAGATTTATTTCGTACCTTTGCACACAGCAACGTTCAATATCACTACTATGAAAGAGATCACAGAGCAAGACCGTGCGTTCATGCGCGAGGCCATACGCCTGGCCAACGCGACATCGACTTCGCCGACGACTTCATCTACGAGGAGCTCGACCGGCCCATGGAGCAGCGCACCGTGCCCATCATACCCCTGCTGCGCGATGAGGCACTGCACACCTTCCGTCTGTGGCAGCAGAAGGACGACAAGACCGAGTATTAAGCCCCAACTACGTAAACCACATCAGCACTATGAAGACTTTCAGTGAACTGGGCGTCAACGAGCAGATTCGTCGCGCCATCGAAGAGCTTGGGTTCGAGCAGCCCATGCCGGTACAAGAGGCCGTCATCCCCTATCTGCTGGAGGGCAGCCGCGACGTGATAGCCCTGGCACAGACGGGCACCGGCAAGACGGCGGCCTTCGGCATTCCGCTGCTGCAGCGCATCAACCCCGCCAGCCGCGACACGCAGGCGCTGGTGCTCTCGCCCACCCGCGAGCTGTGCCTGCAGATTACCGACGACCTGCGCGACTTTGCAAAGTACACCGAGGGCGTGCATGTGGAGGCCGTCTACGGCGGAGCTGCCATAGAGCCGCAGATGCGCGCCCTGCGCAAGGGGGCGAACGTCATCGTGGCCACCCCCGGCCGGCTCATCGACCTGAAGAACCGCGGCTTCGCTCACCTGGACCAGGTGAAGACCATCGTGCTCGACGAGGCCGACGAGATGCTGAACATGGGCTTCTCGGACAGCATCAACGACATCTTCGAGCAGCTGCCGGCCGAGCACACCACCCTTATGTTCTCAGCCACCATGAGCCGCGAGGTGGAGCGCGTGGCCAAGCAGTACCTGAAGGACTACGAGACCATCGTCGTGGGCAGCCGCAATGAGGGTGCCGAGAACGTGAACCACATCTATTATATGGTGCAGGCCAAGGACAAGTACCTGGCGCTGAAGCGCATCGTGGACTACAACCCGAAGATCTTCGCCATCATCTTCTGCCGCACGAAGGTAGAGACGCAGGAGATAGCTGACAAGCTGATACGCGACGGCTACAACGCCGAGTCGCTGCACGGAGACCTCAGCCAGCAGCAGCGCGACCTGACCATGCAGAAGTTCCGCCAGCACCTGACGCAGCTCCTCGTGGCCACCGATGTGGCTGCCCGCGGACTGGACGTCGACGACCTGACGCACGTCATCAACTTCGGACTGCCCGACGACATCGAGAACTACACCCACCGCTCAGGACGCACGGGGCGCGCAGGCAAGAAGGGCACCAGCATCAGCATCGTGCACTCGAAGGAGAAGCACAAGATACGCAACATTGAGAAGGAAATAGGCAAGAAGTTCCAGGAAATGCCCATTCCATCGGCAGAAGAGATCTGCAAGAAGCAGCTCTACAAGGTGATGGACCAGATAGTGAA
>DGHX01000113.1 GCA_002392835.1 Prevotella sp. UBA3837 | reverse complement strand
GCATGCAGCGTATCCATGTCATGCCGGTCGAGCCACTGCACCAGGGCTGCGATGGCCTCTGCCACCTGCTGGCGCGAGGGGCTCATGGTGTCGGCAGGCAGCTCATAGGGTTCCCACTGCGACACGTGCAGGCTGTCGGGGCCGCCCTCGTGCTGATGACGCAGCACCCGCAGCCCCATGTAGTAGAGGCTCTCCAGGGTGCGCACGCTGGTAGTGCCCACGGCAATGGCCTGGCACTGGTGGCTGAGCAGCTTCTGCAGCGTGGAGCGCCTGACGCTGATGTGCTCAGTGTGCATGTCGTGCCCCCCCATGTGCTCGCTCTTCACGGGCTTGAAGGTGCCGGCGCCCACGTGCAGCGTCAGCTCTTCGCGGTCGATGCCGGCAGCATCTATCTGACGCAGCACCTCGGGCGTGAAGTGCAGGCCGGCAGTGGGAGCCGCCACGCTGCCCTTCACCTTTGAGTAGACCGTCTGATAGGTGGTGAGGTCGCTGGCCTGCGTCTCGCGGTTCAGATACGGGGGGATGGGCAGCTGGCCCACGGCATCGAGGAGCTCGGCAAAGGTGAGGTCGGCCTGCCACTGGAACTCCACCACCTGGCTCGTTCCGTGCTGCCCCCGGTGCAGGGCGGTGACCTGCAGCGCCGGCGCGCCGCCATCGTGCAAGGCGGCATCGGCAAGGTCGAGCGTCAACGGCTCGTCCTTCCATTTCTTCAGGTTGCCCACCAGGCAGAGCCATGTGCAACTGTGGCGCGAGGCGAACACCTGCTCATAGTCGGCAGGCAGGTAGGGTTCAAGCAGGAACACCTCGATGTGGGCGCCCGTGGACTTATGGAAATGGAGGCGTGCGTGGATGACGCGCGTGTTGTTGAACACCATCAGCGCCCCGGGCTGCAGGTGGGAAGCCAGATGGCAGAAGCGGTCGTCGGTGATGTTGCCGACACCGTCGTACACCAACAGCTGCGACTGGTCGCGAGGCGTTACGGGAAACTTAGCTATGCGCTCGTCAGGCAGGTCATAGCTGTAGTCGCTGATACTGATATCTTTTACGTTCATTCTTTTAATACTTAATTCTTAATGCTTAATGCCATGCATTAAAACCAGCAGGCCTTGAGTATGGCATAGAGCAGGGTGAAGACCAGCACACTGACCAGCAGGTCGGCATGTATGCGCAGGTATCCGCTGCGGGTGTATGCACTCGATATGTAGTTGGCAGGCTGCACGCTCTGCTTCTCCAGCCGCTGCAACAGCATCCATACGCCGGTGCCCACCAGTCCGCCCCAGATCAGCCCCACGAGCACGTCGCCGGGATAGTGGACGCCGAGGTAGATGCGCGTCCACCCATTGACCAGCGACCACACCACAAGGCCTACGCTGAGCAGGCGGCTGCGGATGAGGAGTGCGAAGAACACGGCCAGCGAGAAGGTGTTAGACGCATGGGCCGAGAAGAAGCCGAAGCGGCCGCCGCGGTAGCCATCGACGGTGTCGACGAGCAGACCGATCTGCGGGTCGCGGGTGGGACGCCAGCGACCCACAAGGGGCTTTACGAACATATCGTCGAGCGAACCGGCCAGGAACACACAGAGCAGGGCACAGAGTACCACGAGCAACACCTTCTTGGCGTTGGCGCTGTTCTTGATGACCACAAAAAGCAGGGCCACATAGAGCGGTATCCATGTGGTGGCCGTGGTCAGCGTGCGGGCCAGCGAATCGAGGAAGAGCGAGTCGCTGCCGTTGACGGCCAGAAGCCATTGCTTGTCAAGTTCTATCCAGTCCAAAATTGCGCTTCGCTAAATGATAAATGATAAATAATAAATAATAAATCTGGGGGACAGAGGCTGCTTTATATCTGCTCGATGGCCTGCAGCTGCACCCATCCCTGCCGTCCGTCGGGCAGCAGCACCTGTCGCCAGTCGCTCATGGTGTCGTCGGTGATGGTGACGCGGGTGCCGGCGTGAATGGTGAACACCTCGGGGCCGCTGTCAGAGGGTATGCTGCGCACCGTGATTGACGGTTGCATGACGATGGCTGCGCTGCGGTCAGCCAGTGCGCGCCGCTGCTGCCATGCGAAGAGATGGGCCAGCAGGCACAAGGCCAGCAGGGCCACCGCCGCCATGAAGGCCACACGGCGCAGGCGCTCGCTGAAGGCGAAATACCACACGAGCAGAAGCGTCAGGGCCAGGGCGAGCGAGACGAGGGCCACGAGTGCCCACGCGTCGACGGTGAGCAGGCGCACCAGGCTGTGGTACCAGGTGACGAAGAACATCTCGCGCTCAGGCGCCAGCCTGTCGGCAGTCTTGGCACGGGCCAGCTGCAGGTTGAATCGGGTATCGTCGTCGGCAGGGCTGAGGCGCAGGGCGCGCTCCCAGGCGAGTATGGCCTGCGGCAGGCTGTCAAGGCGATAGTAGGCACAGCCCAGGTTGTAAAACAGCTCGGCGGTGGGCTGGCTGCTGAGCAGCTGCTGGTAGGTAGCTATGGCCTGCTCGTACTCCTGCTCGGCATAGGCCTCGTCGGCCTGCACCTTGCCGTCAGCTGTGGCTGTCGCTACCTGAGAATCAGAGTCGCGGACGGCTGTGGTTGTCGCTGCCTGAGGCTCAGTGTCGCGGACGGCGAGGGTGTCGTTCTGTGCCGCTGCCGACAGAGGAAGGAGGAAGAGAAGGGGGCACAGCAAGGAGACCGAGGCGGGAGCACTCTTCTTCTGCGGCCTGACGCTCTCTATCTGCTCAATGGCAGCGATAGACTTCTCATATACCCGATTCATATTGCCCTGCGGGTCGCCGGGGGCATAGCGCACAAACTCGCACTCGTCGATGGCCTCGATGAAGGAGCGCGCCGTGTCGGCACTGACACCCCGCTCAGAGAGTCGCTGACTGATATTGTCGCGCGAGAGCTGGCTGACGGGTATGTTGAGCTTGTCGCCCACGTACCCCCATAGAGCGCGCAGCGTCTCGTCGTAGAACTCGCCCGCCTTTCCGCTGCGCATAAGCTGTGCTGCACGGCGCAGTCGGCGTACGGCCACCTTGTTGGCACGGCGTCCACGAGCCTTCACGGCATCGGCCTGACCGGCAGCACGCCAGCGCATGAAGGAAAAGGCCAGGGCAAAGGCTATCATCACAGCCGCCAGGAGCAGCCAGTAGGGTGTGGTGGCGAAGAAGGCCTGCGACGGGCTGGTGCTGCGCGTGCCGGTGTGCAGCGGGCGTATGTCGCCGCTCATGGCAGCATCGGCATCGGTGCCCGAATAGTCGTGCATGGCGGTCTCGACATGGTCGCCCTTGAGCACCTCAATACGGAAGGAGTCGGTCTGGGCCGTCTGATACGTGCGCGTCTGCGTGTCGAAATATGTGAAACGAACGGGGGGGATGGTAAAGGTTCCTTTGCGTTGTGGCACGGCCATGAAGTCGTAGCTGACGCTGCCATTCAAGCCGTTGGCCGTGAGCTCGAAGTCCTCGTTCTGCTTGGTGTCGTAGGTGTCGAAGCCACGGGGAAAGAGTACCAGCGGCTCCTTGAGCATGTTCAGGTTACCGCGTCCGCTGACCTTCACCGAAAGGGTGACGGGGGTGTTCTCCTTCACCTGCTGCTGGTCGAGCTGTGCAGAGACGGTGAAGTGCCCCACTCCACCTGAGAAGTCGGCAGGGCGCTCGGGCAGCGGCTCTACGTCGATGTCGACGGCCGGTGCCGTAAGCTGGCGCGGCACCTCGCGATAGCCCTGTGCGAAGGGGTCAAAGGGGTCGTAGTCCACGTTCTCGCGCAGGTAGCCCACAAACTTCATGGCAGGTATGTGCAGGCGACCGGCCTTCTGCGGATAGATGACATACTGCTGCCAGTCGACGGTGACCAGCACGCGTCCCCCAACGTTCTCCACCTGGCGTGACTTCTGCTGCACGTCGTTGTAGGCCTGCATATACACATCCTGCAGCTCCAGGCTGATGGGGTCGAGGTTGAAGACGGGCACGTCGGGGTGCCAGCATACCTTATAGGTGAGCAGGAAGGGTTCGTACTCGCTGACGCGCCGCTTTGAGGGTATGACCTGCACGAAGAACTCGCGCCCCGAGCTGGCAACGGCAGCCCCCTGCTGCCGACCGCCCTGCCCACCGGCGGCGATGACCTGCACGGTGAGGGCCGACGACTTCACCACCTGGCCGCCCGCCTTGATGCTGGCAGGAGGGATGGTGAACTTACCCGTCTGGCTGGCAGAGAGGACATAGGTCAGCGTCAGAGTCTCATTGGTCGTGGTAGAGCCGTTGACCATGACGGTGCTGATGCTCGTTGACTGGCTGGGGCCTATGAGCACGTCGATGCCATCTGGAATCTGGCCGAGGGTGAAGTTGCGCGCATCGGTGGTGTTGACCTGATAGCGCAGTTTGAAGTTCTCGCCCACATGCACCACGGGGTCGACCTGTCCGGTGAGGGTATACTTCTGCGGCCAGGCCCGAAGCGCCATGGTGCAGAAGACGAGTAATATATAGAGTACTTTACGATTCATATTACCAGTTCTTTTCGTTACTGCGGCGCCGTGCGGGCTGCTGCTGTCGCTGCTCATCAATCTTGCGGCGCGTCTGTTTCTCACGCTGTTCGGCGGCATTGAGCAGCTGTTCTATCATCTGCTGGTCCTGAGGCTGCTGCTGTTGCTGCTCCTGTTGCTGTTGTTGTTCTTGCTGCTGCTGTTGTTGCTGCTGTTGCTGTTCCTGCTGCTGTTGCTGCTGGTCGTCCTGGTTCTGCTGGTTCTGGTTGTTGTCATTGCCGCCACCTTTAGGCAGCTGGCGCTGGCAGAGCACCAGGTTGTAGCGGGCCTCGTCGTCGTGAGGGTTCAGGCGCAGGGCCTGCTTGTAGGCCTCTATGGCCTGCTGCAGCTGCTGCGTCTTCTGCTGGTCACTGCTCTGGTTGGCCCGTATCTGGTGAATGACGCCCATGTTGTGATAGGCCATGGAACGGCGCAGGGGATTCGGCTCGGCCTGCTCCTTGCCAGCGTTGCTGAAATAGCGCAGCATGGTGGAGTCGGCAGCGGCATCGGCCTTCATGATTTTCCATTCTTTAGGAAACATGGAGCGAGCCAGGTTGTAGTTCACCAGCGAGCTGCTGCTGTCAGCCTCGTAGGCCTTGCGGTATTCCTCGTAGGCCTTGTCGAGCATGCCGGTGTGCATCATGCGGTTGCCGCGCCTGACGTGGCGGCGCATCTGCCTGACGTCCTGAGCCATGGCCGTGGACATGCAGACAATGCCCAGCAGGCAGAGTATGATATGCTTTATATTCATCGCTTGAATAGTTTTAATTTCCTTAGCCGGGGGTTCTTACGGTCGAGCAACAGCACTTCGGCCACCAGCAGCAGCAGGGCGATGATGCCCACGGCCTGGAACTGCTCGTCGAAGTCGCTGTAGAGTGTCGACTCGGCCTTCTCCAGCTTGTCGAGGGCTTCCTCCAGCTGCCGTTGCGCCGTGGCGTTGTTGGTGACGTGTATGTAGGCTCCGCCTCCGGCCTGCGCCACCTCGCGGCACATCTGCTCGTTCAGTACCGACATGACACGCTCGCCGGTGTTGTCAATCATGTAGTCGCCTGTTGTCGGATCGGGCACGGGGGCTCCCTTCGCTGATCCTATGCCGAGCATGTAGACGGTGCGCCCCTCGTCGTGTGCCTGCTGTGCAGCCTCGACGGCAGCGCCCTCATGGTCTTCGCCGTCGGTGATGACGATGATGGCCTTGCCCACGTTCTCGCGCTGCGTGAAGCACATGCCTGCCGTGCGAATGGCGGCAGCGATGTCGGTGCCCTGGTTGCGCACCATCGTCGGGTCGATGCTCTGCAGGAACATCTTGGCCGAGACGAAGTCGCTGGTGATGGGCAGCTGGATGAAGGCATCGCCGGCATAGACGATGAGCCCCACCCTGTCGTTGGTGAACTGGTCGATGAGTTTTCCGATGAGCAGCTTGGCTCGGTCCAGTCGGCTCATGCCGCTGGGGTTGTCGGCATCGCGGTCTTCAGCCCGCATGGAGTTGCTCACGTCGACAGCGATGACGGCCTCGATGCCGGCCTTTTGCTTCTGGCTGATGGTCTTGCCGAACTGCGGGCGGGCCAGCATGACGATGAGCATGGCCAGTGCACCGGCCAGCAGCCAGAACTTCACGCCGGGGCGCCATCGCGACACTAAGGGCATGAGCTGGCGCACCAGGTCGGGATCGCCGAAGCGGCGCAGCCGTGCCTTCTGAATGCGGTTGGTGAGCAGACGCAACAGCGCCAGCACTACAACCACAGCCAGCAGATACAGATATTTTGGGTCTTCAAATCTGAACATGACTTATCTCTTAACACTTAACGACATTACGTATTTCGGTATTTCAGTATATCGTTCTTGAATGAAACGACTCTCACGGTATTCTCCTGAACACGGTGATGCGGAGCAGTATCTCGAGCAGCAGCGCGATGATGGCTCCCAGCACCAGGTACTGGTAGACGTCGTGCACCTTGCTGTAGCGCTGTACGTCGAGCTTCGACTTCTCCAGCCGGTCGATGTCGCCGTATATCTGTCGCAGCTCCTCGGTGTTGGTGGCGCGGTAGTACCGTCCGTTGGTGGCCTTTGCTATCTTCGTGAGGGTCTCCTCATCGATTTCGTTAGGCAGGAGCAGCTGCTGCGTAACGCCGCCCACGGTGACGGGCCTCATAGCCGAGCCTGCAGCCCCCACGCCGATGGTGTAGACGCGTATGCCCAGCCCGCGGGCCATGTCGGCGGCGGTGAGGGGCGATATCTCGCCATAGTTGTTACTGCCGTCGGTGAGGAGTATGACGACACGGCTCTTGGCCTTAGAGTCCTTCAGTCGGCTCACGGCGCTGGCCAGTCCCATGCCGATGGCCGTCATGTCAACGATGGCGCCGCTGCCCACATAGTCGCTGCAGCGCTGCAGCAATGCCAGCAGCGACGAGTGGTCGATGGTCATGGGGCACTGGGTGAAGGCCTCGCCGGCAAAGATGGTCAGTCCGATGTTGTCGTTGGTGCGGTCGGCAATGAACTCCGCCGCCACCTTCTTGGCCGCCTCAATACGGTTGGGCTCGGGCTGCATGTCCTGCGAGAGCATCGAGGACGACACGTCGATGGCCAGCATGATGTCGATACCCTCAATGGTCTCTTCCTCCCAGGAGTTGTGCGTCTGCGGACGTGCCATGGCCAGCACCAGGAGCGTGAAGGCCAGCACGCGCAGCACGGGCAACACGGGCATGAGCCACACGCGCCAGCTACGCTGCGCCCGTTGCAGGGCAAAGGTGTCAGCCATGCGTATGGTCGGCTCTGTCTTCTTGCGGAACATCACATACCATAATATATAAGGTATGATGAGCAAGAGCAGGAACAGGTATTCTTTATTTGCAAATTCTACGTCGAACATAATGTCTTTAATATAACAGTAAGTCGTACATGAACCATCCGATGTAGGCCAGCAGGGCTACTGAGGCCACGCCGATGAGCGCCAGTGCCACGATGAGCACGCGTCGCAGCTTGCGCGACTGCTGCTGCTGTTCGGTAAGCTCGGGCTTCACCACCTCCTCGGTAGGCACGTTCTCCTGCTTCGTCTGGTTGATGAAGTCAATAGCGCTCACCAGGTTGGCATCGTTCTCGTTGATCATGGTCGAGTACTTGGCAAACTTCACCAGGTCGGCAGTCGTAAACAGCTGTCGCAGCTCGTCGAGCGACTTGGGGTCGTCGGTGCTCATCAGCCGTTCTATGATTTCGCTGCTGGTCATCTCCATGGCGTTGAAGCCATAGCGCTCGTTGATGTACTGGCGCAGCGTGTCAGTCAGACGGGTGTAGTACTCCTTGGGGTCTTCAGCTGTCACCATGCGTTCCTGCTTGATTTCATCGATGGCCTTCATGGCCTTCTGGTGAGGCGGCACTCGCTTGATGATGCGTATGCGGGCCATGATGGGCTTGTTGCTCTTCAGGCGGTCGAACAGCACGGCACCGATGAGCAGCAGAACTACGAGCACGATGCTGAGTGCGAAGGGTGTGCCCCACCCGTCGTCTGCCCAGCTCATGGGCTGCGTCTGTACGTCCTTCGGCCCATAATATTTCTCCAGGTTGGTGGTATCCACGTCGACGGTGAAGACGCGCAGCGCCAGGGGCTTGGTCTCGTATTCCTTTCCGCTGATGCGCACCGGGATGGGCGGTATGGGGTAGAGTGTGTCGGCAAACGATGTGAGCACATAGCTGCAGCGGTGGCGCATGTTGCCTGCTCCCTCGCTGACCGCCGGCTCCTCCACGGCTTCGAGCACCTCGATGTCGGTGGGCAGCAGCAGCTTGCGTGGGAACTCCACCTTGGCCGTATCGCTGGCGTATGCCGTGACGGTAATGGCCACCTGCTCGCCCACGAGCATCTCCATGCTGCTTATTTCAGCCTCCACCCGCTGTGCCTGCACACGGCTACAGGGCATGAGTGCCACGGCCATGAATGCCAGAGCCAAGATAAATCCATTGCTATAATGAACAGCTTTCATTGTCTTCATTATCAAAATATTATCACACTAAGCGCGCAGCTTGAACAGCATCATGAGCTGCTTCACATAGTCATCGTCGGTGGCGATGCTCACGCTGTCTACGCCACTCTTGGCAAACGTTTCCTTCAGGTCGCGCTGCCTGTCCAGCCAGTACTGCTGGTATGCCTGCCGCACCTTGCGGCTGCTGGTGTCTACATACTGCTCGTAGCCCGTCTCGGCGTCGACCACCTTCATCAGTCCCACCTTGGGCAGCTCTGTTGCCCGCCGGTCATAGACCTGTATGGCACATACGTCGTGCTTGCGGTTGGCAATGGTGAGCTGCTGCAAGAAGCTCTGGCGCACATAGAAGTCGCTCAGTATGAATGCCGTGCATCGGCGCTTGGCCACACCGGTGAGGAACTCCAGGGCGCCTGCTACGTCGGTCTTACGGCTCTCGGGGTGGAAGTCGAGCATCTCGCGGATGATGTAGAGTATGTGCTTTCGCCCCTTCTTGGGGGGTATATACTTCTCAATCTTGTCCGAGAAGAACACCACGCCGATCTTGTCGTTATTCTCTATGGCTGAGAATGCCAGCGTGGCAGCTATCTCCACGGCCATGTCGCGTTTCATCTGCTGTCGTGTGCCGAAGTCGAGCGATCCGCTGACGTCGATGAGCAGCATCACGGTCAGCTCACGCTCTTCTTCAAACACCTTTACATAAGGTCTGTTGAATCGGGCAGTTACGTTCCAGTCGATATCGCGCACATCATCGCCGTACTGATACTCCCTCACCTCGCTGAAAGCCATGCCACGTCCTTTGAAGGCAGTGTGGTACTGTCCGGCGAAGATGTTCGAGCTCAGGCCACGAGTCTTGATCTCAATCTTCCTTACCTTTTTGATGATTTCCGATGTTTCCATCTCAGAGTTTTCCTAAGTCAGGGGGATTCTTCAGGGCACCTCTACCTTATTGATGATCTTGCTCACTATCTCCTCGCTGCTGACGTTGCTGGCCTCAGCCTCATAGGTCAGCCCTATGCGGTGGCGCAGCACGTCGTGTGCCACGGCCCTGACATCCTCGGGCACCACGTATCCGCGGCGCTTGATGAAGGCATAGGCCCGTGCTGCCTTGGCCAGGTTGATGCTGGCACGAGGCGAGCCTCCGAAGGCTATCATCTCCTTCAGCTCCTTCAGCCCGTAGCGGTCGGGGTAGCGTGTGGCAAAGACGATGTCGGCCACATACTGCTCTATCTTCTCGTCGATGTACACCTCGTTCACCACCTTGCGTGCACGCAGTATGTCGTCAATGGTGGTGACGGGCTTCACCTGCGGCAGTCCGTTGCCGCTGATGTTCTCGCGTATGATTTTCTTCTCCTCGTCGATGGTGGGATAGTCGATGACCACCTTCAGCATGAATCGGTCCACCTGTGCCTCGGGCAGCGGGTAGGTTCCCTCCTGCTCAATGGGGTTCTGTGTAGCCATGACCATGAAGGGTGCGGGCAGGTCGAAGGTCTGGCTGCCTATGGTGACCTGTTTCTCCTGCATGGCCTCGAGCAGTGCGCTCTGCACCTTTGCCGGAGCACGGTTTATTTCGTCGGCGAGCACGAAGTTGGCGAAGACGGGGCCCTGCTTGACGAGGAATTTCTCATCCTTCTGCGAGTATATCATGGTGCCGGTGACGTCGGCAGGCAGCAGGTCGGGCGTGAACTGTATGCGGCTGAAGCTGGCGTCGATAAGCCTTGCCAGTGTGTTGATGGCCAGTGTCTTGGCCAGTCCGGGCACGCCTTCGAGTAGTATGTTACCATCGCTGAGCAGTCCTATCAGCAGTGAGTCGACCAGATGCTTCTGTCCCACGATGACCTGGTCCATGCCAGCCGTGAGGTTAGTGATGAACGAGCTTTGCTGCTCTATCCGGATGTTGAGTTCTCGGATGTCAATATTCTCTGCCATTGTGTAGAATGTGTTGTAGTTTTATTCTTTATTATTTTGTTTTTTTAGTCTCTTTCTAACTATTTTCTTCAGTTCTATGCGCGGTATCTTCAGCTGCGTTCCAGGCTGCAGCTCGGTGTCGGCGCTGATGCCGTTGTACACCTCGATGTAGCAGGCCATGTCAGTGCCTCCGAAAATCCGTCGGGCTATGAGGCGTGTGTTGTCGCCCTCTCGCACCGTCTCGTTACGGTCGAAGCCCATGATGAAGTATGCTCCGTCGCGTGTGCGCACGTCCATATTATTATATTTCTCCCATTCGGGTTCTGCCGCTTCGGCCTGCTGTGGCTCGGCTTGCATAGCGGTGTCGGCTTGTGCCGTAGTGCCGGCGGGTGTAATGGTGTCAGTGGGCTGAGCCGTGCTGGCAGCGGTGCTGTCGGTGGGCACAGCTGCCACCACTGCTGGTGCTGTTTGCTGTGCCTCTGTCTGGGGCTGGCTGCTGTCAGGGCAGCAGTATCTGGCAGTGAAGAATCCGGCACCGAAGCCAGCCACGAGTGCCAGGATAGTGATGGGCAGCCACAGCTTCCATGCCGAGCGGATGCAGCAAGCAGCACCCGCAGGCTCGTCTGCCATGGCTTCCGTATCGACAAGCGCAAGATTTTCAGGCTCGGGCTCTTCCTCAGCCTTTGGTTCTTCCTCAGTCTCTGGTTCTTCCTTCTCAGGCACTGCATTCGACTCAGGCACAGGTATTACCTCAGGTACAGTTTCCTCCACGACGGGTTCTATGCTCTCCGCTGCGTTCTCCACGACGGGGACTATGTTCTCTGCTGCTTCCTCCACAACGGGCTCAGTCTCCTCTTCGGGGTCCTGTTCCATGGGTTCGGTATCATCATCCTCATCGGGCAGCAACATCTCCACCGGTTCTTCGTCAGCATCGCTGAGGGCCATCGTAGCTATGTCATCCACACCTTGGGCTGCAGTTGTTGTGTCGCTGCCGGCAGACTCACTGAAGTCTACGTCGTCGTTCAGCACCACGGTGTCAAACATCGAGAATGGCTTGTTCACCAGTTCCTTCATGGCGGCATCGGGCAGGAAAGCCAACTTCGAGTGGCCGTCGATGATGAGTCGCTCGCCGGTGTTCACGTTCACGCTCTCGCGTGTGTCCACGTCAACTATCTTGAACGTTCCCAGCCTCCTCACCTTCACCAGACGGTCGCGTTCCAGTCCGTTCATGATGACTGTGGCTATGCTGTTCACGAACTGCAGCGCCTGTTTGCGGCTAAGCCCGTGTTTCTGGGTGAGCACGGCGGCCAGGTCGTTTTGCGAGAGCCTACCCATTGCCTTTTCCTCCTTTCCTTATTTTGTCCTTCACCAGCACCGAAGGCTTGAACGACAGTGTGAGCTTTGGCGGCACCAGCATTCGCTGCCCATTGGCGGGATTAATCATGATACGCTCCATGCGCTTCTTCACCTCGAATGTGCCGAAGTTAGGCAGCTGCACGGGCAGTCCCTCCATGAAGCTGTCGCCCATGGCATCGTACAGCGAGTTCATCATCTGCTGCACGTCTGCGGTTCTCATCCCGTTCATCTGTGCCACTTCGGCTATGAAGTCCTTGTTGTTCATTGGCTTACTTCTCCATAGAGGTCGAACTCCTCGGCCCCGGTTATCAATACATTATACATCTGTCCTGCTTTCAGCTTCTGCTTTCCGCAAGCTATGAGCACTTCGGGGTCTACCTCTGGCGAGCAGAACTCTGTTCGACCTATGTAGTAGTCGCCCTCGCGCCGGTCGATGATGACCTTCATGGTCTGTCCTACCTTCTGTGCCTCTATCTCTGCGCTGATGTTCTGCTGCAACCGCATCAGCCGGTCCAGTCGCCGTTGCTTCACCTCAGGCGACACGTCGTCGGCATAGTGTTCTGCGGCGTATGTGCCCTCTTCCTCACTATAAGCGAAAGCTCCCATGCGCTCGAAGCGTGCCTGGCGTATGAAGTCCATCAGCTGCTGGAAGTCGTCGTCGGTCTCGCCGGGGAATCCTACCATCAGCGTGGTGCGCAGGTGTATGCCCGGCACCTCGCGGCGCACACGCTCTATGAACTGCAGCGTCTGCTCTTTGGTGATGTTCCGGCGCATGCGCTGCAACATATTGTCGCTGATGTGCTGCAGGGCCACGTCGAGGTATCGGCACACTTTCGGTTGCTCGCGCATCACCCTGAGGAGCTCCCAGGGGAAGTGTGTGGGGTAGGCGTAGTGCAGGCGTATCCACTCTATGCCCGGCACCTGTGCCATCTGCTCCACAAGCTGTGCTATGCGCTGTTCACCGTAGAGGTCGATGCCATAGTAGGTCAGCTCCTGTGCTATGACCTGCAGTTCCTTCACTCCCTGGCTCACCAGCCAGCGCACCTCGTTGAGAATCTCCTCCATGAGGCGGCTGCGGTGGTGCCCCGTCATCAGCGGTATGGCGCAGTAGGCACACTGGCGGTCGCAGCCCTCGCTGATTTTCAGATAGGCGTAATGGCGCGGGGTGGTGAGGTAGCGCAAAGCCCCCGAAGCCTCCCCTACGGCCCCTGAGGGGGCTTCTATAGTTCTACTGTCTTGGGATTCTTTGGATTGTAAGTCTTCTATGAGCTGTTTAAAGTTGAACTTGCCGTACCATCCGTCCACCTCTGGTATCTCCTGCTCCAGGTCGTGCAGGTAGCGCTCCGACAGGCATCCCATGACGTAGAGCTGCTTCAGCCTGCCCTCGTTCTTTGCCTGTACGAGTTCCAGTATGGTATTGATGCTCTCCTCCTTGGCGTCGGCTATGAATCCACACGTATTCACCACGGCAATCTCGCCCTCCGGGTCGGAACTGTCATGGGTCACATGGTAGCCGTGAGCCTGGCAGAGACTCATCAGCACCTCGGAATCGACAAGATTCTTCGAGCAACCTAATGATATAAAGTCAATAGTCTTCAAAATGTCTAACTCTTTGCTTTTTACTCTATAACTGTCCGGAGACGGCAGACGCTCCCCACCCTATTGCTGGTGTGTGCTGTCTTTCGTTCTGCCGCTCAGGTGCGCTTGCTCAGCCTTTCCCCTTTAATGTAGGGAGCCTGAGTTCTTGAACAGCGAATCGACGAATTCCCTGCGGTCGAAGAGCTGCAGGTCTTCCATTCCCTCGCCCAGTCCTATGTATTTCACAGGCACCTTCAGCTGGTCGCTGATGCCGATGACCACTCCTCCCTTTGCCGTTCCGTCAAGCTTGGTGATGGCCAGGCTTGTTATCTGTGTGACTGCCGCGAACTGTTTTGCCTGCTCGAAAGCGTTCTGTCCTGTCGAGCCGTCAAGTACCAGCAGCACCTCATCGGGGGCCTGGGGCAGCACCTTCTTCATCACGTCTTTTATCTTCTTCAGCTCGTTCATCAGTCCCACCTTATTGTGCAGTCGCCCTGCGGTGTCGATGATCACTACGTCGGCACCGTTGGCTTTGGCGCTCTGCAGCGTGTCGAAGGCCACGCTGGCGGGGTCGCTGCCCATCTGCTGTTTCACCACGGTCACTCCGGCGCGCTCGCCCCAGATGCTGATCTGCTCCACGGCAGCGGCCCGGAACGTGTCGGCAGCCCCCAGGTACACCTTCTTGCCGGCCTGTTTGAACTGCCAGGCCAGCTTGCCTATGGTGGTGGTCTTGCCCACGCCGT
>DGHX01000137.1 GCA_002392835.1 Prevotella sp. UBA3837 | reverse complement strand
TGTTCCCATGGTCGGAGAAACCGCAGCTCGTCGGTCTCTTCACCGACGACGAACTGGCCGCCATTCCCGCCAAAGACTACTACACCACCACGCGCCTCTACGACCTCATCTGGCGAAAGATGAGCATCCTGCCAGTCACCAAGAACATCTACTTCGCACCAGCTGGCGAACTCCACAACATCGCCATTGAATATCTGCCCGTCAATGCCGACGGCGCCACCATGGCCAGCCAGTATGCCATGTACCGCCTGTCGTCGACGCGCGAGGTGGTGTTCCAGAAGACGCACCCCACCGAATGGCGAGCCGTGCTCTATGGCGGACTGGAATACGATGCCGACCCCGAGAGCCTCAGCGAGGAGAACCGACGCAACAACGCCACGCGCAGCATAGACGCCGTGGAGGCCTTCCGCAACCACCTGCTGGCCGACAGCCTTGGCATGCGATCGGGGGTGACCTATCTGGAGGGAACGCTCCGCGAGGTGGAGGCCATCGACAAGACCATTTCCCGGCAGACAGCATCGTGCCGGCTCTACACCGAAATGGCGGGCACCGAGGAAACCTTCAAGAACCTCTCGGGAAAACCCCTCACCACGCTCCACATCGCCACCCACGGATTCTACTGGCCCGAGAGCCAGAAGTCGTCGGAAGGCATGCTGTCGTTCATGCAGGCCTTCAGCGAAGGCTCGGCACCGCAGGAAGACAAGGCGCTCACTCGGTCGGGACTGCTCTTCGCGGGCGCCAACAACGTGTTCAACGGCATAGACATTCCGCAATCGCAAGACGACGGTGTGCTCACCGCGCGCGAGCTTTCGCTACTCGACCTGCGCCACACTGACCTCGTCGTTCTGTCGGCCTGCCAGACCGCTCTCGGAAAAATCACCGGCGACGGCGTGTTCGGACTGCAGCGAGGATTCAAGAAGGCGGGCGCGAAAACGCTTCTCATGAGCCTCTGGAAAGTGGACGACCACGCCACACAGCTGCTCATGACCGAGTTCTATCGCAACCTCACCGCCGGACAGTCCAAGCGTCAGGCCTTCATCGCCGCGCAGCAACACCTCCGCCAGTGCGAGGGAGGCAAATACGACAAGCCCGAATTCTGGGCCGCCTTCATCCTGCTTGACGCCACGGAATGAGCCGCCCCGCCCGCGGTTTACGGGCAACACAAACGCCAAAAGAAATCAGCGTTGACACCCAGAAACAGCAGGAGGCCAGGCCCGAAAGCCCAGCCTCCTGCTTCTGTTTTACCAATTCCTCCCGCCTTTTCAGACATTATTGCCCGCCAAAACCGCCAGTTTTTGTAAACGAATCCATTGGATTCGTCCAACAATCTCAATGGAATCGTTCAACGAAATCAATGGAATCGTTGAACAAAACCAATGGATTTGTTTCAAAAAACTGCCAGTTTAACGACAAAAAACTGGCGGAAAAACTGAATAAAACTGGCGGATTAGTTGCTGCGAAACATGGTAGCCCATTCATCATTTCTTACTTTTCTTTTGGAAGATTCGCTTTTCCATATTCTGCGAAAAGCTGTTGAAAATGAAAGCGGACCTCACTCAGCATTCAGTATTTGAGTGGCCCGTTTGATGTAACCATCTATCCGCAGTTCAAGTTTCGGATGTTCAGGAGTTCTCTGCAAGCAGAGCGTCCAAGGCCTGATGTCCTTGGCCGAGCGCAGGAGTTACAGACGTTAGTTTTATTTGCTCCATTTAATGAATCGCACTTAAAGTAACGTCTGCAACTCCTGTAACTCCTGCGCTCGGCCAAGGACATCAGGCCTTGGACGCTCTGCTTGCAGAGAACTCCTGAACTCCTGAAATTCCGAAACTCGAATAAAACAGCTAAATGTGGGTGCTTTTGTTCTTTGTCCATCTGTTTTTCAAACTCTAATAGCACTTTTTCTGAAGGTGAATGGCTCTGAAATCACGATTTTTGTGTACATTTGCATCGACAATTACGAATCACGATTGAGAATCGATATGAGAAAGACATTTTTTGTGCTGATGATTGTTGCCGGCTCGTTGGCCGCGACGGCGCAGGAGGCGCGCGAGGAAGTGATGGCCAACCCGGCGCTGTCGGGCAGTAACTATGTGGCCTACCGTGGCCCTCAGAAGGCGCTGACGAAGGCTCCGCGGGGCTACGAGCCTTTCTATCTGAGCCACTACGGGCGACACGGGTCGCGCTATCTGATTGGTGACACCGACTACGACTGGCCCCTCGCGACACTGCAACGTGCCGACAGTCTGGGCAAGCTGACAGCATTGGGCCACGACGTGCTCGGCCGCATGCGACAGATACGCGAGGAGAGCAGGAAGCGCACGGGCGAACTGTCGCCGCTGGGTGCCGAGCAGCACCGGCAGATTGCGCGCCGCATGTACGAAAGATTCCCGCAGGTGTTCGCCGGAGATGTGTGCATCGACGCCAAGAGTACGGTGGTCATTCGCTGCATTCTGTCGATGGAGAACGAGCTGCAGGAGCTTCTCATCAAGAACCCGCGGCTGCGCATCACCCACGACGCGTCGGAACACGACATGTACTACATGAACCAGCCCGACAAAAAGCTCGACGCCATGAAGTTCCCTCAGCGGGCGCGGATGATGTTCGACGCCTACAAGGCGAAGCACAACCCCTACGAGGCGGTGCTGGCGCGACTGTTCAGCGATGCCGACTACGCCAAATACGACGTGGACGGCGAGCGTCTGGTGAGCCTCCTTTTCAAGCATGCGAGCAACCTGCAGAGCACAGAGAAGCGCAAGGAGATCACGCTCTACGACGTGTTCACAAAGGAAGAGCTGTATGAGTTCTGGCAACAGAACAACGCGTGGTGGTACATCACCTACGGTCCGTCGTCGCTGAGCGGCGGCGTGCAGCCCTTCTCACAGCGCAACCTGCTGCGCAACATCATCCATCAGGCAGACTCCTGCCTGCAGCTCGACGCCCCCGGCGCCACGCTGCGTTTCGGCCATGAGACCATGGTGATGCCGCTCACCTGCCTGCTCGGCCTCAACGGCTACGACCGCCAGATGGAAATCGACGACGTGAACGCACAGGGATGGCACAACTACAACAT
>DGHX01000052.1:12584-21669 GCA_002392835.1 Prevotella sp. UBA3837 | reverse complement strand
GCTATGTCGGGGTCTATCTCCACCTTCGGCCACTCGTATTTCAGACAGTTGTATATCTTCAGCAGCGTGTTCATCTTCATGTACTGGCACTCGTTGCACGAGCACCCCACCCCACCCTCGCTCACCTCCGGCGGCACGGGAATGAACTGCTTGTCGGGACAGGTGCGCTGCAGCTCATGCAGGATGCCGGCCTCGGTGGCCACTATGAACTGCTGTTGCTGGCTCTGCTGTGCATAGCGCAGCATGTCGGCGGTGGAGCCTTTCACGTCGGCCATGGCCAGCACCGGTCCCTTGCACTCTAAGTGGGCCATGACCACTGCCTGTGGGTACTGCTGCTTCAGCCGTGCTATCTCGCTGACCGAGAAGCGCTCGTGCACATGGCATCCGCCCTGCCAGAGCAGCATCTGCCGTCCGGTGACACTGTTAATATAGTTTCCCAGGTTATAGTCGGGCCCGAAGATGATCTGTGCGTCCTTCGGCAGCTGGTCCACCACCCGCTTGGCGTTGCCGCTGGTCACCACCACGTCGGTGAGTGCCTTCACGGCAGCCGTGGTGTTCACATAGCTGACGACCATGCAGCCCGGGTGCTCGTCCTTGAAGCGCTTCAGGTCGTCGGCGCTGCACGAGTCGGCCAGCGAGCAGCCGGCGTTCAGGTCGGGGCAGAGCACTGTCTTCTCAGGCGAGAGCAGCTTGCACGTCTCGGCCATGAAGTGCACGCCGGCCATGACCATGATGCGTGCGCTGGTCTGCGCGGCCTTGCGCGCCAGCGCCAGCGAGTCGCCCACGAAGTCGGCCACCTCCTGAATGTCGCCCGTGGTGTAGTAGTGTGCCAGGATGATGGCGTCCTTCTCCTTGCACAGACGCCGTATCTCGGCCTTCAGGTCTATGGGCTCATCGATGTAGCCCTGCTCAATCCATTCCTTTTTCAACATGACATTTTTATATTTTCTTTTTTCTTTTTTTTAAAGAGAAATAAAATGATAGAGTATGATGTGGTGTTGATACGTTGATAACTTTCCCGTCATTTTCTTGCTCATTTCATTATCCACCCGTGGTTGGGCAGTTATGAATAATGTGTGTGAATTGTTTCCTTCTGATATGTTGTCACTTACTGCGTTTATCCACAATTTCCTTTTTCGGTGCAAATTTACTAAGTTTATATTATTTTTCAGCAAAAAACGGCGGAAAACTTCAGTATTATGTTGTAATAACCCTGTTGTTTTGCCCTGTGTGTATATGTCGCTATGTTTATGCACCGCATTTTGCCCAAGTTATCCACAGGTTTATCCACAGTTTTTTACTGCCGTTTCATCTTATTCATGACAAGCCGTACTTCTGTGTATGTGACCTCTGGCGGACAGAGTGCCTTGATGGGTGTGGCGCTGTTTTCTGCTGTGCCCACCCTGCTGATGACGCGACGGATGGCTTGCTCGTGGTCGGGGGGCACCAGTGCGCTGAACGCCACCTGCCCTGAGTCAGTATATCGCACCAGATGGCCCATGATGGTGTCTATGGTCAGCTCGCGCTCCTTGGCTATCTGTTCGGGCTTCATGCCTTGCTGGTACATCTGCAGGCTCACCTCCCAGGTCTTGGGCTTCGCCTCCTTGGGTTTTGTTTCCTTTGCTACCTTCGGCTTTCGCTGCTGTTTCTTTTTCAGCGTGTCTTCATCCAGTGCGTCAAGCATGCTCATCTGCTTCTCGTGCAGGTATCCGGCCACGGTGAAGCCCTCCTGGGCTATGCCGGTGAGGAGGAAGCGGCGCGCGAGCCACGCCTGCCGCAGGTCGGGCAGGGTGTTCTCCAGTCGGCGTGTGGCCTGCTTGTTGTTGCTCTTCACCTCGGCGGTCAGCCGCAGTGGCTTCTCTAAAAGGTTGCTGAGGGTGGTGGCGAAGTACTCGGCGCTGCGCTTCACCCGCTCCAGGAAGTCGGCGGCGTGCAGCTGGTCGATGGTCATGCCCTGTATCAGCTGCTGCCACTTGTCGGCCACGGCTATGAGCTGCTGCTGCAGTGCAAGCAGCGTCTGGTCGTGCAGCTGCTTCAGCGACGCGTGGCTGTGGTAGAAGTATTCGGCGAAGATGCGCACCATGCTCTCTTCGAGATAGACAATCTGACGGAAGTCGAACAGCTGCAGCAGCAGGTGTCGCTCGTACTCCTGCTTCAGCGTAGGCAGGTTGCTGATGCTGCGTGCTGCCTCGTTCTCCTGCTGTGCTATGTAGCTGTCCACGCGCTGGTCGTTGATGATGGACTGTGGCTGCAGCGGTGCTGCCAGCTGCAGTCCCTCGAGTGTCCGGCATCGGCTCAGTGCCACGTACACCTGTCCTGGTGCAAACGACTGGTTGGCGTCGATGATGGCATGTTCGAAGGTCAGGCCCTGGCTCTTGTGTATGGTGATGGCCCAGGCCAGCCGCAGGGGCAGCTGTCGGAAGGTGCCCACCACGTCGCTCTCTATCTCGCGTGTGCGCTCGTTCAGCGTGTAGCGGGTGTTCTCCCATTCCAGCGGCTCCACCTCGATGGCCTCTTTGTCGCCTTCGCACAGCACCAGCACCTTGTTCTGGTCTACGTAGGTGACGCTGCCTATGCGCCCGTTGTAGTAGCGGTGCTGGCCCGAGGGGTCGTTCTTGACGAACATCACCTGTGCGCCCAGCTTCAGCGTGAGCGTCTGGGCCGTGGGGTATGAGTAGTCGGGGAAGGTGCCCTTCACCTGTGCCTGGAAGTGGAAGGCGCGGCCCGTGAGCTTCTGCAGCTCGGACTCGTTGTAGAAGTTAGCCAGTTGGTTGTGGGTGGTCAGCCGGATGGGCAGGCTGCCCGAACCGGGGGAGGCCAGCGTAGCCTGCAGCCCTGTCACCCTGCTGTTCAGGCGCTCGAGCGCCTGTGTCGAGGGGTGTCCGTTCCGCACCTCGTTCAGGATGTCAATGAACGTGGTGTCCTGCTGTCGGTAGACGTGCTCCAGCTGTATGGTGACGTAGTCAATCTGTGCCAGCGCCTTTGAGCCGAAGAAGTAGGGTGTGTCGTAGTAGGGCTTCAGCATGCGCTCGTCCTCGGGTGTGACCACGGGTGTGAGCTGTGCCAGGTCGCCTATGAGCAACAGCTGCACGCCGCCGAAGGGCAGCGTGTGGTCGCGGAAGCGGCGCAGCACCGAGTCGATGGCGTCGAGCAGGTCGGCGCGTACCATTGATATCTCGTCGATGATGAGCAGGTCCATGGAGGCGATGATCTTGCGCTTCTCGCGGCCGAAGTCGAACTTGCTCTCCACCTTCGCGCCGGGCACGTAGGGGGTGAAGGGCAGCTGGAAGAAGGAGTGTATGGTGACGCCGCCGGCGTTGATGGCCGCCACACCCGTGGGGGCCACTACGATGGGCCGCTTGCACGACTGCTGCACCACGGTCTTCAGAAACGTGGTCTTGCCCGTTCCGGCCTTGCCTGTAAGGAAGATGCTGCGCCCGGTGTGCTCTACAAAGTCCCATGCCAGCCGCAGCTCGTTGTTTCGTTCCATGATAAAAGTTTTGTTGCAAAGTTACTGATAAAACGCCAAACAGGCAAAAAAATTGTGAGAAAAACGCCTGCATGCTTGCACGATTGGTAAAAAAACGCTACCTTTGCGGTGCAATGGACATTCTGCAGCAGGACATCATGTACTTGCCGGGCGTGGGCCCTAACCGCAAGAAGGTGCTGAGTCAGGAACTCGGCATCAACACCTTCGGCGACCTGCTGCAGTACTACCCCTACAAGCATGTGGACCGCACCACGATGTACCGCATCAGCGACCTGACGGGCGACATGCCCTTTGTGCAGGTGAAAGGCCGCATACTGAGCTTCGACACCTTTGACATGGGTCCGCGGCGCGAGCGCGTGGTGGCACACTTCACCGACGGCTCCGGCCTGATGGACCTGGTGTGGTTCAACGGCGGCAAGTATGCAAAGCAGAACTACAAGATAGGCAAGGAGTACATCGTCTTCGGCCGACCCGGCGTGTTCAACAACCGAATACAGGTGACGCACCCGGAGATGGAAGAGGCAGCCCCCAACAACCTCCCCCCGGAGGGAGCCGGCCTTGGACTGCGCCCCTACTACAACACCACGGAGAAGATGAAGAAGCAGAACTTCAGCAGCCGCTCGGTCGAGAAGCTGGTGAAGACGCTACTTGAGAAGCTGAAGGAACCGCTCAGCGAGACCATCCCTCCCTATGTGCGCTCGCTGAAGGGCTTTGTGCTGAAAAACATGATGAGCCGCGACGAGGCACTGCGCGCCATTCACTTCCCCACCGACGCCCGCCAGCTGGAGCAGGCCCGCCTGCGGCTGAAGTTCGAGGAGCTGTTCTTCGTACAGCTGAACATCCTGCGCTATGCCAGTGAGCAGCGCCGCCGCTTCCGTGGCCTCGTGTTCCAGCGCATAGGTCCGCTGTTCAACGACTTCTACCGCCACTGCCTGCCCTTTGAGCTCACAAGAGCACAGAAACGCGTGATGCACGAGATCAGGGCCGACGTGGCCTCGGGCCGCCAGATGAACCGCCTGCTGCAGGGCGACGTAGGCAGCGGCAAGACCCTCGTGGCCCTCATGGCCATGCTCATAGCCATTGACAACGGGCATCAGGCCTGCATCATGGCACCGACGGAGATACTGGCCGAGCAGCACCTGCAGACCATCCGCGACTTCCTGGGCCCGCTGCCCATCCATGTGGAGCTGCTCACCGGCATCGTCAAGGGCAAGCGGCGCCAGCAGGTGTTGCAGGGACTGCTCGACGGAACCGTACACATACTCGTGGGCACGCACGCCGTCATTGAGGACACCGTGCAGTTCCAGAGCCTCGGACTGGTGGTCATCGACGAGCAGCACCGCTTCGGCGTGGCTCAGAGGGCGAAGCTCTGGGGAAAGGGTGAAGGGTTTCACTACGCCCCCCACATCCTGGTCATGACGGCCACGCCCATACCGCGCACGCTGGCCATGACCCTCTATGGCGACCTCGACGTGAGCGTCATCGACGAGCTGCCGCCAGGCCGCAAGCCCATACGCACCACACACGTCTTCGACAGCCGCATGACGTCGCTCTATGAGGGCATGCGTCGACAGATACAGCAGGGACGACAGATTTACGTCGTCTTCCCCCTCATACAGGAGAGCGAGAAGAGCGACCTGAGGAATCTGGAGCAGGGCTTCGAGGTGCTGTGCCAGGCTTTCCCCGAGTTTCGGCTGAGCAAGGTGCACGGCAAGATGAAGCCGCACGACAAGGAGGCGGAGATGCAGCGCTTCGTCAGCGGCGAGACGCAGATGCTCGTTGCCACCACCGTCATTGAGGTGGGGGTGAACGTGCCCAACGCATCGGTGATGGTCATCCTCGATGCCCAGCGCTTCGGACTGTCGCAGCTGCACCAGCTGCGTGGGCGCGTTGGGCGCGGAGCCGACCAGTCGTACTGCATTCTCGTCACACCCTACAAGCTATCGGAGGACACACGCAAGCGTATCGACATCATGTGCGAGACCAACGACGGCTTCCGCATTGCCGAGGCCGACCTGAAGCTGCGCGGACCCGGCGACCTGGAGGGGACGCAGCAGAGCGGCATGGCCTTCGACCTGAAGATAGCCGACATAGCCCGCGACGGACAGCTGGTGCAGCTGGCCCGCGACATGGCAAAACAAATCATCGACGAGGACTCCACCCTGCAGCTGCCGAAGAACTACGCGCTGGCAAAGCACCTCGCCGACATGCGCCAGTCGCCCTTCGACTGGAGCCACATTTCATAATCCTTTTTAGGTTCTACAAGATTTCGTATGGGCAGGCTGTGCTTTAGAAAAACAGATAAAAACCAGAAAAACAGATAAAAACACTTCAGGCTGAAAGCTTTGGGAATGGTTTTTATCTGTTTTTCTGGTTTTTATCTGTTTTTTAAACGAAGAGACTACCCTGCGTAGCCACTACTTTCCCACCAGCATCTCGGCCATGAGCAGGTCGAAGGGAGTGGTAATCTTGATGTTCTCGCGGTTCCCCTCCACCATGCTCACGCTGTGGCCGAAAGCCTCTACCACCGATGCGTCGTCGGTGAAGGTCTTTTGGTAGGGCTGTCGGTTGGCAGCCTTCAGCAACTGGATGTCGAAGGTCTGCGGTGTCTGCACCAGCCGGTAGTCGTCGCGGAAGACGTTGCCCTGCTCCACGTGGCGCAGCGTCTCCACCACGGGCACCACGGGTATGACGGCCTTCTGGCTGCGGGCCTCGCTGAAGCAACGGGCGATGACGTCTGTGGAGACGAAGGGTCGCACGCCGTCGTGCACGCCCACCACGCCCTGTGCATCGTCGGGGATGAGTGCCAGGCCGTTCTGCACGGAGTGGAAGCGGGTGCGGCCGCCGTCGGCCAGCTCGTAGCTGATGTTGAACTGGTGCTGGCGGCACAGCTCATGCCAGTAGCCCTGCTGTTCGCGCGGCAGCACCAGGATGATGTTCAGTTGTTCAGAGTACTGGCGGAAGCGCATCAGCGTGCGCATCAGCACCGGAATGCCGCCCACGGGCAGAAACTGTTTGGGCACCTCGCCGCCCATGCGCAGGCCCTTGCCGCCCGCCACAATGATGATGTAGTCAGTCATAACTCCTTTAACTCCTTTAACTCCTTTAACTCCTTATACCTCCAATGTCTCCACCACCTCCTGTAGCAGGCTGATGATGGGCAGATGCTGCGGACAGGCACCCTCGCACTGACCGCACTGTATGCAGGCCGAAGCCTTCTCGCCGCCCGGGCGCCAGCCGTAGTCGTTGCGTGCCTCCTTCAGGTCGCCGTACATCTTGTACACGTTCATCACGGCGAAGATCTCGGGAATGTGTATGTTCATCGGACAGCCCGGGGTGCAGTAGTGGCAGGCCGTGCAGCCTATGCCGGCATACTGCTTCAGGGCCTCGTTGGCCTGCTGCAGCACGCGCTGCTCGTCGGCGGTGAGTGGCTGGAAGTGTCGCATGAACGACAGGTTGTCCTCCATCTGCTCCATCGTCGACATGCCGCTGAGCACCATCATCACGTTGGGCAGCGAGGCGGCAAAGCGTATGGCCCACTGTGCTGCTGACGCCACGGGGTTGGCAGCGCGCAGCAGGTCGCCCACCGACTGCGGCAGGTTGGCCAGCTTGCCGCCCTTCACAGGCTCCATCACGATGACGGGCTTGCCGTGGCGGGTGGCAATGTCGTAGCACTGGCGCGCACATATCAGTGGGTCGTCCCAGTCGGCGTAGTTAATCTGCAGCTGCACGAACTCAGCGTCTGGGTGAGCGGTGAGCAGCTGTTCCAGGTGCTCGGGGGTGGAGTGGAACGAGAAGCCCCAGTGGCGTATCAGCCCCTGCTCCTTCAGCTGCTGCATGTACTGCCAGATGCCGTAGCGCTCGAAATTGTCGGTGTTGCCCTCGTCGATGCCGTGCAGCAGGTAGAAGTCGATGTACTGGGCACCGGTACGCTGCAGGCTCACGCTGATCTCGCGCTTCGCCTCCTCCTCGCTCTTGGCGGCAAAGTCCGAGGCGTTCAGCTTGTCGGCCAGGTAGTAGCTCTCGCGAGGATAGCGGTCGCAGAGGGCTGCCCGCGTGGCCTCCTCGGAACCCTCGTAGATGTAGGCGGTGTCGAAGTAGCGGCCCCCGGCCTCGATGTAGGCATCCACCATACGCTTCGTCAGCTCCACGTCAATCTGGTTGGTGCCATCGGTCCTGGGCAGTCGCATCATGCCGAAGCCCAGTTTCATGCAGTTGTCAATAAGTGTCGTTTCCATTGTCAGTATTCGGTTTTCATTGTGCAAATTTAGACATTTATTTTCAAATACCGCACCATTAAACGATTATTAACGCTATGAGTTATGAGGTGATGGGTTTTTGAGGTAATAATACGATGCTATACAGCATGAAAATAAAAAATTATTTGGCTCTTCACTGGTTTTTTCGTACCTTTGCACTCGCGATGAAGCAATATATGACATACATCTTTGATCTGGATGGCACCCTGCTCAACACGCTGGGCGACCTGGCGACAGCCGTGAACCACGCGCTGCGCCAGCACCAGATGGCAGAGCACAGCACCGACGACGTGCGCCGTTTCGTGGGCAACGGCGTGCGCGTGCTCATGCAGCAGGCCGTGCCGGGCGGTGAAGAGAACCCCCTCTTCGGCAGCGTGCTGCAGACCTTTCAGCAGTACTATCTGGAGCATGCCCTCGACACCACGGCTCCCTACGACGGCATCATCGACATGCTCGGCGAGCTGCGCCGACGCGGATGCCATGTGGCTGTGGTGAGCAATAAGTTCTATGCCGCCACACAGGAGCTCTGCCACCACTTCTTCAGCGGACTGGTGGAGGTGGCCATCGGCGAGCACGAGGCCGAGGGCATACGCCGCAAGCCCGCACCCGACACCGTGGAAGAGGCCCTGCGACAGCTGGGAGCCGACAAGGCGGGCGCCGTCTACGTGGGCGACAGCGACGTGGACCTGCTCACGGCCCGCAACGCCGCCCTGCCCTGCATCAGCGTGACATGGGGGTTCCGCGACCGCCAGTTCCTCCTCGACCACGGCGCCACCACGCTGGTCAGCCAACCGCAAGAAATAACGCAATAAAGAAACAACGTTATACCGTTATACCGAAATACCGAAATACCGAAATACCGAAGCATCGTTATACCGAAAAAGAATGAAAAAAATACTCTATCTGCTCCGTCACTACCCCCTGTCGCTGCTCTGCCTGGCCCTGGTGTGGTATCTCTCTCTGCTCCTTGACGTGCCCGAGACGCCGCTGAGCGACGTGCCCTTCATCGACAAGTGGACCCACCTGGTGATGTACGGAGGCACGGTGGGCGTGATATGGTTTGAATACTCCCGCTGCCACACCCGGCTGGAGGGATGGAAGCTGGTGCTGCTGGGATGGCTGGGGCCCATAGCAATGAGCGGGCTGCTGGAGCTGATGCAGCGCTACTGCACCACCAACCGCTCGGGTGAATGGCTCGACTTCGCTGCCAACAGCCTCGGGGCCACCCTGGGTGCAGGCATCGGCCTGCTGATATGGAAACTGAAAAAAGTGAAGAGTGAAAAGTGAAGAGTGAAGAATTTGCTGCCGCCCTAAAAAAGCCCTGAAAGGGCGGCGG
>DGHX01000052.1:854-12388 GCA_002392835.1 Prevotella sp. UBA3837 | reverse complement strand
TAACCCCTGATTTGCTGCCGCATGGCAATTAAGCATTAAGAATTAAGCATTAAAAAAATGGCAAAGAAAGACGGTGAGCTGACACCGATGATGAAGCAGTTCTTCGATCTGAAGGCAAAGCACCCCGATGCGCTGCTGCTGTTCCGCTGTGGCGACTTCTACGAGACCTACTGCGACGATGCCGTGGAGGCCAGCCGCATACTGGGCATCACGCTGACGAAGCGTAACAACGGATATAACAAGGGCGACGAGATGGCGGGATTCCCACACCACGCCCTGGACACCTATCTGCCCAAGCTGATACGGGCCGGACGACGGGTGGCCATCTGCGACCAGCTGGAGGACCCGAAGCTCACGAAGACGCTCGTCAAGCGAGGCATCACAGAACTTGTCACTCCCGGCGTGGCACTCAGCGACAACGTGCTGAACTACAAGGAGAACAATTTCCTGGCATCGGTACACTTCGGGAAGTCGGCATGCGGCGTCAGCTTCCTCGACATCAGCACCGGAGAGTTCCTCACCGGCGAGGGCACCTACGACTATGTGGAGAAGCTGCTGGCCAACTTCCAGCCGAAGGAGGTGCTCTTCGAGCGAGGACGCAAGCACGACTTCGAGCGATACTTCGGAAACCGATTCTTTACCTATGAGCTGGACGACTGGGCCTACACCGAGCAGACGGCTCACCAGAAGCTGCTGCACCACTTCGGCGTGAAGAGCCTGAAGGGCTTCGGCGTAGACCACCTCAGAAACGGCACCACGGCGGCAGGAGCCATACTGCAGTACCTGGAGATGACGCAGCACACACACCTGCAGCACATCACGGCCATACAGCGCATAGAGGAGGAGAAATACGTAAGGCTCGACAAGTTCACCATACGCTCGCTGGAACTGCTGCAGCCCATGCAGGACGACGGCCGGAGCCTGCTCGACGTGGTGGACCGCACCGTGTCGCCCATGGGCGGACGCCTGCTGCGCCGTTGGCTCGTCTTCCCCCTGAAGGACGAGCGCCCCATCAACGAGCGCCTCGACGTGGTGGACTATTTCTTCCGCGAGCCCGACTTCCGCTGCCTGGTCGACGAGCAGCTGCAGCGGGTGGGCGACCTGGAGCGCATCGTGGGAAAGGCCAGCGTGGGCCGCATCTCTCCCCGCGAGCTGCAGCAGCTGCGCGTGGCCCTCGAAGCCGTGGCCGTCATCAAGCAAGCCTGCTCCGCAGCAGCCGCAGTGCCCGCCGCATCAGCGGACTCCCCTTCCCCCTCTTCCCCCTCCTCTTCCGCCCCCATCATCGCCTCTATCGGCGAGCGCCTCTCGCTCTGCGAAACCCTTCGCGACCGCATAGCTCGTGAGCTCACCCCCGAACCACCCCTCCAGGTGCAGAAGGGCGGCGTCATCCGCGACGGCGTCAGCGCCGAGCTCGACGAGCTGCGGCACATAGCCTACAGCGGAAAGGATTACCTGCTGCAGATACAGAACCGCGAGGCGGAACAGACAGGCATACAAAGCCTGAAGATAGGCTACAACAACGTCTTCGGATACTACCTGGAGGTGCGCAACACCTATAAGGACAAGGTGCCCCAGGAGTGGGTGCGCAAGCAGACGTTGGCTCAGGCCGAGCGATACATCACGCAGGAGCTGAAGGAATATGAGGAGAAAATCCTGGGTGCCGAGGACAAGATCCTCTCGCTCGAGGCACAGCTCTTCAACAACCTCGTGGCCGCAGTACAGGAGTTCATAGCGCAGATACAGACCAACGCCACGCTCCTGGCCCGGCTCGATTGCCTGCTCTCCTTTGCCAAGACGGCCGAGGAGCACCGATACATTAGGCCCGTCATAGACCAAAGCGAGGTCATAGACATACGCCAGGGCCGACACCCCGTCATCGAGACCGAGCTGCCCATTGACGAGCAGTACGTGCCCAACGACGTGCTGCTCGACCAGGAGCGCCAGCAGATAGTGGTCATCACCGGACCGAACATGGCCGGTAAGAGCGCACTGCTCAGGCAGACGGCACTCATCGTGCTCATGGCACAGGTGGGATGCTTCGTGCCGGCAGAGAGTGCACGCATAGGAATGGTGGACAAGATTTTTACGCGTGTGGGAGCATCGGACAACATCTCGCTGGGTGAATCGACCTTCATGGTGGAGATGACCGAGGCATCGAACATCCTGAACAACGTCACACCGCGTTCGCTCGTGCTCTTCGACGAGCTGGGGCGCGGCACGTCGACCTACGACGGCATCTCCATAGCATGGGCCATCGTGGAATACCTGCACGAGACGCCAAAGGCCAGGGCCCGCACACTCTTCGCCACCCACTACCACGAGCTGAACGAGATGGAGAAGAACTTTCCGCGCATAAAAAACTACAACGTCGCCGTGAAGGAGGTCGACGGGCGCGTCATCTTCCTGCGAAAGCTGGAGCGGGGCGGCTCGGAGCACAGCTTCGGCATACACGTGGCCGAGATAGCCGGCATGCCACGCAGCATCGTCAGGCGCGCCAACGTCATACTGAAGCAGTTGGAGAGCGAGAACGCACAGGTGGGAAAGGCAGGACGACCCATCAGCGACATTGCCGACAGCCGCGAGGGCATGCAGCTCAGCTTCTTCCAGCTCGACGACCCCGTGCTCTGCCAGGTGCGCGACGAAATACTGGGCCTCGACGTGAACAACCTGACGCCCCTGGAAGCACTGAACAAGCTCAGCGACATCAAGCGCATCGTCAGCGGAAAGTAAGAAAACACCGCCCTTTTACGCACAAAGCTACAAAAAGAAAACAAAACGACACATATCATAATGGTATGTGCCGTTTTTTTTCGGTAACTTTGCACCCACATTGTATAACCATGCTATGATGAAAAAACTATTTCTCTGCCTGCTGCTGGCCCTGCTGGCGCTGCCAGTGGCGGCGGTCGACATCACCGTCGACGGTGTGAAGCGCAGCTACGTCATCTACCTGCCAAAGAACCTGGGACAGAACAGGCCGCTGCTCATATCCTGCCACGGCATGAACCAGGATGCCAACTACCAGAAGGGCATGCTGCAGATAGAGAGCATCGCCGACACGGCGAAGTTCGTCACCGTATTCCCGGAAGGTATCGACCGGGGTTGGGACATCTCGGGCGACCGCGACATTCGGTTCATGCAGGCCATCATCGACGAGATGGTGCGGCTGTACAAGGTCGACGCCAACCGCGTTTACCTCTCAGGCTTCAGCATGGGAGGCATGTTCACCTACCATGCCATGAACAGGATGGCCGACAAGATTGCCGCCTTCGCACCCATTAGCGGATACCCCATGTGGGGAACCACGGCCAGCCCGTCGGTAAGGCCTCTGCCTATTATTCACACACACGGCACCAGCGACGACGTGGTGAACTTCAGCGGCGTGCAGGGCGCCCTGAACGCATGGATCAACCACAACCACTGCCCCACCACGGCCAAGGTGCAGAAAAACTACAGGGCACAGCATATTACACGGCACACCTGGGGACCCGGCGACAACGGCGTAGAGGTGGTGCTGCTCGAGCTGGCAGGAAAGGGACACTGGGTGTCGAACGACGTGGTGAAGACGGGCGAAGAAATATGGCGCTTCTGCAAGCGCTACGCACTGCAGATGAAAGACCCCGTGCCAAAGATTACAAAGCCCGCCGGCGACCTCAGCTTCATCACCATGGGCGGAGTGCCCGAGGCACAGGACATCACCCTCGAAGCAACAGCTACCGACCCTGACGGACGCGTGGTCAGCGTGGCATTCTACGACGGCGAAGAGTTGCTGGCCACTATCACGGAGCCACCCTACACCTGTACGGCAGAGGCACTGGGTAAGGGAAGGCACGAGCTGAGGGCAGTGGCCACCGACGACGAGGGACGGACGGGCGAGACATCGGTTGTCGTCAACATCGAAGTACCCTCAGGATACCACCTGATGCACAACACCTTCAACACCGAGGGCAGCGTGCCGGAAGGATGGTCTACCGGCGACGGAGAGGTGCAGCGCACAGGATTCTCCACAGGCTATCAGCAGGGCAGCCGACTCTTCCAGTTCACCGGGGCAAAGCACGACTTCGACTGGGGGCTGTACACCCGCAACGTCAGCGGGGCACACCACGCCGGATACGCACGCTATGCCGACAAGGGCACGAACACCACGCTGACGCTGCTGCCAGGCACCTACCAGCTGCGCTATAAGGTGTGCAACTGGAACCAGCCTGACTTCTCGCCCGTCACCGTCGCCGTGGAGACCGTCGACGGACAGGAGGTGTTCGCAAATACCTTCAAGCCCACAGCCAACGTGGGCAACAGCGCCACTAACTCCTTCTCGGGATGCAGGCTCCTCAACAGCCAGTTCGAGGTGCCTGCCAAGGACCGCTATGTCGTCACCTTCTACACCGCCGACGCACCCTGGGCCGACCTCGTGGTGGGCTATGCCTCGCTCTTCTTCAAGGGCAGCACCAGCGCCATACAGCCCTCCACCCTCCACCCGTCACCTTCCACCCACTACTACACGCTCTCGGGGCAGCGCGTCAGCCACCCGCAGCAAGGACTGTACGTAGTGAAGGACAAACAAGGAAGCCGCGTCGTCACATACTGACGGCGCGGCCTCTGGCATTATGGTGTTTCCGCCCGAGATGATGCGCTAAATCTTGCCTGTGATAAACACCACCCTTTGGTTGATGACATAGTAGCCTGCTGACAGGCCCTGCGTGCTGGTCGTCTGGCGGCGGACGAGTTGTCTTTTCAGGTTGTAGACGTCGAAGGGGATGCCGGCGGCCGTCATGGCCGCGATGCTCATCGCGAGGAAGTGCTGCGCCTTGTTCCGTGCCTCACTCTCCTTCACTTTCGCCGCCTGCACCGCCATTGTCACGAGGCAGCACAGCAGCAGGATGATACTCTTCTTCATTATGAATTCTTCATTTATTTATCCAAATAGTACCTCTGTTTCTAATACAAAAAACCGAAAAGCCAGAGGGGGATTTTGTTCCCCAAGACATACTCTTCGTCGGCTGAGGCGATGAAGCTATTGAGCACACCTGCAATCTGCTTGCCGTCCTTGGAGCGCCCGCCAACTTCAATTGTGTACTGATGATCGATGGTAAAGTCGGCAGAAGTCTTGCTGTATTCCACTACATGGGCTGCTGACAACTGGTTAATGAAAAACACCTCGCGCTCCGTACCCTCATTAACTTGCGTGCTGGTGAGGGCATGTAGCATGTTGGTGTTCTCCATATAGATCTTGTCTGGTTTCTGAAGTCTTTTTACGTTGGTAACATCAGAATAGAGCAATTGAATCAACCGAGCCTCACCGAGATTCTGCAGGTACTGCAACAATGTGTTTCGTGAGATTTCAGCCATTGACGACAGCTTTACGGTATCTACCGTATAGGGAACACCTGAGGAAAGGATTCCCAAAAGCGATTTTACCTTTCGGATATTGCCTATGTCCAGTTTCCTCATCTGTGGCAGTTCCACTTCAATAACTGTGTTAACGATATTTTCAATGCGTACATAGTAATTACTTTGGCCCTCTTTTAGGAAAGGATAGTAACCGTAGCGCAGATACTCTGAAAAAAGTGGTAACGGACGCAGTAGTGCATTGACCTCAGCACACAGGCTGTTACCGTCTGTCAGAATCTCCCCGAGTGTTCTTTTTCGAAAATCTTTCTGATAGAACATTCGCAGGTACTCTCTAAATGAAAGACCCTGCATGGTGTATGTAATGCAACGGCGTGACAAATCAGCCACTCCATCTATAAGATTGATCAGCGACGAGCCGCTCAGCACGAAATGCATATCTTCAAACTCGTCGTATGCATTCTTGATTTCCAGGCTCCAGCCTTTGTATTTATGCACCTCATCCAGGAAAAGATATTTCCCGCCTTGTGCATGGAATCGTTCGATGAAGTCCAAAAGACTATGTGTGCTGAAGTAGATATTATCCAAACTGGCATACAGCACATCTGTAGTGTTTGTGGGGCCAAACTCCTGCAGAATGCGCTGTGTCATTAGCGTTGTCTTGCCAACGCCCTTTTGTCCCTTAATCATTAACAGGCGATCATTCCAATCGATTTCAGTCATCATGCTTCTGACAAAATCGAGTCTTACTGCCTGCATCCTGTTCAGATGTCGCTTAATCAGTGTTTCCATTTCCTTGCTCAATTACATTATCGGGTACAAAGATAGTCAAATATGTTTAATGTACAAAACATTTTGGTCTATAATTTGTTCTTTGAGTTGAACATTTTGCAGTAAAATAGTGATTGAAGCATTGATTTTGTCTTTATTATAGAACAAATCACACTGAAATATGTTCTGTATAAACAACAGGCATATTCTTAACGATGACTCCTGAATTCAGAAACATATTATCTTCTTTTTTATGTTTCATTGTTGGTTTAGAAATTATTACCCTTGCAGGCGCCTGAGCCATAGTGCGAAGAAGCGGTCGTAGACAAGATAGTCGCCGTTGGGTGTCTGGTAGACATACTCCTTGTCCTGTAGCGACTTGAGGGCTTGCCTGACGCTGCTGGGGGCGGGCAGCCGGTAGCGCATGATGAAGTCGAGGGCGGTGGGAGCGCTGACAATGCCTTGGTGCGCTATGGCCGAGAGGAGAAGAGCCTGGTTCTCGGTGAGCAGGTGGTAGTTATTCTGGTAGTTGATTTCCTGCTCGGACAGGATATCGTTGACGGCCCTGTTGACGGCAGCCTGGCAGAGGTCTTCCTTGGGTGACCGATACAGGCGGTTGAGAATCTTCTGTATGTACCATGTCTGTCCGTCGACTAAGTTGTACAGATAGTCAAAGATTTCCTGTGGCATCTCGCGCCCCTGTTTCTTGAAGAAGCTGTTTGCGAATGCGGCGTATTTTTCTCTGTCAATCTCTTTGATGGTCATGATTTGTGAGCTGTTGAAGAAGGGATGCTTTGGCGACATGAACATCTCTGCCAGCAGGTGCTGCTGGCTGCCTGAGAAGATGAGGTGGACGTTGGGGATGAACTGTATGATGGAACGGATGTAGGCATCGGCACCCACCTCGCTGTAGTAGCTGACTTGCTGGAACTCGTCGATGGCGAGATAGCACTGCTGTGCTGACTCTTTCATGTACTCGAACACCTGGCTGAGTGTTTCGCGAGCATTGTCGGGCTCAACGCTGAAGCTGAAGGTGGGCATGCCGGTGAGGGGGTCGGGTGTCACCGTAGGCCTGAGTGCTGCCACGAACTTGTCGAGTTTCCGTTTGAGCGATTTTGAGGGACTGTCGAGCTTTCCCATGACGGCGCTGGCGATGAATTGTACCATCTGGCTGAACGTCTTTGTAGGGAACACGTCGACGTAGAAGCACTGCACGCTCTTGTCCCTGGCCTTCATCTGCTGGAAGACATGGTGTATCAGTCCTGTCTTGCCTATTCGGCGTGGAGCCATCAGCGTCACATTGCTACCATTTTTCAGTGCCTCTACCATGGCTTCGGTCTCTTTTTCACGGTCGCAGAAATACTCCGGACCAAAGTAGCCGTATTCGGGAAAGGGATTCTCTAATTTCATATTTTACGTTTCATGTTTTATGAAATGCAAAGATAGTGCTTTTTCTCCATATTACCAAATAATATGGTTATTTTTTGCATTTGTCCATTAAGTAGCTCTCACGGCACACTACACACCATTTACCTCAGCAATCTTTTCCATCTGGTAGCCGCGGAACTGCGCCACGACGAGGTGCAGCTGCGTCGGGCCGCACAGCAGTCGCAGCTTAGCGTCCTGGGCATAGCGGCGTATCTGCGCCTCGGCCTCCTGCCACTGCGTCCCGGCCTCCTCGGGCGTGGCGTCCTGCTTCAGGTACTTCAGCTCCAGGATGTACGAATGGGCCACCATGGGGTAGCGACCCAGGTCGGGCAGCAAAAAGAAATCACAGTAACCATGGCTCAGCTCCAGCTCGGGGGCGATGAGGTAGTAGCCGGCCATGGTGAGGTAGGCGGTGAAGAAGCCCTGCAGGTTACGCTCCCCCTCGATGAGGCAGCGGTGATGGTGTACTCCCTCGCCGTGTGCAGTCCGGGGGGTGCTCTCCCTCGCCGTGTGCTGCCCGGGGGTGGTGCTTATGCTGCGCTTCTTTTCTTCCTGGCGTGCAGCATGCAGTAGACGCCGATGATGACGAAGGGAATGCTGAGCAGCTGACCCATGTCGAGGGGCAGGCCCTCCTCGAAGTCCACCTGGTTCTTCTTCAGGAACTCCACGAAGAAACGGAAGGTGAAGATGTAGGTCAAGCAGAGGCCGAAATAGAAGCCGGTGCCGAGCTTGGTGACTGATGAGGGGTGAGTGGTGACTGGTGAGTGGTGAGTGGTGACGGATGAGGGATGAGTGGTGACGGAAGAGGAGCCGTTGGCGAAGGTCTTGCGGTCCTTGCGGTAGATGATGATCATGATGACGAAGAGCAGCAGGTAGGCCATGGCCTCGTAGAGCTGTGCGGGGTGACGGGGCAGCCCGTCGCGCTGCACGAACTCGAAGGCCCAGGGCACGGTGGTGACGTTGCCGATGATCTCCGAGTTCATCAGGTTTCCAAGTCGGATGAAGCAGGCGGTGGTGCCGGTGGCTATGGCGATGTTGTCGAGCACCTGCCACAGCGGCACCTGCTTGCGCTTCACATAGAGCAGCAGGGCCAGTATCAGTCCCAGGGTGCCGCCGTGGCTGGCCAGTCCCTCGTAGCCGGTGAGCTTCCACTGCCATGTGTCGGGGTCGGTGAAGTGTATGGGCAGCAGCATCTCTATGAAGCCGCGCACGGAGGTGAGGTAGTCCTCGGGCTGGTAGAAGATGCAGTGCCCCAGTCGGGCGCCGATGAGGATGCCGAGGAAGCAGTAGATGAACAGGGGGTCGAACTTCTCGTCAGGAATCTTCTGATTCTTAAACAGTTTCTTCACTACGATGTAGGCCAGTGCCAGTCCGATGAGCCAGCACAGCGAGTACCAGCGGAAGGTGAGCGGGCCGAGGTGGAATGCGTCCAGCGACGGGTCCCAGGTGATGTAAAGCAATAGACTCTTCATGATGGGGGCAAAGGTACAACAAAAAAACGAGATGCCAAAAGTTTTTAACCTGAATTATGTCGGTTCGGCAATAAATTGTATGTGGGGCTTTCAAAAACAAAAGAAAACAAGATGACAGAATGGTCATAAAAATTTTTTTGCGCCTAAATTTCCTACACTCTTACACGGGACGCTGTAGCACAGATAGTTAGGCGTGTAGAATGGTGTAAGATAGTGTAAGATGCGTGTAGAATGTGATTGCATTTGTATGCCCCGGACAATTACCGCGTTTCCCAGAAATATTTGCGGCCTGCTTTTTTTTGTCCCAGGCCCTGGGACAAAATTTTCCGGGCCGCTTTTTTATTCGTACCGTATGGTTTTAGAAGTAGTGAGCCCGTGCGGTTGGTCAGTCCGTGCGGTTGGTGAGCCCCGTCGGGGCTTTTACCCTGCCCGTCGTACCGGGGGTTTCACCCCCGGCTGTACTCTGCCGCCCCGTCGGGGCTTTTCCCTGCGTTGCGTGCATGCAGGATGCACGCATCCTACACTATTCTACACTATCTTACACGCATAACTATCTGTGCCACAGCGGCGCGTGTAGGAGTGTAGGTTTTTTGGCATTAAAAAATATTTTGCAGGCGGTGCCGTGCGTGAGGACCCGCTGCGAGGGCTGTTGCTGCCTATTCGCGGCCGAGGATGATGCTGACCAGCATGATGACGTCGGCAGCGTCCACCTGGCCGTTGGCGTCGATGTCACCCTTGTCTGATTGGCCGTTGGCGTTGCCTGTCTGGCCGTTGGCACCGCTGCTGTTTTTGAGCAGGGCTATGAGGGCTGCCACGTCGGCTATGGTCACGCGTCCGTCGTTGTTTATGTCGGGGTTGGTGTCGGGTGCGGCGTTGTAGCTGTCGTAGTGGAATACCACGTCCTGCTTGTCGCCCCAGATGTACTGCTCCAGGCCGGGGTAGTCGATGAAGGGGTTGCGGTTCTCCTGTATGTCGTAGACGGCGTTGTTGCGGTTCACCTCCTTCTCGCTGACGGGGTCCTGCTGGGCCCAGTGCATGAGCATGCTGAGCTGCCAGCTGGTCAGGGCGGGATAGGTAGTGCCGTCGATGGTGGGGCGCACGTCGGCGTAGTTGTCATACCATTCGGCGAGCTTCTCCTCGTAGCAGGTCACCATGTAGAAGTACGTGCGTGCGAAGTCGCCCTTGTACTCGTCGTTGGGTTCGAACACCGTGCCGCTGTATCCGGGCCAGGTGCAAGCTCCGAGCTTGCTGAAGCCGTTGGCCGAGGTGTATTTCTCGCCTCGGTTCTCGCCGAAGGGGTAGTTACTGCGCTTGCTGTTCACAAAGCCGTCGGTAGGGTACATGTGGTTCAGGTCGGTGTACATGGGCATCACCTCGCCTCCGAACCAGCTGTTGGGCCACGAGTGCTCGCGGTTGTAGACGTCGCCCTCCTGCTTGTAGTTGCCGGCCTGGTCGGTACCGAAGATGAAATCACGCTTGTTGGAGTACATGTCCCACACAAGATCTTGGCCGTTGGCGTTGACCCCTTTCTTGTCGGTGGTACGGAAGTGTGTCCACAGAGCTTTATACGCTGTCTTCAGGCTACCCCCTTCATTGCGGCTGTAGATGACGTGGCAGAGTGCCGTCTTCAGCTCTCTGCCCTTCTTTCCGTCGGCGGCCATGTAGTAGGTGCCCGAGCCGTTGGGCCCGCCTGTGGCCTGTGCGGCATGCAGCTGGCTGCTGCCTGCCCCGCAGAGTGTGGGCAGACAGCAGATGAGCAGCAGTGTGAAATGACGTCTCAGTAGTGCCATAATCTGTTATTTAATTCAAGTTTCGTCTCGAGCTTGCTCGCTTCGCTTGCGAAGCGCTCGACCTTTGGTCGCTCTGCTTGCAGAGAACTCCCTCTAACTCCCTAATCATTCCAAATGCAAAGCGTGCGGCGGCTTTCTTCTCAGACTGCTCGCCGCACGCTGTTGTGAGGATGTCCTTCGCGTTGTAGGGGATTACTCGCCGTAGACGCGTGTGGTGCGCTTGATGAAGAGTCCGCCGAGGACGCTCTGGTTCACGTACTCCACCTGCATCACCTTCTTGATGCCACCGTTCTCGGCAGCCTGCTTGATGTTGTTCTGCTCACCCTTCGACGACCACAGTCCGAGGATGTAGGAGCTCTGTGCCTCGCCCACCTTCTGTCCGATGGGACCTTTCTCAGTGAGTGCGGCACCGCCGCTCACGGTTGCGCAGCTGCTCAGTGTGAGCACTGCAAGGGCTGCCGAGGCAGTCAGTGTTGCGATTTGCTTTTTCATTTTTAGTATAATTTGTTATAAGTTAACGATTTAATCGGCTGCAAAGATACAAAAAACTGTTCATTCGGCCAAATATTTGAGTGAGTTATTTTCGGAATTATAGTTTCTGTTCATGATTCTTTACCTTATTACTACCTTCTGTCCATCTCTGACGTAGATGCCGCGTTGTGTGGGCTGGCCCTGCAGACGGCGGCCGTCGAGGGAGTACCACTGCTGAAGTGAAGAGTGAAGA